>NZ_JBEZIQ010000017.1:0-161555 GCF_040651155.1 Kitasatospora sp. NPDC048545
TGCAGGGAACGGTTCACGACAGCGCCTACGAGAAGGTCTTCGGCGGTGAAGCGCTCGAACCGGCCGCCGGCGAGGGCGCGTGGACGGCTGAGGACCGGACGCGGCCGGACGGGCCGGGCCTATCCTCGACCGCGTGCCCCTCATCAGCCTGCACGACCGCGCCGCGCTCGCCGCCCGGTTCCGCACCGATCCGGCGCTACACCTGTTCGAGCTCGGCGACCTGGACGACACCACCTGGTACACCGCCTCCGCCGAGCACGGCCCGGTCGCCCTGCTGTACAGCGGCGGCGACACCCCCGTCCTGCTCGCCTTCGCCCGGCCCGCCGCCGTCCCCCCGCTGGAGGCACTGCTGGGCGACCTGCTGCCGTTCCTGCCACGCCGCTTCCTGGCCGGACTGCCGGACGGCGCCGAGCGGGCCCTCGCACCCGACTACGCGGTCGAGCGCCGGACACCGCTGCTCCGGATGCTCCTCACCCACGACCTTTCCACCGAAGTCCCCCACGAGGCGCAGCTGTTGACCCCGGACGACCTCGCCGACACGCGCGCCCTGCTGCCCACGTCGTACCCGGAGGCCTGGTTCGACCCCCGGATGCTGACCGGCGGCGGGTACACCGGCGTCCGCGAGGACGGCCGGCTGCTGGCCGTCGCCGGGGTGCACGTCCACTCCCCAACCCAGCGGGTCGCGGTCCTCGGCAACGTGACCACCCACCCCGACGCCCGCGGCCGCGGCCTCGCCCGGGCCTGCGTCACCGCCCTGTGCCGGCACCTGGCCGCGACCACCGACCACCTGGGCCTCAACGTCCGCACCGACAACGCCCCGGCGATCCGGCTCTACGAGCGGCTCGGGTTCACCACCGTCGCGACGTACAACGAGCTGGTGCTCAGCGCATCCTGAGCGCCCGGGCGGTGCGCAGGTTCAGGCGGTGCGCAGGTTCGGACAGGGCGCCCGGTCAGACGGTGCGTTCGATGGTGCCGTGCCAGGTGCGGCGGTAGCCCTCGGAGAGCGGGCCGCCGACCAGGTCGAGGACGTGCCGGGCCGCCCGTGCCAGCGGGTCCGGGTCGCCGTCCCGGCACAGCCGCAGGTGGCCGTCGACCAGGGCCGGACCGAGGACCGGGTCGGCTTCCCGGAGGCGGCGCGGCAGCCACTTGCCGGCGCCGGTCCAGGCCCGCCGGTGATCGCAGAGCAGGTCGGCGGCGGCGGTCAGCACCTCTGCGGCGATCGCCAGGCGTTCCGCGTCGTCGTCGGCGTCCGCCAGGTCGTCCAGCAGGTCGGTCAGGCCGTAGCGACGGGTCTCCACGGTGTCCGGGGCCAGTGCGGGCGGGCCCTGGCGCAGGTCGGCCCGGGCCCGTTCGCGGGCGCGGGCGCCGTGGCCGTCCGGGTCGGTCAGCAGGAGGCCGGTGGCGTACATGTTCTGGAGGACCGCCCGGCGGGAGGCGGCGTCGACGGCGAACAGCTCGGCGAGGCCGGTCCCGGTGTGGACGAAGAGTTCGACGACGCGGCCCTCGAAGCGGACGGTCTCCCGGTGGGTCCCGCCGCCGTCGGCGACCAGGACCGCGAGGTCGAGGTCGCTGGTGGCGGTGGGGTTCCCGGTCGCGGCGGAGCCGGCCAGCAGTGCGGCGAGCGCGTCCGGGTAGCGCTCGGCCACCAGACGGCGAGCCTGATCGACCATCTTCGCAATCATGGCGATCAGGATCGCACGGATCCGGTCGGGCCTGGGGCGGCACCGACCCCGCTTCCCTGATCACGACTCGATATCCCTTGTCACGGACCCGCGAGGAAGTCGTCACGGACCGGTCAAAGCCTGGCCGAAGTCATGGCACCGGTCAGTGGAGTGCGCTATGAACGTCCATCAGGAGGGCCGCCCGACGGCGGCCCGCGATGACGGGGGACGTCACATGAAGCCCATCCGCAGCAATCGCCGCGTGCTGGCCCTGGCCGCACTGGCCGCGGTCGGCACGCTCACCATGACCGCCTGCAACGACGACGCGGCGTCGTCGGACACCGCGGCGACGACACCGCCGGCCGCCCCGTCCGCCGCCGCCACCGACGCGCCGTCGCCGAGCGGTGGTGCCATCACCCCGGCCGCCCCGACCTCCGCCCCGGCGGGCGGCGCGGCGTCCGGTACGGCCGCCGCACCCGCACCGGCCGGCGCCACCGCGGCGCCCGGAACCACGGTCAAGGTCGGCGACGCCGTCACGATGCCGTTCAGCTCGGGCAGCACCAAGGGCACCATCGCGCTCGCGGTCACCTCGATCGAGAAGGGCGACCCGGCCGACCTCACCTCGCTCAACCTGGGCGACAAGGCCAAGGGCCTGGTGCCGTACTACATCCACTACAAGATCACGAACGCCGGCGGCACCGACCTGTCCTTCACCAGCGTCAACCACATGAAGGGCCTGCTGGCGGACGGCACCGAGGCGCAGGACCTGCTGATCATCGGCGCCTTCCCCAAGTGCAAGAGCGACTCGCTGCCCAAGGGCTTCACCAACGGCCAATCGTCCACCTCCTGCGCGGTGGCGATGTCCCCGGAGGCCTCGAAGGTCGCTGGCGCCGAGTACTGGGGCGACCCGTACACCCTCGGCAAGGGCGTCAACTGGAAGTGATCCACGCGGGCCCGGGGCGGGGGCGGCACACGGCCGGCCCCGCCCCGGGCCCGAGCCCGAGCCCGGCCGACGCCCCGGGCGGGACCCGGGCGGGGGCTCACACCCGGGCCGCCGGCCCGCCGTAGATCCGCAGGAAGGCGTCGACGCCGACCGCCGCGATCCGCTCGACCTCCTCGTCCGCCACCGGGACGGCGCCCCAGAACGAGCGCTCGGCGATGCCGTGGAAGGTCAGCAGCGTGTACTGCTCCGCGGCCAGTACGGCGTCCTCGACGGCCAGCAGTCCGCGCTCCGCGAGCGCCTCGAAGTGCGCCGCGAGGTCGCGCAGCGAGGCGATCGGCCCGGCTTCCAGCCAGGCCTCCAGGACGTCCGCCGGGATGTTGGCCACCTCGGCGCGGATCGCCCGGCCGAGGGCTCCGTGCTCACCGGCGGACAGCACCGCGCGGGCCCGCTCCACCGCGAAGTCGACCAGGTCCCGGCGCAGGTCCACCACGCGGTCGAGGTACTTCGCCATCAGGCGCCGGACCTCCTCGGTCAGTTCCGCCGAGTTCTGCAGCGCCACCGACAGGAAGAGGGTCTCCTTGTCGGCGAAGTGGTTGTAGACCGTGCGCTTGGACACCCCGGCCTCGGCCGCGATCGCGTCCATGCTGGCCCGCACGTACCCCTCGCGCCCGAACACCACCGTCGCGGCCTGCGTGATCGCCTTGCGCTTCTCCGGCCGTCCCGCTCCACCCGTGGTCGCCACGGCCCACTCCTCATCCGTCGGCCCACCGGCCGACCTCTTAAGAAACTACTCGGTGTAGTTTATCCGACCCGCGCCAGATCCGGAGCCGCCACCCCGGACGCACGTGATCTATGCTGCCTACGATCTCTACACCCGTGTAGAGGTAAATCGGAAGCCCCCACCTCCGCCCGCAGGCGGCCGGGCCGCCCCCGGGAACCGGACGACCGGCCCGAACGTCCAGAACTGGAAGCACCGCGAACGGATTTCCGAACGACGGACAGGCACCGGAGCGGGCACCAGCGCCACCATGGCGCACGGGACACGGGAACACCGGGGGTAAGTGCGTGGCAGGACAGCGAGGACGGTCGCCCGACCAGGGTTCGCGACGGCGGACGGCGGGCGGACCCGGCGCGCCCGCCCGGCCCCTGCCCGGCGGCGCCGCGCTGCCGGTAGCCGCGACCCTCGGGCTGCCCCTGGCCGGCGCCGCGGTCGACGAACTCTCCGGCCCCGGCATGGGCCTGGCGTTCGCGGTGGGCGCGGTGCTCGGCACCGGTGTGGCGGCGGCGCTGAGCAGCCGCAACGGCTGGTGGTGGCTGCTCGCGGCCTCACCGCTGGTGGTCCTCGGCGCGACGGCCGCCGTCGAGCTGGCCGCCCACCGGGACCGCTACCAGGGAAGGGGCCTGGCCACCGGCGCCGCGAAGTGGGTGGTGCAGGGCTTTCCCGTGATGGCCGAGGCCGCGGCCGCGGCCCTACTGGTGATCGTGGTCCGGCTGGTCCGGCACCGGAGGAGGCACCGTGGCTGACGACGCCGAGCAGCACACCCAGCGCACCGGACGGACGGGGCCGGCCCGGGGCGCCGAGCGGACCGGGGGCGCCCCGGAGGCCGGAAGCGGCGGCCGGGCAGCCGCCCGCCGCGGCGACGGGAAGCGGGCGCCCTCCCCGCTGCTGATCGCCGGCCGGGTGGTGGCCTGCACCGTCGGACTGGCGGTGTTCGCCGCCAGCGGGGTGGTCTGGTACGAGTACAAGCAGCTCACCGACGGGATGACCACGTCCGACGTCATCGCCGAGACGAAGAAGGACGCACCCAAGCACCTCGACAACTCGGTCAACCTGCTGCTGATCGGCCTGGACAGCCGCAAGAACATGGACGGCTCCGACCTGCCCCCGCAGTTCGTCCAGGACGAGCTGCACGCCGGCCACAGCTCAGAGATCGGCGGGTACAACACCAACTCCCTGATCCTGCTGCACATCCCGGCGAAGGGCGGCAAGGTCCAGGCCGTGTCGATACCGCGCGACGACTACGTCATGACCTACAACGCCGACGGCTCCCAACTGGGCATGGCCAAGATCAAGGAGGCCTACGGCGCGGCCAAGGACAAGGCCGACCCGGGCCTGCGGGCCAAGGGCCTCAAGGGCGCCGACCTGGAGAAGGCCGGCCGCGACCTGGGGCGCGCGGCCACCATCCGCACCGTGCAGAAGTTCCTCGACCAGCCCATCGACCACATCGCCGAGGTCAACCTGATGGGCTTCTACGACATCGCCAAGGCGGTCGAGCCGATCCAGGTCTGCCTCACCCACGACACCAAGGACCCGGCCATGGAGGGCCAGGGCTCCGGCGCCGACTTCAAGAAGGGCATCAACACCCTCAACGCCGCCCAGGCGCTCTCCTTCGTCCGCCAGCGCCACAACCTCGACGGCCCCGACGGGAACTCCGGCGACTTCGCCCGCACCCACCGCCAGCAGGCCTTCATCTCCGCCGTCGTGCACAACCTGAAGCAGAAGGGCATCGTCGGCGACCTCGGCAAGATGCAGCAGCTGATGGGCGTCATACAGAAGGACCTCGTCATCGACAACGAGTGGAACATCCTCGACTTCGCCCAGCAGGCCCCGGCACTGGCCGGCGGGAACGTCGAGTTCAACACCCTGACCTTCGACGGCTTCGGCACCCGGAACGGCCAGGACGTCAACCTGGTGACCCCGGCGAAGGTCCAGAAGGTGGTCAAGCAGCTGTTCGGCTACGCCGACGCCGCCGCACCGGCCGCCACCGACCCGGCCGACGGCACCCCCGGCGCCACCCCGCCGCCCACGAGCCAGACCCCCACGCCGACCCAGACGGCCGACGGGACCGTCACCGTCGACGTCCTCAACGCCTCCTCGGCCGCCGGGGTCTCCTCCACCACCGAGTCCAAGGCCCTGGTCGCGATGGGGTTCAAGCAGGGCCGGACCGGATCGGCGGCCGGCCGGCCGAAGACCACCACCGTGGTCTACGGCAAGGGCGCCAAGGAGGCCGCCGACCAGATCGCCGCCCGCTACGGCGTGACCGCCACCGAGTCCACCACCGCCACCGTCGGCGCCGACCGCGTCGTGGTCACCCTCGGCACCGGCTTCACCGGCGTGGGCGGGGACAAGTCCGCGGCCCCCGCCGGCGGCTCCTCCGACCCGGTCGCCAACCTCCCGATGCAGGGCCCCGGCGTCGACGCCCAGTCCGACGGCGGCATCCCCTGCGTCTACTGACGCTCCCCGCCGACCGCACGGTGCCCCGCCGACCCCGGCGGGGCACCGCTCACAACCACTCGAAAGCTCACGACCACTCGAAGTAGAGCGCCGGCCGCACCGGCCGCGGACCGCCCGGCGCGAAGAGGAACACCAGGTTCACCGTCGGCCCGGACAGCTCCTCCAGCCGCGGGCCACGGATGCTCAACCCGAACTCGTTGATCCGCCGGCCCGCCCCCGTCCGCACCTCGCGGTACCAGGCCTCCAACGGCTCGACCGGCAGCCCCCAGTACGCGGCCAGCTCACCCGACAGCCGGTACGCGTCGTCCACCGTGGCGGCCGGGAAGGTCGCGCTGACCAGGTCGAGCGCCTCCCCCTCGGCGGCGACCGTCAGCTCCACCCGCCCGGTGAACCAGCGCCCGCCCGGCAGCGCGATGGTCGCGGCGACCACGGGGACGTGCCAGCGGCGCCGGACACCCTCGGGCCAGCCCACGTCGCCGCGGCCGTGGCCGCTGCGGAGGTTCCAGGTGACGGCCGTCGGCCGGACGGGCTGCTCGTACGACAACGGGACCTCCGGATCAGGGCGCGGTCGGGGTGGCGGACGCAGTGGCCTGGTGCTCGAGCGTGAGCCTCAGGTTGTCGCCCCAGGCGAACTCGACATTGACGGTCACCGGCTCACCGTTGTTGACGGTGTCGTACTTGAGGCTGACACCGACGAGCGGTCCTTGCGGGGTCAGCAACTTGAAGTCCGAACCGCCGTCCTCTCCGGACAAGTGCGCCCGGTCGCCCTTCGCCAGGTCGTCGAGAACGTTCCGGCGGAACTGCTCGATCCTCTCGGTGTTCAGTCCGAACTGCTCGCAGAGCTCCAGGGCCTTCCGATACCCCTCGTCGAGCGACATTTCGGGGTACCAGCCGGTGAGTTCGTCCATGTTCTCGGCGTCGTCGAGCGTGACCGCCACCATGAGCATCATCTCGTCGGCATGGAAGCGCTGACCTCCCGGCAGATCGATGTCCACCGGGCCCAGGTTCTCGAAGTCGTGGCCGCTGTGCGGGTTGAGCTTGACCCCGAGGTCGGCGCCCCGGTGCGAGTTCCGGAGGTCCCAGTGGACGGGATGGCTCCTCGTGCTCACCAGATAGCACCCGGCCGCCACCAGGAGCAGGCAGAGCAGCCCCACGAGTATGCGGATCCGCCACGGCACCCTCACGGCACGACCTCGTATTCGTCGGCCCGGGCGAGCAGCGGTGTGTCGATGAGTGTCTTCGCCTGCACCGGATCCGCCAGAAGATGCTGGTACTTGGGCAGCATGTCCTTGCGGATCCAGTCCATCCGGTCGTTCGTGTCGGTCACGTAGCGGTCGTCCCACCAAGTCGACCATTCACCACCGTAGTAGCCGTTGAAGGACTTGCCGCCCGGGATCGGTGACTCGGTCATGACTGACAGGACCTGGGCGAAGGTGTCCCCGACCGGCCCGTGGTGACGTTCTACTTGCCGGTACGAACCGGGGAGCACGACGGTCTGCTCACGTTCCAGAAGCGCGGCGTTCCCCGCTGCGACCCTCTTCGGGTCCCCCGAGTCGATGTCCCTCCACGCATCGGTCAGTTCTTGGGGGTACTTCTTCGAATCATGCGCCTGAAGGGCCTCGATCCCGGCCATGCCGTACTGCTGGTACGCGGCGTGCATGGCGCCGACGTCGTCGAAGATGTCCTTCTGCATGTGCAGGAACTTGTTCTGGAACCACTGGACCTCCTCCGTGCTGAGACCGGCCAGTAGCGACACTCCCGGAACAGGGGTGACGAGCCCGCCGATGTCGGCGCCCTTGATCACCTCGTTGAGGTCGTGGAGCCCCCCGTACACCGGCGCGCCGGCCAGTTTGGCCATGCCGGCCCACTGGAAGTCCCGGTTCTCGTCCCACAGCTTCTGGTACCAGGCATAGACCTTCTGCACCGTCTCGTCGTTGGCGTCCAGTCCCTTGTCCGGATCCCACTTCGACGGGTCGATCCCCGCCTTCTTCAGGGCGAGTTGTCTGTAGTACTCCTGGAGCGTCGGCACGCCGGGCAGTCCCTGGACCTTCCAGGGCGCCGCGTCCAGGAACAGGTTGCGCCGGTCCGGCGGCAGGGCGCTCCACCAGGCGGCCCGGGCGGCCGGGTCGGTGGGGACGGCGTCGCCCTCGACCGTCCCGGCGAGCCGGGTGGCCTCGACGAGGTCCTTGGCGGCGAGTTGGAGCGCACCGACCAGGCCGGTCCGCCCCGATCCGTCGAGGAGCTTGGACTCCGCGGCCAGCTTGCCGAGTTCGGCCGCGCACTTGGCGTCGGCCTGGGTGGCGGCCTGGACGGCGGCGGCGATGTCGGCGGTGAGGGTCGCGGCGTAGGCGGCCTGGGCGCGGTAGGAGTCCGCGGCCTCCTGGCGCAGCGCAGCGTTCTTGGGCAGCTGGTCGGCCGGCGTAGGCGTCGCGGTGACGGTGCCGTTCGCGTCGACCGTGAGGCCGAGCCTGCTCGCCTCCGTCAGCACGTACTGCAGCTCCTGCTGGGCGGTGGTCACCGCCAGGACGAAGCCGGACAGGACCTGCTCGACCGCCTGGAGTTCCAGTGCGGCCACCTGCAGCTGGAGTTCCTGCTGGCCGAACGAGTGCCGGGCGCCGGTCGCGGCGGGTCCGGTCCAGGTCCCGAGCGGCTTCAGCACCGACTCCTCGATGTGCTGCCGCGCTTGGTCGAACGCCTTGGCGACGGCCTGCCAGTCCTTGCCGGTCTCCGTCACCGACTCCAGCTTCACGTCGCGCAGGCGCGCGAAGTCCACCACGGGAGCCCCCCTTCCCCTGTTCCGCTACTGGAGGGCCCCGGCGTTCCCGCTCTCGGTCCTGCCGTAGTTGTCGGCCGCCTTGCGGAGCGCCTCCTCGTCCGCTCCGAGCGCGGTGCGGATCTTCTCCGCGCCCTGCGTCCAAGCGGTGACCACGGCGGCCAGTTGTCCGGCCACCTGCCAGCCGCCCAGCGCCGCTTCGGCGGTCCCCGAGGCGGTGCCCGCGGTCTGGACCGGCGCGGCGAGGCTGGTGGCGATGGACGAGGCGTTGGCCGCCGAGGACCTCAACTGCTCCGGCGAGACCTCGTATCCGGCGTCCGACATCGGATCGACCCCCCATTGCTCGATGCGATGTCCCGACCCTAGCGGTGCCGGGCCGTTCGCCGCCGGACTTTCTCGAACATGAGCACGGGAACGGGTGCGGTCGCCCCCGGACCACCCTGGCGCAATTCTCCGTACTATGTATAGTGTACTGCGTACGGGGTAATCGTGCGGATGCCCCGCGATGCCAACGAGAGGGTTCCCGCCTTGCAGATCACCAAGACCACCGTCTCCCTGACCGTCGAGGACGTCACCGTCTCCGCCGCGTTCCTCCGGGAGCACTTCGGATACACGGAGGAGATGTCGGCCGACGGCTTCGTCTCGCTCGCGCACCCGGGCGGCGGGGTCAACGTCGTCTACCTGCGGCGCGGCCTGGAGGTCCTGCCGGAGGAGCAGCGCCACCGCACCGCGGACGGCGTGATCCTGGCGTTCGTCGTCGAGGACGTCGCCGCCGAGGAGCGGCGGCTGCGCGAGGCGGGGGTCCCGATCACGCTGCCGCTGCGCGAGGAGCCGTGGGGCGAGAAGCTGTTCCAGGTCACCGACCCGAACGGGGTCGTGATCGAGCCGGTGGAATGGGCCGCGCGGTAGCCGCGCAACGACCGGCGCCCCTCGTCCCGGCCGGGACGAGGGGCGCCGACGCGCGTCGGGGGACGGTCAGTCCACCGTCCAGGTGTCGTTGCCGGCCAGCAGCGCGGCCAGGTCGCCCGTGCCGCGCTCGGCGGTGGCGGCGGCCAGCTGTCCTGCCATCAGCTCGTCGTAGACGGGCCGCCGGACGCTGCGCAGCACACCGATCGGCGTGTGGTGCAGGGTGTCCGCGTCGGCGATCCGGGAGAGCGCGAAGGCGGTGGCCGGGCCGGCCGCGTGCGCGTCGTGGACCAGGACGTCCGCCTCGTTCTCCGGCGTGACGGGCGCAGTGGACAACTCTCCGTCCGGGCCCCGGAAGACGCCGTTGGCGGCCTCCGCGCCGAAGCGGATCGGCTGCCCGTGCTCCAACCGGATCAGCGCCTCGTCCCGGGTTCCGGGCTCCTTCAGCACCTCGAAGGCGCCGTCGTTGAAGATGTTGCAGTTCTGGTAGATCTCCACCAGCGCCGTGCCCTCGTGCTCGGCGGCCGCGCGCAGCACCGACTGCAGGTGCTGGCGGTCGGAGTCGATGGTGCGGGCGACGAAGGTGGCCTCGGCGCCGAGTGCCAGCGACAGCGGATTGAACGGCGCGTCGAGCGAGCCCATCGGCGTGGACTTGGTGATCTTGCCGACCTCGCTGGTGGGCGAGTACTGGCCCTTGGTGAGGCCGTAGATCCGGTTGTTGAACAGCAGGATCTTCAGATTGACGTTCCGCCGTAGGGCGTGGATCAGGTGGTTGCCGCCGATCGACAGCGCGTCGCCGTCACCCGTCACCACCCACACGCTGAGGTCCTGCCGCGAGCCGGCCAGACCGGTCGCGATCGCCGGCGCCCGCCCGTGGATCGAGTGCACTCCATAGGTATTCATGTAGTACGGGAAACGCGAGGAGCAGCCGATGCCCGAGACGAAGACGGTGTTCTCCCGTCTGATGCCGAGCTCCGGCATGAAGGACTGCACCGCCGCCAGGATCGCGTAGTCCCCGCAGCCGGGGCACCAGCGCACCTCCTGGTCGGTCTTGAAGTCCCGTGTGCCCTGCGGCTCTTCGGCCTTGGGCACCAGCCGCAGGGACGGGAAGCGGTGCTCGCTCATCGGTGGTCCTCCTCGTCCAGGGTGCCGATCGCGGCCCACAGCACGTCCGCCAACTGGGCCGCCTTGAAAGGCAGTCCGCGCACCTGGTTGTAGGACTCGGCGTCCACCAGGTACTTCGCCCGCAGCAGCAGGGCGAGCTGCCCGAGGTTCATCTCGGGCACGATGACCTTCTCGTAACTCCTCAGCACCGCGCCCAGGTTGGCCGGGAAGGGGTTGAGGTTGCGCAGGTGCGCCTGGGCGACCTCGCCGCCGTCCGCACGCACCCGGCGCACCGCCGCGGTGATCGGACCGTAGGTCGAGCCCCAGCCGAGGACCAGCACCCGGGCGTCACCGGTCGGGTCGTCCACCTCGACCGGCTTGACGGTGATGCCGTCGACCTTGGCCTGCCGGGTGCGCACCATGAAGTCGTGGTTGGCCGGGTCGTAGGAGATGTTCCCGGTGCCGTCCTGCTTCTCGATGCCGCCGATCCGGTGCTCCAAGCCGGGCGTGCCGGGCACCGCCCAGGGCCGGGCGAGGGTGTGCGGGTCCCGCAGGTACGGCCAGAAGGCGCCGTCCTCGCGGTTCGGGCCGGTCGCGAACCGCGGGTCGATCTCCGGCAGTTCGTCGACGTCGGGGATCCGCCAGGGCTCCGAGCCGTTGGCCAGGTAGCCGTCCGAGAGCAGGAAGACCGGGGTGCGGTAGGTGACCGCGATCCGGGCCGCCTCCAGGGCCGCGTCGAAGCACTCCGCGGGCGTGGCCGGGGCGACGATCGGCACCGGCGCCTCGCCGTTGCGGCCGAACATGGCCTGCAGCAGGTCCGCCTGCTCGGTCTTGGTCGGCAGGCCGGTGGAGGGGCCGCCGCGCTGGATGTCCACCACCAGCAGCGGCAGTTCGAGCGAGACCGCCAGGCCGATCGTCTCGCTCTTGAGCGCCACCCCGGGCCCGGAGGTGGTGGTCACGCCGAGCGCCCCGCCGAAGGCGGCGCCGAGCGCGGCGCCGATGCCGGCGATCTCGTCCTCCGCCTGGAAGGTGCGGACCCCGAAGTTCTTGTGCTTGCTCAGCTCGTGCAGGATGTCCGAGGCCGGGGTGATCGGGTACGAGCCCAGGTACAGCGGCAGGCCCGAGCGCTGCCCGGCGGCGATCAGCCCGTAGGAGAGGGCGAGGTTGCCGGAGATGTTGCGGTAGCGCCCGGCCGGGAGCTTGGCCGGCGGCACCTCGTAGGAGACCGCGAAGGTCTCGGTGGTCTCGCCGAAGTTCCAGCCCGCCCGGAAGGCGTGCACGTTCGCCTCGGCGATCTGCGGCTTCTTCGCGAACTTGCTGCGCAGGAACGACTCCGTGCCGTGCGTGGGCCGGTGGTACATCCAGGACAGCAGGCCCAGGGCGAACATGTTCTTCGCCCGCTCCGCGTCCTTGCGGGCCAGGCCGCTGTCCTTGAGCGCTTCCAGGGTCAGCGTGGTCAGCGGCACCTTGTGCAGGTGGAAGCCGTCCAGCGACCCGTCGGTCAGCGGGTCGGCCGCGTAACCGACCTTCGCCAGCGCGCGCTTGGTGAACTCGTCGGTGTTGACGATGATCTCCGCGCCGCGCGGCAGGTCCGGCAGGTTCGCCTTCAGCGCGGCCGGGTTCATCGCGACCAGCACGTTCGGGGCGTCGCCCGGGGTCAGGATGTCGTGGTCGGCGAAGTGCAGCTGGAAGGACGAGACGCCGGGCAGGGTGCCGGCGGGGGCGCGGATCTCGGCCGGGAAGTTCGGCAGCGTGGACAGGTCGTTGCCGAAGGACGCCGTCTCCGAGGTGAACCGGTCGCCGGTGAGCTGCATGCCGTCACCGGAGTCTCCGGCGAAACGGATGATCACCCGGTCGAGTCTGCGGATCGGCTTGGTGCGCCCGGGTGCCGGGCCGCCCGGGGAGGGTGGGCCGGCGGGCACGCCCGAACCGGGGCGCACGTCGCCGCTGCCGGCACGGGTCTCGTCGCCGTCCGAGCCGTCCACTGCCTCTGACTGATCGACCTGACTGGTCACTGCCGCGGACCTCCTAGGGCACACCACCGCGGGCGCGGCCCCGTGCCCCGTCCGCCTGGTGCACCTCCCGCATCCTATGCGGGTGGAGTCGGCCTGGGACGGAACTCCCGCGTGCGGCGGGAAATCACCGGCCCGCGCCCGTACCGCACACATGGACAACGTCCGGCCGCCGTAGATCATTCCGGATCCGGCGGCCGTTCCCGGCCCCGCGGCCGCGCCCGGACCCTGCGGCCGCGCCCGTCCCCGGCGCGGCCGGGGCGTCGGCCGGGAGGCGGGCCGCGCGCCGTTCCGCGGGTCGGGCCGGGGGTGTCGGCTAGGAGTTGAGGTACGTCAGGACGGCCAGCACCCGGCGGTGGTCCTCCGGGCTCTGGGCCAGGCCCAACTTGAGGAATATGTTGCTGACGTGCTTCTCCACGGCACCGTCGGAGACCACCAGCTGCTTGGCCACCGCCGCGTTGGTGCGGCCCTCGGCCATCAGTCCGAGCACCTCGCGCTCGCGGGGCGTGAGGTTGGCCAGAACGTCGCCCTTGCGGCTGCGGCTGAGCAGCTGCTGCACCACCTCGGGGTCGAGCGCGGTGCCGCCGTCGGCGACCCGGACGACCGCGTCGGCGAACTCCCGCACCTCGGCGACCCGGTCCTTCAGGAGATATCCGACGCCGCGGGTGGATCCGGCCAACAGTTCAGAGGCGTAACGTTCCTCCACGAACTGCGACAGCACGAGCACGTTCAGCTGCGGGTAGTGGCCGCGCAGCTCGACGCAGGCGCGCAGACCCTCGTCGGTGTGGCTCGGGGGCATCCGCACGTCGGACACCACGACGTCGGGCAGCGCGTCGGCCGCCGCCAGGTCGTGGATGGTCTTCACCAGGGCCTCACCGTCCCCGACCCCTGCGACGACCTCCAGGCCGCGATCGGTGAGCAGCCGGGTCAGTCCCTCCCGCAGCAGTACGGAGTCCTCGGCGATGACGACGCGACGCATGGCGACCTTCCCGGCTGGGGCGAGCTGACGGAAGCCAGTCTCCCCCATCCCGGGGGCCGGTCGTCCCCGATGCGCGAACCGGCCGCCCCCGGACGCGGGTTCCGGGGCGGTCCGGCGCGGTCCGGACCTGGAACGCGACCGGCCCGGGCCCGGTCGTACCGAGAGCCCGGGCCGGTCGTACCGGAAACCGCGTCAGGGGGTGCGGACGGCCGGCGCGCCGGAGCGCGCGAACGGCCGGCGCGTCACATCGTGCGGATGGCCACCGCGTCGCACAGGCCCTCCAGGGCCGCCTTCGCCCCGCAGTCCGGCAGCGGCGCGAGCAGCGCCCGGGCCTCCTCGGCGCGGCGCAGCGTCTCCGCGCGGGCGCGCTCCAGCGCGGGGTGGGCCCGCATCAGGCGCAGCGCCTCGGCGTGCAGCTCGTCGTCCACGAGGTCCTGGGCGAGCAGTTCGCGCAGCCGGGCGTCGTCCGGGTCCGCCGCGTCGGCCGGCATCTGCTGCAGCAGCAGGGTCGGCAGGGTGGGCACGCCCTCGCGCAGGTCGGTGCCGGGGGTCTTGCCGGACTCGTGGCCGTCGCTGGCGATGTCGAGCACGTCGTCGGCCAGCTGGAAGGCGATGCCGATCCGCTCGCCGAACTCGCCGAGGGTGTCCACCAGAGCGGGCTCGGCACCGGCCATCAGTGCTCCTATCCGGCAGGAGACCGCGATCAGCGAGCCGGTCTTGCCCTCCAGCACGTCCAGGTAGTGCAGCAGGGGGTCCGTCTCCGGGCCGGGGCCGCGGGTCTCCAGGATCTGACCGGTGACCAGCCGCTCGAAGGCCTCGGCCTGCATCCGCACGGCCTCCGGGCCGAGGTCGGCCAGCACCTGGGAGGCGCGGGAGAACAGGAAGTCGCCGGTGAGGATGGCGACCGAGTTGTCCCAGCGGGAGTTGGCGCTCGGGGCGCCGCGGCGCACCGGGGCCTCGTCCATCACGTCGTCGTGGTACAGCGTGGCCAGGTGGGTCAGCTCGACGACGACCGCGGCCGGCACCACGCCGGGCGCCCCCGGGTCGCCGAACTGGGCGGCCAGCAGCAGGAGCAGCGGGCGGAAGCGCTTGCCGCCGGCTTCGAGGAGGTGACTGGCCGTGACGGTGATGAAGGGGACGTCGCTCTTGACGGCCTCGCCGAGCGCCGCCTCCACCGCCTCCAGTCCGGCCTGGATGTCCCGGGTCAGGTCGCGGTCCTGCACGCTGAGCCCGAAGGGTTCCACGACGGTCACGAAGACCACTCCTCTGTCCCTGGTCGATCTAGCGGCCTGGTCCCTGAGTGCCGCCGCTGGCCATACAGGCAGGGTATCCGGTCGCGAGTGGATCACTGCACGGGCGTGCGGATCCTGTCATGATCGGGCCGGATGCCCTGGTCAGGGCGGCTGCGCGGGCCGTGCGGCGGTGGGGGCGAATTCGGCTGGAAATAAAGGCGGGAGAGCCGCCGGAACACTCCGGCCCCGGCTGTCGACAAACACCCGTCCGGGCCGCGCGGACGGGGCGCGGCCCGGACGGGTGTTCGTCGGTTTTCGGTGGACGCGCCGGGTCAGCGCACGAACAGCGAGGCCTTCGACGCGAGGTCGAGGAAGTACTGCGGCAGCAGGCCGAGACCCAGCGTGACCAGCACCCCCACCCCGATCGCGGTCGCCGTGAAGGCGCTCGGGACGGCCACGGTGGGGCCGCCCGGCTGCGGGTCCGAGAAGAACATCAGCACGATGACCCTGATGTAGAAGAACGCGGCCACCGCCGAGCTCAGCACACCGACGATCACCAACGGTGTCGCCCCGCCGCTCGCCGCGGCCTGGAAGACCGCGAACTTCCCGGTGAAGCCGGAGGTCAGCGGGATGCCGGCGAAGGCCAGCAGGAACAGCGCGAAAACCGCCGCGACCAGCGGGGATCGCCGCCCGAGCCCGGCCCAGCTGGACAGGTGGGTCGCCTCGCCCTTGGAGTCGCGCACCAGGGTGACCACGGCGAACGCGCCGAGCGTCACGAAGGAGTACGCCAGCAGGTAGAACAACACGGAGGAGATGCCCTGCTTGTTGACGGCGATCACGCCGGTCAGGATGAACCCGGCGTGCGCGATCGAGGAGTACGCCAGCAGCCGCTTGACGTCCTGCTGGGTCACCGCCAGCACCGCGCCCACCACCATGGTCAGGATCGCCACGCCCCACATCACGGGCCGCCAGTCCAGCCGCAGGCCGGGGAAGGCCACGTAGAACAGCCGCAGGAAGGCCCCGAAGGCCGCGACCTTGGTCGCCGCCGCCATGAAGCCGGTCACCGGGGTCGGCGCGCCCTGGTAGACGTCCGGGGTCCAGGAGTGGAAGGGCACCGCCGCGACCTTGAACAGCAGGCCCACCGCCAGCAGCGCCAGGCCGGTCAGCACCAGCACGTCGCTCCGGGTGCTGCTGAGCTGCGCGGGGGTGGTCATCGCCTTGCCGGAGATGACGTCCCCGATGTCGCCGAGCTTCACGCTGCCCGCGTAGCCGTACAGCAGCGCGGTGCCGAACAGGAAGAACGCCGAGGCGAAGGAGCCGAGCAGGAAGTACTTGACCGCCGCCTCCTGGGACAGCAGCCGGCGGCGGCGGGCCAGGGCGCACAGCAGGTACAGCGGCAGGGAGAAGACCTCCAGCGCCACGAACATGGTCAGCAGGTCGTTGGCGGCGGGGAACAGCAGCATCCCGCCGACCGCGAACATGGTGAGCGGGAAGACCTCGGTGGTGGCGAAGCCGGCCCGGACCGCGGCCCGCTCCTGCTCGCCGCCGGGCGTTGCGGCGGCCTGGGCGGCGAAGGCATCGGCGGGCAGGCCGCCGGCCTTGGGCTCCAGCCGCCGTTCGGCGTAGGTGAGCACCGCGACCACCGAGGCCAGCAGGATCACGCCCTGCAGGAACAGCGCCGGGCCGTCCAGCGCGACCGACTCCATGGCCAGCAGGTCGATCCGGGTGAAGCCATGGCTCTGCACGGCGAGCACCACCACGGCGACGAAGGCGCCGACCAGGCCGGCCAGCGCGATCGTCACCTGCGTCCAGTGCCGGTACCGGCGGGGCACGAAGGCCTCCACCAGGATCCCGGCCACGGCGGCGCCGAACACCACCAGCATCGGGGAGAGTTGGCCGTACTCGATGTGCGGCGCCGGGATGCTGGGGGTGTTGCCGCCGGCGGCGGCGAGCACTGCGGTGGGGCTCACTTCTGCTCACCTCCTGAGGTGGCGGCGACCGGGTGGGCCGGCGCCGGGTCGGTCTCGTGGACCTGCGAGAGCGTCGCGTTCACCGAGGGGTTGACCAGGTCGGTGAGCGGCTTGGGGTAGACGCCGAGCAGGACGGTCAGCGCCACCAGCGGGGCGACCACGGCGAGTTCGCGCGCCTTGAGGTCGGGCATCGCGCGCACGCCCTCCTTCACCGGGCCGGTCATGGTGCGCTGGTACAGCAGCAGGGCGTACAGCGCGGCCAGCACGATGCCGAAGGTCGCGACGATCCCGATCGCCGGGTAGCGGGTGAAGGTGCCCACCAGCACCAGGAACTCGCTGACGAACGGGGCGAGCCCGGGCAGCGACAGGGTGGCCAGGCTGCCGATCAGGAACGTCCCGGCGAGCACCGGGGCGACCTTCTGCACGCCGCCGTAGTCGGCGATCAGACGCGAGCCGCGGCGGGAGATCAGGAAGCCGGCCACCAGCATCCAGGCGGCGGTGGAGAGGCCGTGGTTGACCATGTAGAGGGTCGCGCCGCTCTGGCCCTGGCTGGTCAGGGCGAAGACGCCCATGATGATGAAGCCGAAGTGCGAGATCGAGGCGTAGGCGACCAGCCGCTTGATGTCCTTCTGGCCGATCGCCAGCAGCGCGCCGTAGACGATCCCGATCAGCGAGAGGACCAGGATCGCCGGGGCGAAGGTCTTCGAGGCGTGCGGGAACAGCCCGAGGCAGAAGCGCAGCATCGCGAAGGTGCCGACCTTGTCCACCACCGCGGTGATCAGCACCGCGGTGCCGGCGGTGGCCTCGCCCATCGCGTTCGGCAGCCAGGTGTGCAGCGGCCACAGCGGGGCCTTCACCGCGAAGGCGAAGAAGAAGCCCAGGAAGAGCGCCTTCTCGGCAGTGCCGGACAGCTGCAGCTTCCCGTCGGCGACCGCCGAGGTGAGCGTCGGCAGATCGAAGGTGCCGAAGCCCTGGTCCTGCGCGATCACGTACAGGCCGATCACGGCGGCCAGCATGACCAGGCCGCCGAGCAGGTTGTACAGCAGGAACTTGACGGCCGCGTAGGAGCGCTGGCGCGCCGACTCCGGGCCGCCGGCCCGGTCGCCGAAGCCGCCGATCAGGAAGTACATCGGGATCAGCATGGCTTCGAAGAACACGTAGAAGAGGAAGACGTCGGTGGCGTAGAAGGAGACGACCACCATCGCCTCCACCGCCAGGATCAGGGCGAAGAAGCCCTGGGTCCGCCGCCGGTTCTCGAACGTGCCGTCGGGCCGGGCCGGGCCCGGATCGGCGTCGTGCCAGGAGGCGAGCATCACCACCGGTACCAGGACCGCGGTGAGCAGGGCGAGGACGGCGCCGATGCCGTCCACGCCCAGCGAGAAGCTGATGCCGAAGGAGCGGATCCAGCTGTACGACTCGGTCAGCTGGTAGCGGGCGCCGCCGGGCTCGAAGCGGACCGCCACCAGGACGGCCAGCACCAGGGTGACGGCCGAGACGCCCAGGGCAACGGACTTGGTGGTCCTGCGCCGGGCCTCGTTCGACCCGGCGGGCAGGGCGGCGGTCAGCACCGCGCCGGCCGCCGGGACGGCGCAGGTGACGGACAGCAGGGCGCTCATGCGCTCACCCCCCACGTGGAATCTGCGCGAGTCATCAGACGGACCTCATCAGGAGAGTCGTGGCGACCAGCACCAGCGTGCCGCCGAACATGGAGAGCGCGTACGTGCGGACGAAGCCGTTCTGGATCCGCCGCAGCCGGCTGGACAGGCCCCCGATCGCGGCGGCCAGGCCGTTGACGAAGCCGTCCAGGCCGCGGCTGTCGAAGTAGACCAGCGTCGCGGTGAGCGCCGAGCCCGGCCGCACCAGCACCGCGTGGTTGAACTCGTCCTGGAGCAGGTCGCGGCGGGCGGCCCGGGTGAGCGGGGAGCCGACCGGCGGCACCACCGGGACCGGCGAGCGCCCGTACACCACGTACGCGAAGGCGACGCCCGCGACCATGCAGACCGTCGTCAGCAGGGTGACGGTCAGCGGGGCGAGCGGCGAGTCGCCCTCCGAGTACCCGGTGACCGGCTCCAGCCACTTCAGGAAGGAGTCGTTGTAGGCGAACACCCCGCCCACGAAGACCGAGCCCAGGGCCAGCAGGACCATCGGGATCGTCATGCTCTTCGGCGACTCGTGCGGGTGCGGGGGGTTGCCGTCGGCGTCGGGCTGCCAGCGCTTCTCGCCGAAGAAGGTCAGCAGCATCACCCGGGTCATGTAGAACGCGGTGACGGCGGCGCCGACCAGCGTGCACAGGCCGAGGATCCAGCCCTCGGTGCCGCCCTTGGCGAAGGCCGCCTCGATGATCTTGTCCTTGGAGAAGAAGCCGGACAGACCGGGGAAGCCGATGATCGCCAGGTAGCCGAGGCCGAAGGTGACGAAGGTGACCGGCAAGTACTTGCGCAGGCCGCCGTAGTGACGCATGTTCACCTCGTCGTTCATGCCGTGCATGACCGACCCGGCGCCGAGGAACAGCCCGGCCTTGAAGAAGCCGTGTGTCACCAGGTGCATGATCGCGAAGACGTAGCCGATCGGGCCGAGCCCGGCCGCCAGCACCATGTAGCCGATCTGCGACATGGTCGAACCGGCCAGCGCCTTCTTGATGTCGTCCTTGGCGCAACCGACGATCGCACCGAACAGCAGCGTGACCGCGCCGACCACCACCACGGCGGTCTGCGCGTCCGGCGCCAGGTCGAAGATCGCCGAGGAGCGGGTGATCAGGTAGACGCCGGCGGTCACCATGGTGGCCGCGTGGATCAGCGCCGACACCGGGGTCGGGCCCTCCATGGCATCCCCGAGCCAGGACTGCAGCGGCACCTGCGCCGACTTGCCGCAGGCCGCCAGCAGCAGCATCAGGCCGATCGCCGTCAGCTTGGCCTCGCTCGCCTCGTGCGCGCCGCCGAAGACCGGGCCGAAGGCGAAGGAGCCGAACTCGGCGAACATCAGCATGATCGCGATCGACAGGCCCATGTCGCCGACCCGGTTGACGATGAACGCCTTCTTCGCCGCCGTCGCCGCGCTCGGCTTGTGCTGCCAGAAACCGATCAGCAGGTACGAGGCCAGGCCGACGCCCTCCCAGCCGAAGTACAGCAGCAGGTAGTTGTCGGCGAGCACCAGCAGCAGCATGGCGGCCAGGAACAGGTTCAGGTACGCGAAGAAGCGGCGTCGGCGCTCGTCGTGCGCCATGTAGCCGACCGAGTAGACGTGGATCAGCGTGCCGACGCCGGTGATCAGCAGGACGAAGGTCATCGACAGCTGGTCGAGCCGGAAGGACATGTCGGCCTGGAAGCCGTCCACCGGGATCCAGGTGTAGAGGTACTCGATGACGGTCCGGTGCTCGGCGTCCCGGCCGAGCAGGTCGGACAGGAGCGCCAGGCCGAAGCCGAACGAGAGCGCCGCGAGCGCCGTGGCCAGCCAGTGGCCGAACCGGTCCAGCGCGCGGCCGCCGAGCAGCAGCAGGACGGCGCCGGCCAGTGGAGCCGCCACCAGCAGCGGAATGAGAGAGTTCACCGAAGGCCCTCCGCCTACAGCTTCATCAGATTGCTGTCGTCGACCGAAGCGGAATGCCTGGTCCGGAAGATGGAGACGATGATGGCGAGGCCGACCACGACCTCGGCCGCCGCGACCACCATCGTGAAGAACGCGATGATCTGACCGTCCAGGGTCCCGTGCATCCGGGAGAAGGTCACCAGCGCCAGGTTCGAGGCGTTGAGCATCAGCTCCACGCACATGAACAGCACGATCGCGTTCCGCCGGATCAGCACCCCGGAGGCGCCGATGGTGAACAACAAGGCTGACAGATAAAGGTAGTTGACCGGATTCACTGCGCGCCCTCCTCGCCGGCCGGGCCGTCCCCGCCGGCCTCGCCGTGCTCGCCGTGCTCGCCGTTCGCGGGCACCGGCACCGGCTCCAGCGACTTGCGCGGACCGGTCACCGCCGGCCGCTCGGAGGACGGACGGCCCAGCCAGTCCGCCGTGCTGTTCTCCAGCTCCGCCATCCGCCGCAGCATCGCCTGGCTGACGTCCCGGATCTGACCGCGCTCGCGCAGCGTCGCCATCACCGAGTCCTCGGCGACCGTGCCGTCCGGCAGCAGGCCCGGCACGTTCACCGCGTTGTGCCGCGCGTACACGCCCGGCGCCGGCAGCGGCGGCAGCTGGATGTTGTCCCTGACCCGCTGCGCCGCCAACTCGCGCTGGGTCCTCGGCGCCTTCACGTGCTCGCGGTGCGTCAGCACCATCGCGCCGATCGCCGCGGTGATCAGCAGCGCGCCGGTGACCTCGAAGGCCCACACGTACCGGGTGAAGATCAGCCGGGCCAGGCCCGGCACGTTGCCCTCGGCGTTCGCCTCGCCCAGCCCGGTGAAGTGGTCCAGCTTCGCGTTGGCGATCCCTGCGATCAGCAGCACGCCGAAGCCCAGGCCGCACAGCACCGCGGCGAACCGCTGGCCCTTCAGCTGCTCCTTCAGCGAGTCCTCGCTGGTGACGCCGACCAGCATCACCACGAACAGGAACAGCATCATGATCGCGCCGGTGTAGACCACGATCTGCACCACGCCCAGGAACACCGCTCCCTCGGCCATGTAACAGACCGCCAGCGCCATCATGGTGGCCGCCAGGCAGAGCGCGCTGTGCACGGCCTTGCGCATCAGCAGCATCCCGAGGGCGCCGCCGACCGCGATCACCGCGAGCACCCAGAACTGAACGGCCTCGCCGGTGGAGGTCGTCCCGGTCGCGGCCGCGAGTTGCCCGATCACTGCTGCACCTCCTTCTCCCGGTCGGTGCGCTCCTGCTGGACCGTGCCGGGCGCCGCCGCGATGACCTCGCCCCGGTAGTACGCGCCCTCGTCGGTGCCCGGGAAGATCGCGTGCGGGGTGTCGACCATGCCCTCGGACAGGCCCACCAGCAGCTGCTCCTTGGTGAAGATCAGGTCCCGCCGGGAGGAGTCGGCCAGCTCGTACTCGTTGGTCATGGTCAGCGCCCGGGTCGGGCAGGCCTCGATGCACAGCCCGCACAGGATGCAGCGGGCGTAGTTGATCTGGTAGACCGCGCCGTAGCGCTCGCCCGGCGAGTAGCGCTCCTCCTCCCGGTTGTCCTCGCCCTCCACGTAGATCGCGTCGGCCGGGCACGCCCACGCGCACAGCTCGCAGCCGATGCACTTCTCCAGGCCGTCCGGATGCCGGTTCAGCTGGTGGCGGCCGTGGAAGCGCGGAGCAGTGGGCTTCTTCTGCTCCGGGTACTGCTCGGTGAGCCGCTTCTTGAACATGGCCTTGAAGGTCACGCCGAAGCCGGCGGCCGGGCCGAGGATCGACGGCCGGTCGGCCCGCTCGGGCCCGTCCCTGCGGTCGGACCGGTCGGACTGGTCAGACGACATCTCGGTTCAGCTCCCTTCGGAATGGTCGGCCCCGTTGAGGGCGTCCTGGAGTTGCTTCGGGGCGCGGCTGCGCCGGCGCGGCACCGGCGGGAGCACCTGACCCGGCAACGGCGGGACCGGATAGCCGCCCTCCATCGGATCGAATTCGCCCTTCGGGGGCGCCTGTTCCTCCTCCGGCTGCTTCCTCAGGAAGTCCCGCACCAGCGCCAGCAGCAGCACCGCCCCGACCGGGGCACCCACGTACAGCACCACCTCGCCGAAGCCGTAGCCCTCGTTGCGCAGCGCCCGCACGCTCGCGATCAGCACCAGCCAGACCAGCGAGACCGGGATCAGCACCTTCCAGCCCAGCTTCATGAACTGGTCGTAGCGCAACCGGGGCAGCGTGCCGCGCAGCCAGATGAAGAAGAACAACAGCAGCTGGATCTTCAGCGTGATCCACAGCATCGGCCACCAGCCGTGGTTGGCGCCCTCCCAGAAGGTCGACACCGGCCACGGGGCCCGCCAGCCGCCCAGGAAGAGCGTCGCGGCCACCGCCGAGACCGTCACCATGTTCACGTACTCGGCCAGCATGAACATCGCGAACTTCAGCGAGGAGTACTCGGTGTTGAAGCCGCCGACCAGCTCGCCCTCGGCCTCCGGGAGGTCGAACGGCGCCCGGTTGGTCTCCCCCACCATCGCGATGACGTAGACGATGAACGACACCGGCAGCAGCGCCGCGAACCAGGTCGGCTGCTGGTGCGCCACGATCTCCGAGGTCGACATCGAACCCGAGTAGATGAACACCGCCGCGAAGGACAGACCCATCGCGATCTCGTAGCTGATCATCTGCGCGGACGAACGCAGCCCGCCCAGCAGCGGGTACGTCGAACCGGAGGACCAGCCCGCCAGCACGATGCCGTAGATGCCCACCGAGGCCGTCGCCAGGATGTACAGCAGCGCCACCGGGAAGTCGGTCAGCTGCAGCGGCGTCCGGGTGCCGAAGATCGACACCTCGTCGCCGGCCGGGCCGAACGGGATCACCGCGAAGGCCATGAACGCCGGGATGGCACAGACGATCGGGGCCAGGATGTAGACCACCTTGTCCGAGCCCGTGACCACCAGGTCTTCCTTCAGCGCCAGCTTCACGCCGTCCGCCAGCGACTGCAGCAGGCCCCACGGCCCGTGCCGGTTCGGCCCGATGCGCAACTGCATCCAGGCCACCACCTTGCGCTCCCAGACGATCGCGATCAGCACCGTCAGGACCAGGAAGGCGAAGCAGAACACCGCCTTCAGCAGGACCAGCCACCACGGGTCCTGGCCGAAGAACTGGAGCGTCTCGTACGGCTGCGGAGTCGTCATCGGTCCTCCCCTACGGCCGCGGCCGCCTCGGCCGGGGCCTGCGCCGCCGGCTCGGGCGCGGCCTCGGCCGCGGCGATCGTGACCAGGTGGCCGACCGTGGTGCCGAGCGCGCGGTGGGCGCCGCCCGGCGTGGAATTGAACGGGATCCAGACCGTGCGGTCCGGGATCGAGTCGGTGACCTCCAGCGGCAGGGTCAGCGAGCCCGCCGGGCCGGTCAGCCGCAGCGCGGCGGCCGCCTCCGCGCCGACCTCCTTCGCCGTCTCGGCGGAAATCCGGGCCACCGCCCGGTGCCGGGTGCCCGCCAGGTGCGGATCACCCTGCTGCAGCACGCCGCCGTCCAGCAGCATGCGCCAACCCGCCAGCACCGCCTGGCCGGTGGCCGGTCGCGGCAACAGACCCGGATGCGCCGCCGGGTCCACCGGACGGTCGCCCTCCCAGGGGGTGAAGCCGTCCAGCTCCAGCCGCGCCGCCCGGACGTCGGGCAGGCCCAGCCGGTGGCCCAGCGCGTCCGCCAGCATGCTCAGCACCCGCAGATCGGACTGCAGGTGACGGCCCATCTGCTGGTCCGGCTTGAGCGCCGACTCGAACATCCGCACCCGGCCCTCCCAGTCCAGGAAGGTGCCGGCCTTCTCTGCCACCGCCGCCACCGGCAGCACCACGTCCGCGCGCGCCGTCACCGCCGAGGGCCGCAGCTCCAGCGACACCACGAAGGGGACCGCCGCCAGCGCCTCGTCGGCCAGCGCCGGGTCCTGCAGGTCGTCCGGATCCACGCCGCCGACCAGCAGCGCCTCCAGCTCGCCCCGCGCGGCCGCCGCCAGGATCCCGTCGGTGTCCCGGCCCGGCCCGGACGGCAGCTCCGCCACTCCCCACGCCGCGGCCGCTTCGGCCCGCGCCGCCGCAGCGGCCACCGGACGGCCACCGGGCAGCAGCCCCGGCAGCGCGCCGGCCTCCACGGCTCCGCGCTCACCCGCCCGGCGCGGCACCCACGCCAGCCGGGCGCCGGTCGCATGCGCCAGCCGCAGCACCGCCGTCAGCGCGCCCGGCACCGCGGCCAGCCGCTCGCCCGCCAGGATCACCGCACCCGGCGTGCGCAGCAGCTCGGCCGCCCGGCCCGCCTCGTCGTTCAGCGGCTCGTCCGCCGCCAGCGCCGCGAACCACTCCGGCTCGGTGCCCGGCGCGGCCGGCAGCAGCGCGCCGCGCAGCTTCGCCAGGCCCCGGGAACCGAACGCGGCCACCGAGTACACCTTCTGGCCGCGGCCGCGGACCGCCTTGCGCAGCCGCAGGAAGACGATCGGCGACTCCTCCTCCGGCTCGAAACCCGCCAGCAGCACCGCCGGCGCCTGCTCCAGCCGCTCGTACGTCACGCCCGAGCCGTCCACGTCCACGCCGCGCCCGGCGACCGCCGCGGCCAGGAAGTCGGCCTCCTCGCCGCTGTGCGGGCGGGCCCGGAAGTCCACGTCGTTGGTGCCCAGCACCACCCGCGCGAACTTGGCGTACGCGTACGCGTCCTCGACCGTCACCCGGCCACCGGTCAGCACGCCCGTCCGGGACCCGCGCAGACCCCCGGCGGCCCTCGCCAGCGCCTCCGGCCAGGAGGCCGGCACCAGCTCACCGTCCACCCGCACCAGCGGGGTGGTCAGCCGGTCCCGCTGCTGGGCGTAGCGGAAGGCGAAGCGGCCCTTGTCGCAGTTCCACTCCTCGTTCACCGCCGGGTCCTCGCCCGCCAGCCGGCGCAGCACCTTGCCGCGCCGGTGGTCGGTGCGCTGCGCGCAGCCCGCCGAGCAGTGCTCGCACACGCTCGGCGAGGAGACCAGGTCGAAGGGGCGCGAGCGGAACCGGTAGGCCGCCGAGGTCAGCGCGCCCACCGGGCAGATCTGGATGGTGTTCCCGGAGAAGTACGACGCGAAGTCGTCCCCCTCGCCAGTGCCGACCTGCTGCAGCGCCCCGCGCTCCACCAGGTCGATGAACGGGTCCCCCGCGATCTGCTGCGAGAAGCGGGTACACCGCGCGCACAGCACGCAGCGCTCGCGGTCCAGCAGCACCTGGCTGCTGATCGACACCGGCTTCTCGTAGGTGCGCTTCATCCCCTCGAAGCGGGAGTCGGCGGCGCCGCTGGACATCGCCTGGTTCTGCAGCGGGCACTCGCCGCCCTTGTCGCAGACCGGGCAGTCCAGCGGGTGGTTGATCAGCAGCAGCTCCATCACGCCGCGCTGCGCCTTCTCGGCCACCGGCGAGCTGAGCTGGGTGCGCACCACCATGCCCTCCGCCACCGGGATCGTGCAGGACGCGACCGGCTTGCGCTGGCCCTCGACCTCGACGATGCACTGGCGGCAGGCGCCGGCCGGGTCGAGCAGCGGGTGGTCGCAGAAGCGCGGGATCTGGGTGCCGACGGCCTCGGCCGCGCGGATCACCAACGTCCCCTTCGGGACCTGCACTTCGACGCCGTCGATGGTGAGCGTGACCAGTTCGACCGCGGGCTTCTCTCCCGTGGAGGCGGTTGGCTCTGTCATCGTCACGCGTGCACCTCCCTTTCGGTGGCGGGCTGGTGGCCGGGGCGGGGGCCGTCGGCCCAGACGGTGGAGGCTGCCGGGTCGAACGGGCAGCGGCGCTCGGCCAGGTGCTGCTCGTACTCGGCCCGGAAGTGCTGGAGCGAGGAGACGATCGGGCTCGCCGCACCGTCGCCCAGCGCGCAGAAGGACTTGCCGTTGATGTTGTCGGCGATGTCGAGGAGCTTCTCCAGGTCCCCCTCGACGCCCTCGCCGGCCTCGACCCGCTGAAGCAGCTGGACCAGCCAGTAGGTGCCCTCCCGGCAGGGGGTGCACTTGCCGCAGGACTCGTGGGCGTAGAACTCCGTCCACCGGGTCACCGCCCGCACCACGCAGGTGGTCTCGTCGAAGACCTGGAGCGCCTTGGTGCCGAGCATCGAGCCGGCCGCGCCGACACCCTCGTAGTCCAGCGGGACGTCGAGGTGCTCGTCGGTGAACATCGGCGTGGAGGAGCCGCCCGGGGTCCAGAACTTCAGCCGGTGCCCGGCACGGATGCCGCCGCTGAGGTCGAGCAGCTGGCGCAGGGTGACGCCCAGCGGGGCCTCGTACTGGCCGGGGTTGGTGACGTGGCCGGAGAGCGAGTACAGCGTGAAACCGGGGGACTTCTCGGTGCCCAGGCCCTTGAACCACTCCTTGCCGCGAGCCAGGATCGGCGGCACCGAGGCGATCGACTCGACGTTGTTGACCACCGTCGGGCAGGCGTACAGGCCGGCGATCGCCGGGAACGGGGGCCTCAGTCGGGGCTGGCCGCGGCGGCCCTCCAACGAGTCCAGCAGCGCCGTCTCCTCGCCGCAGATGTACGCGCCGGCGCCGGCGTGCACCGTGATGTCGAGGTCGACGCCGGAACCGAGGATGTTCCGGCCGAGCAGACCCGCCGCGTAGGCCTCCGCCACGGCCGCGTGCAGCCGACGCAGCACCGGGACGACCTCGCCGCGCAGGTAGACGAAGGCGTGGTCGCAGCGGATCGCGTAGGAGGCGATGATCATCCCCTCGATGAGGGAGTGCGGATTGGCGAACAGCAGCGGGATGTCCTTGCAGGTGCCCGGCTCGGACTCGTCCGCGTTGACCACCAGGTAGTGCGGCTTGCCGTCGTTCTGCGGGATGAACTGCCACTTCATGCCGGTGGGGAAGCCGGCGCCGCCGCGGCCGCGCAGACCGGAGTCCTTGACCAGGGCGATCACGTCGTCCGGGGGCATGGCGAGAGCCGCCTTGAGGCCCTCGTAGCCGTGGTGGCGGCGGTAGGTGTCGAGCGTCCAGGGGCGGCTGTCGTCCCAGGGGTCGGACAGGACGGGGGTGAGCAGCTTCTCGGCCGGCTCGGCGGAGGTCATCACGCCTCGCTCCCTTCCTGGCCGGTGCCCTCGGTGCGGGGCGCTTCGGTCTGCGGTGCGTCGGTGCGGGGTGCGTCGGTCTGCGGTGATTCGGTGCGGGGCGCGTCGGTCTGCGGTGCGTCGGTGCGGGGCGCTTCGGTCTGCGGTGCTTCGGCGCGGGCCGCGTCGTTGCGGGGCGGCTCGGGGCGGGGTGAGACCACCCGGGCTCCGGGGGTGCCGGGCAGGGCCTCGCCGCGGGCCAGCCGCAGTCCGGCCAGGGAGGGCGCGCCGCCGGCGCCGGACTCGTCGTTGGCGCCCGGGCGCTCGTCCGGGAAGCCGGCCAGGATCCGGGCGGTCTCCTTGAAGTCGCACAGCCGGGCACCCCGGGTGGGCCGGACCTCGCGGCCCGCGCGCAGGTCGTCGACCAGCTGCCGGGCGCTCTCCGGGGTCTGGTTGTCGAAGAACTCCCAGTTGACCATCACCACGGGCGCGTAGTCGCAGGCCGCGTTGCACTCGATGTGCTCGATCGAGACCTCGCCGTCCTCGGTGGTCTCGTTGTTGCGCACCCCCAGGTGTTCCTGGAGCTCGGCGAAGATCTGGTCACCGCCGAGCACCGCGCACAGGGTGTTGGTGCAGACCCCGACGTGGTACTTCCCGGCCGGGCGGCGCCGGTACATGGTGTAGAAGGTCGCGACGGCCGTGACCTCCGCGGTGGTGAGGTCCAACTGCTCGGCGCAGAACCGGATCCCGGTCGGGCTGACGAAGCCCTCCTCGGCCTGAACCAGGTGCAGCAGCGGCAGCAGGGCCGAACGGGCCTGCGGGTAGCGGGCGATCAGCTCGGCGGCATCGGCGGCCAGCCGGGCGCGCACCTCCTCGGGGTACGGTGCGGCCGGCAGCGCCGGCAGTCCGAGTTCGACGTTGCTCACCGGTCCACGCCTCCCATCACCGGGTCGATCCCGGCCACCGCGACGATCACGTCGGCCACCTGGCCGCCCTCGCACATCGCCGCCATCGTCTGCAGATTGGTGAACGACGGGTCCCGGAAGTGGACCCGGTACGGGCGCGTCCCGCCGTCGCTGACCACGTGCACGCCCAGCTCGCCCTTGGGCGACTCGACCGCCGCGTACGCCTGGCCGACCGGGACCCGGAAGCCCTCGGTGACCAGCTTGAAGTGGTGGATCAGGGCCTCCATCGAGGTGCCCATGATCTTGCGGATGTGGTCGAGGGAGTTGCCCATCCCGTCCGGGCCGACGGCCAGCTGGGCGGGCCAGGCGATCTTCTTGTCGGCCACCATGACCGGGCCCGGGCGCAGCCGGTCCAGGCACTGCTCCACGATCCGCAGCGACTGCTTCATCTCCTCCAGCCGGATCAGGAACCGGCCGTAGGAGTCGGCGCTGTCAGCGATCGCGACCTCGAAGTCGTAGTCCTCGTAGCCGCAGTACGGGTCCGACTTGCGCAGGTCGTGCGGCAGGCCGGTGGCCCGCAGGATCGGGCCGGTGGCGCCGAGGGCCAGGCAGCCGGGCAGGTCCAGGAAGCCGACATCGACCAGGCGGGCCTTGAACACCGGGTTCCCGGTGGCGAGTTTGTCGTACTCGTGCATTCGGGAGCGGAAGACCTTGACCGCCTCGCGGATCTGGTCGACGGCGCCGGGCGGCAGGTCCTGGGCGAGGCCGCCCGGGCGCACGTACGCGTGGTTCATGCGCAGGCCGGTGACCAGCTCGAAGACGTCCAGGATCAGCTCGCGATCCCGGAAGCCGTAGATCATCAGGGTGGTGGAGCCGATCTCCATGCCACCGGTGGCCAGGCAGACCAGGTGCGAGGCGATCCGGTTGAGCTCCATCATCATCACGCGGATGACGACGGCCCGCTCCGGGACGTCGTCGGTGATGCCGAGCAGCTTCTCGACCGCGAGGCAGTAGGCGGTCTCGTTGAACAGCGGGGTCAGGTAGTCCATGCGGGTCACGAAGGTGGTGCCCTGGACCCAGCTGCGGAACTCCATGTTCTTCTCGATGCCGGTGTGGAGGTAGCCGATGCCGCAGCGGGCCTCCTTCACCGTCTCGCCGTCGATCTCCAGGATCAACCGCAGCACGCCGTGCGTGGACGGGTGCTGGGGACCCATGTTGACGATGATGCGCTCGTCGTCGGCCCGGCCGACCGCCTCGACCACCTCGCCCCAGTCGCCACCGGTGACGGTGAAGACCCGGCCCTCGGTGGTCTCGCGGGCGTCCGCCTCCGCGGCTTCCCCGCGGGCCTCCTCGTGGTGCTGAGTGTTCATCAGCTGTACGACCTCCGCTGGTCGGGAGCCGGGATCTGGGCGCCCTTGTACTCGACGGGGATGCCGCCGAGCGGGTAGTCCTTGCGCTGCGGGTGGCCCAGCCAGTCGTCCGGCATCATGATCCGGGTGAGCGCCGGGTGACCGTCGAAGACCAGGCCGAAGAAGTCGTAGGCCTCGCGCTCGTGCCAGTCGTTGGTCGGGTAGACGCTCACCACGGACGGGACGCGCGGGTCCGCGTCGGGCGCGGTGACCTCCAGCCGGACCAGCCGGCCGTGGGTGATCGAGCGCAGGTGGTAGACCGCGTGCAACTCGCGGCCCTTGTCGTCCGGGTAGTGCACGCCGCTCACGCCCAGGCACAGCTCGAAGCGCAGCGCCGGGTCGTCGCGCAGGACGCGGACGGTCCTCAACAGGTGGGCGCGGTCGACGTGGAAGGTGAGCTCGCCGCGGTCGACCACGGTCTTCTCGATCACCTCCGCCGGGTCCAGGCCCTGCTCCTCCAAGGCGCCCTCCAGCTCGTCGGCGACCTCGTCGAACCAACCGCCGTAGGGCCGTTCGCTCGGACCGGGCAGCACCACCGGCGCCGCCAGACCGCCGAAGCCGGAGGTGTCACCGCTGCCCTTCGCACCGAACATGCCTTGGCGGCGGCCGACCACCTCGACCGGGATCTCGCGGACCGGCCGCTCGCGGCGGGTCTCGGGAACCTGCTCGTTCATCGCAGCTGCCCCCGCATCTCGCTGATCGGGGTGGCCTGCAGGGCGAGCGCCTCGCCGAGCTCCTCGGCCCGGCGCCGGTTCACGCCCAGCGGCTCGTGCTGGATCTTGTCGTGCAGCTTCAGGATCGCGTCCATCAGCATCTCCGGACGGGGCGGACAGCCGGGCAGGTAGATGTCCACCGGGACGATGTGGTCGACGCCCTGCACGATCGCGTAGTTGTTGAACATCCCGCCGGAGGAGGCGCAGACGCCCATCGAGATCACCCACTTGGGGTTGGGCATCTGGTCGTACACCTGGCGCAGTACCGGTGCCATCTTCTGACTCACCCGGCCCGCCACGATCATCAGGTCGGCCTGCCGGGGGGAGCCCCGGAAGACCTCCATGCCGAACCGGGCCAGGTCGTAACGACCGGCACCGGTGGTCATCATCTCGATCGCGCAGCAGGCCAGACCGAAGGTGGCCGGGAAGAGTGACGACTTGCGCACCCAGCCGGCGGCCGTCTCCACGGTCGTGAGCAGAAAGCCGCTCGGCAGCTTCTCCTCGATTCCCATCAGATCCCTCTCAATGCCCTCAAGTCCTCTGGTACGTCCGGCCCGTTCGGGCTTGTCCGCTCGTTCACAAGGGCGGCGGCCACCCCGCGCTCAGTCCCGCTCCGGGGGTCGGTCCCGCTGAACTCAGTCCCACTCCAGGCCGCCGCGGCGCCAGACGTAGGCGTACGCGACGAAGACGGTGGCGATGAAGAGCAGCATCTCGACCAACCCGAAGATCCCCAGGGCGTCGAAGGTCACCGCCCAGGGGTAGAGGAAGACGATCTCGATGTCGAAGACGATGAAGAGCATCGCCGTCAGGTAGTACTTGATCGGGAACCGACCGCCGCCCACGGGCTGCGGGGTCGGCTCGATGCCGCACTCGTACGCCTCCAACTTGGCCCGGTTGTAGCGCTTGGGGCCGGTCAGCGAGGCCATCACGACGGAGCCGACCGCGAACGCCGCCGCGATGGCACCGAGTACGAGGATCGGCGCGTAGGCATTCATAGCCCCCGCTCCCTCCGTCCAGTCGTCCTTGACTGCAGATCGGAACCGGCAGGTCACGCTGAGGTGAACCCGCGTTCCGGTTCCCGGGATCCACCTCATGTGAGGCAGTTCACAAAGCCTGGAACGAGCGCATCCTATGCCCGTCGGCTTGTGATCTGCGACACGCAGTTCACCGCGATCTTTGTGATCTACGACACCATGTGAATGGTGGCGAATGTGAACATGCCCAGTTTTGTCGACGCAAAGGAGTCAAATGATCACAACCAGTCGCATTTACTTGTGAAGCAGCTGGTCAGGGGCGTATTCCTATATCAACTATGCGCCGGAGCAAGCAAATTTCGAGGCGCAATGTTGACGTGTTATAGCGGCTCACCCGGAGGGGTGGCGGGGGTCCGAACGCTCGCTTGACCCTTCGTTCACAAGCGCGCGGGGTGGGTGTCGAGTGGGGTTCCGCTCCGGCTTCCCGACCGCCCTGCGACTCCCCCGTCGGGCTCCGGGCGTGCCAGCCTGTGCGCGGCTGTGCGCGGCTGTGCGTGCGTGGCTTTGCGTGCGTGCGTACGTAGCTGTGCGTGCGTGGCTGTGCGCGGACTCCTGCGCTTGCCCACGCGCATGCCGGGGGCGGGGGCGGGGGCGAGGCCGCGCTCCTGCGGCCGCTGCCACGAGGGCTGTTCCGTTCTGTTCCGGTCGTGGGTGCGTAGCCCGGTCGTGGGTGCGTAGGGGTCCCGATTACCGGTTGCCGGCCGCCTGCTCCCACACCCAGGCCGCGATGCCCACCCGGTTACGGGCACCGAGCTTGCGCTGAATGCTGGCGAGGTGGTTCTTCACCGTTCCCGGTGAGATGAAGAGGCCCGCGCCGATCTCGGCGTTGGTCGCCCCGTCGGCCACCTGCTCGGCGATCTCCCGTTCCCGCGCGGTCAGTTCCTCCACTGGCCCCGCCGTCAGCGGCCCCGACGTCTGTGCACCGGGGAGCGGCCCGGGCTTCGGCTCCGCCCCCGGAAGGGCCATGTGCCGAAGGAGCCGCACCGTGACCTGCGGGCTGATCAATGCGTCTCCGGCCATCGCCGCCCGGACCGCCTCGATCAGCAGCACCGGCCCCGAGCGCTTCAGCAGGAACCCCGCCGCACCGTGCCGCAGCGCCGTGTGCACGTACTCGTCCAGGTCGAAGGTGGTCACCACGATCACCTTGCACTGGCCGGACAGTTGCCTGGTGACCTCCAGACCGTCGAGCCTCGGCATCCGGATGTCCGCCAGCACCACGTCCGGCCGCAGCCTCCTCGCTTCCTCCACCGCCGCGGCGCCGTCCGCCGCCTCGGCCACCACCGTCATGTCCGGTTGGACGTCCAGGATCATCCGGAACGCACTGCGGACGTCCGCCTGGTCGTCCGCGATCAGGATCCGGACCGGACCCGTACCACCGCTCATCCCCGTACCTCCCCGGTGCCGACCCGCGTCGGCTCCTCCGATCGTTCCCGGCCGGATCGCGCCGACTCGGCCCCCGGTGGTTCGGAACCCTGCGGCCCGGATCGCTGTGGCCCGGATTCCTGTGGCCCGGATTCCTGTGGCCCACCGGCGGCCGCGTCCAGCGGCAGCACCGCCATCACCCGCCAGCCCTCTCGCTCGTACGGACCGGCTACCAACGAGCCGCCGAGGGCCTCCACCCGGGCCGCGAGCCCCGTGAGCCCGCTCCCGCCGCCCCGCCGCGGCCGCCCGCCCGGGGCCGGCGCCCCGCCGTCGTCGGTCACGGTCAACTCCAGCTGTCCGCCGCTGCGGCGGGCCCGGACCTCGACCGTCCGCGCGGCCGGAGCGTGCCGGCGGACGTTCGTCAGGCACTCGACCGCGATCCGGTGGACGGTGCCCGCCACCTCCCGCGGCACCGGCCCGTCCGGCAGCTCCAACCGGACCGCGGCGCCACCGGCGGCGGTGAACTGCTCGGCGACCTGTGCGAGTTCGGCGAGACCCGGCTGCGGACTGCGGTTCGCGGCCTCCTCGCTGCGCAGCAGCTGCACGGTCCGGTCCAGCGAGGCCAGGGCCCGCTGCCCGGCCTGCTCTATCCGCTCGAACAGCTCGGCCGCCCGTGTCGGGTCGATGGCGGCCAGGTACGCCCCGGCCTGGGCCTGGGCGACCATGCCACTGACGTCGTGTGCCACGAAGTCGTGCAGGTCGTGGGCCAGTTCGAGCCGCTGGGTCCGACGGGCCTCGGCCACCGCGCGGGCCCTGCCGTCGTCCAGGCCCCTCAGGTAGAGCCCGATCAGCACGGTCGGCAGGGACAGGATCGATCCGAACCCGAAGAGGGTGAGCACGTCGGCGGGCCCGTCGAACCGGGACGGCCAGAGCGCGACCGCTCCGCAGGCCGTCCAGGCCGCCGCAGCGCTCCGCGGACCGTCCTCCGCACGCAGGCTGAGGACCACCGCCAGCAGCAGCGCGGCCAGTTCGGCCAGACCGACCAGCCCCGTCCAGCGGGCCGCCTCCGTCCAGTGGCCGGCGAACCGGACAGCGAGCGAGACCGCCACCGACACCGCGCCGAGCCCGGTCGTCACGGCAGCCGTCCCGTGCCGCCGACGGGCCGTCCAGGCCGGCAGCAGCAGGGCCGGGACCACCAGCGCCAGGATCTGAGTCATCGTCACCACCTCTCGTCGACTGCCGTCACATTACGACGCGGGAAGGACGGCGCGCCTGTGCCGATCGGCATATTTCACAGGCCGGTTGAGCAGCGGAAACAGCCCGATCGGCACTGCCGCGAGCCCCTGGTGGGCGTCCAGTCTTGAGCCATCGCACCGGCCGATGGGGCCGGGCCGAGAGGAGTCCGCCGTGTCGACGCTCATGATCAACGCCCGCACCACCGCCCACCGGGACGCGTCCGGGGCGGCGGGCGCGACCGTCCCGGACGTCCCGCCGGCGCCGCGCTGGGCCCGGCTGGCCGCCAGGGCCGCGGCCCTGAGCACCGTCCCCTCGGGGGTGTGGCGGATCGCCTTCGGCTTCGGCGTCCCGGTCGGCTTCACCGGCGCGACGGCCGCGGCGTACGGCGCGCACCAGCCAGGGTGGGGCACCGTCTACTGCGTGGTGCTGAGCGCCCTGACCGAGGCGCTGGCCTTCCTGACCCTCGGCCTGGTCCGACCCTGGGGGCTGGTGGCGCCCCGCTGGATCCCGCTGATCGGCGGCCGCCGGGTCCGGCCGCTCGTCGCGGTCGTCCCGGCCCTGCTGGGCTCGATGATACTCACCGTCCTCGGCACGGGGGCGCTGTTCGGCGGCTGGGCGCGCAACCTGGCCGAACCGGATTCGCCGCGTGGCTTCGCCGCCCTGGTGATGACCGGCGCCTACCTGCCGCTGGTCGCCTGGGGCCCGCTACTCGGGGCGGTCACCATCGACTACGCCCGCCGGACACTGCGGCGGCGCCGGTGACGACACCGACGGATCACGCCGAGGCCGGTTCCCTCCGCTGCTCGCCGGCGCGCTCGTCCGCATCCACCGCGGCGTCCATCTCCTCCCCGTGCCCGTCCCCGGCCGGACGGAACACGGGAGCGGTACGGCGGCCCCACTCGGTCGCGACCAGCACCAGGGCCGCACCGAGCAGGGCGAGCGGGCCCATCCGGTTCCCGGCCAGGGTGATCCCGAAGACGGCGGCCCACAGCGGCTCGGTGCCGAGCAGCAGGCTCACCCGCGAGGGCGAGGTCGCCCGCACCGCCCACATCTGGACGAAGAAGGCGAAGAGCGTGCAGAACAAGGACAAGTGCAGCAACCAGGCCCACTGGCCGGGCCCGTACGAGCGGGCGACGGTCCACGGCGCCGGCCCCACGGAGAGCGCGACGACGGCGAACACACCGGTGGCCACAGCGAGTTGCACCCAGGTCACGGCCAGCATGTCGGTGTCGCGAAGGGCCCGGGTGCGGGCCACGGCGAGAACGTACGCGGAGCGGACGAGGGCGGCACCCAGCACCAGCAGGTCGCCGAGCGAGGGGGCCCGCAGTCCGCCGTCGCCGGTGAGCAGGGCGACGCCTAGAACGGCCAGGCCGGCGGCCGCCAGGAAGGCCCGCGGTGGCGCGGTCCGGCCGAGGGCGCTCTCACCGAGCGGGGTGAGCACCATCGCGAGGCTGATGATCAGCCCGGCGTTGGTCGCGGAGGTGTGCACGGCGCCGTAGGTCTCCAGCAGGAAGATCCCGCTGAGCACCAGCCCCAGTGCTGCGCCGCCCAGCCACTCGGCGGGGCTCAGTCTCCGCAGCGCCCGCCAGGCGACCACCCCGAGTAGCGGCAGCACCAACCCGAAGCGCAGGACGAGCATCGCCACGACCGTCCCCGGCTCGGCCACCCGTTGGACGGCGAGGAAGCTCGACCCCCACACCACCGCCACAAGCAGCACCGGGAGATCGCGAAGGACCGACGAGGTCGAGTCCTTGGACAGGGAGGCGGGCATGACGAGGATCCCTCCGGGCGAACGGAACCTGCGGGCGTGAGGACCGTACGGCGTCGGACGGACCCGGGAGCCGGGCGGGAGGCCGGGCAGTGGACGGGGAGCGGCGTGGAACGAGGGGGCGCCATCCTCGCGCACCGGCCGCCGGTGATCAATGCTGTTCCAGCCACCGGATGGTCAGCGGTCGAGCAGGCCGTTCGCGGCGGCGATCGACTCGATGTCGGCCGGGGCTCCGGACATGATCACCCGGACGTGTTCCGTGACGAGCTCGATCGGCCAGTCCCACCAGGCGGCGCGGAGCAGGCGCCCGGTGTCGGCCTCGTCGAAGCGGCGCCGGATCGGGCGGGCGGGGTTCCCTCCGACGACGGTATAGGGCTCGACGTCGGCAGTGACCACCGCACCGGCCGCGATGATCGCGCCGTGGCCGATCCGGACGCCGGGCAGGACGGTGGCCCCGAAACCGAACCAGACGTCGCTGCCGATCACGGTGTCTCCCCGGCTGGGCAGGCCGGTGACGATGTCGAGGGTCCGGTCGGTCCAGCTGCCGCCGAACATCGTGAAGGGGAAGGTGGAGACACCGATGGTCGGGTGGGCCGCACCGGCCATCAGGAAGCGGGTCCCGGTGGCGATCGCACAGTACTTGCCGATCACCAGCCGCTCGGGGCCGTACGCGTAGAGGACGTTGCGCTCCTCGAAGCGGGTGGCACCCTCGGGGTCGTCGAAGTAGGTGTACTCGCCGACCTCGATCCGTGGATCGGTGACGAGCGACCGCAGCAGCACGACCCGGTCGTGGCCGGCCAGCGGGTGGAGCACGGTGGGATCGGGAACGACGGTGGCGGTCACAGGACTCCTCTCGAAATGCGACTGAAGTCGCATTATGATGAGCATGGCACGACCGCCACCCCTGCAGCAAGCCTTAACGCGACTGGAGTCGACTTTGACCGGAGCCGCCCACCCCGAGCAGCCGCCTCACACCCCGACCCCGCGACCCGGGGGCCGCAGCGCACGGGTCCGGGCGGACGTCGTCGCCGCCACGCTGGCCGAGGTCACCGAGAAGGGCTACGACGGCCTCACCGTCGAGGCGGTCGCCATCCGCTCCGGCGTCCACAAGGCGACGCTCTACCGGCGCTGGGGCAGTGTGGACGGACTCGTCGCCGACGCCCTGACCGCCTCCGCCGATCAGCCGTGGCCCCTGCCCGACACCGGCGACCTCCGACAGGACCTCCGACGGATCACCCAGGAAGTGTTCGGCGTCTTCACCGACCCGGAGCTGGGCCCCACCCCCACCGCGCTGATCTCCGCCGCCCAGCGCTCCGACGCCGGCGCGGCCGCCCTGCGCGACTTCTTCGCGGCCCGCCATCGGCAGGCCGCCGAGGTGGCCGAACGGGCCATCACCCGGGGCGAGTTGCCCGTCGGAACGGACGGCGCCGAGGTGGTCCGGGCTGCCACCGCCCCGCTCTACTACCGCCTGTTCGTCTCCGGGGAGCCACTGGACGCCCGCAGCGCCGAACGGGCCGCCGACGCCGCCGCCCTGGCCGCCCGCGCCGGACTCTTCGCCCCCACCGAGGAGCACCCCATCGAGTAGTCCCACCACCCCGGCAACTCCAGCCCCACCGGCAAACCGGCAACATCCGTAACACGAGCGCGGCACGACACCGCCGAGCACGACAGGACCACCGAGCACGACAGGGCCGACAGCCAGACGGGAACACCCGGACCGCCGGCCCCACCCGAAACCCCTCCCCCGGAGCACATCTGACCGACCATCACACACCCGCGCCCCGCGGGCCACGGCCGTCCCGCCCCCTATCGCATCCCCACCCGGCCGTGGATGATTCCTCCATGACAATCCAGCCGTCCACCACCCCCCGGAAGGCCCGTCACGTGAAGCGCACGCACTGGGCGCTGGTCGCCGCCGCCACCGTCCTCCCGCTCGTGGCGAGCACCGGCACCGCCGTCGCGGACACCTCCGCCCCCGCGGCCGCCACCCCCACCGCAAGCTGCACCTACACACCGGCCGTACCGGCGGACAACTTCAAGGGCATCCCGGTCTTCGACGCCAAGAAGGCGGCCAAGCCCTACCGCGCGACGCTGCGGACCGGCCAGGGCGCGATCACCTTCGAGGCACTGACCGACAAGGCTCCCTGCACCACCTTCTCGTTCCGCTTCCTCGCCGAGCACGACTACTTCGACCGCAGCCACTGCCACCGCCTCACCACCCAGCGGATCTACGTCCTGCAGTGCGGCGACCCGACCGGGACGGGCAGCGGCGGGCCCGGCTACTCCTTCCCGGACGAGAACCTGACCGGCGCCACCTACCCGGCCGGCACCGTGGCCATGGCCAACGCCGGTCCGAACACCAACGGCAGCCAGTTCTTCTTCGTCTGGAAGGACACCAAGCTCTCCCCCGCCTACACCCCGTTCGGCCGGATCACGGCGGGCCTGGACGTCCTGCAGAAGATCGCCGCAGCCGGCGAGGACGACCAGAACAACCCCGGTGACGGCTTCCCCAACCTGCCCGTGAACATCCGCAACGTGAAGATCAGCACCCGCTGACCGACCGGGCCGGGCAGCCACGGCGACCCGGCCCACCAACCAACCAGCCACCAACCAGCCACCAACCGGCCAGCCACCAGCCGGCCAGCGACCGACCAGCCACCGACCGAGCCCGCCCGCCCGCCGTGCCGCTCCCGTACCGTGGCAACACCGACCACACCGCAGGGAGCAACGCCGCATGGACAGCCGGATCTGGGAGAGCGTCGACCACCTGGTCGCATGGCTGGACACGGAGAGCACGCTGTCGCCCCGGGAGGAGCGGCTGCTGCGGATCCTCAAGCTCTCCGAGGAGGTCGGCGAGGTCGGCGCGGCCGTGGTCGGCGCCACCGGCCAGAATCCGCGCAAGGGGGTGACCCACAGCTGGGAGGACGTCCAGCACGAGCTCTGCGACGTCGTCTTCTCCGCCCTGGTGGCGCTGCGGACGCTCACCCCCGACGCGGCCCGGGTCTTCGCCGACCGCCTCGCCTACGTCGAACAGCGCTCCGCCGCCTCCCGGCGTCCGGTCGACGGACGCCGGGAGGCGGCGGAGGAGCAGGCCGGGCAGCGGCCGGAGGAGCCTGCCGCGGAGACTGCTGCGGTGGAGTCGGAAGGGGCTCCGGACTAGGTCCTGTGCGGCCGGACAGACCTAGGCGTTCGGCGCGACCCGGGTGAGGCCGTTGATGACGCGGTCCATCGCGTCGCCGCCCTGCGGGTCGGTCAGGTTGGCGAGCAGCTTGAGGGTGAAGCGCATCAGCAGCGGCCGGGGCAGGCCGTGCTGGGCCGCCAGCTGCATCACCTTCGGGTTGCCGATGAGCTTCACGAAGGCGCGGCCCAGCGTGTAGTAGCCGCCGTACACGTCCTTGAGGATGCGCGGGTAGGCCTGGAGGGCGCGTTCCCGGCCCCCGTCGGTGACCCGGGCGAGGGCCTGCACGATGACGCCGGCGGCGATCTGGCCGGATTCCATCGCGTAGGCGATGCCCTCGCCGTTGAACGGGTTGACCATGCCGCCCGCGTCGCCGACGAGCAGCAGGCCGCGGGTGTAGTGCGGCTGCCGGTTGAAGGCCATCGGCAGCGCGGCGCCGCGGATCGGCTCGGTCATGTTGTCGGGGGTGTAGCCCCATTCCTCCGGCATGCCGGCGCACCAGGCCTTGAGCACGTCGCGCCAGTCCAGTTCGCCGAAGGCCGGCGAGGAGTTGAGGATGCCGAGGCCCACGTTGGAGGTGCCGTCGCCCATGCCGAAGACCCACCCGTAGCCGGGCAGCAGCTTGCGCTGACCGCCGCGGGTGTCCCACAGCTCCAGCCAGGACTCCAGGTAGTCGTCGTCGTGGCGCGGGGAGTTGAAGTAGGTGCGGTAGGCGACGCCCATCGGGCGGTCCTCGCGCCGGTGCAGGCCCATGGCGAGGGAGAGCCGGGTCGAGTTGCCGTCGGCGGCGACGACCAGCGGGGCGCGGAAGGTGACCGGCCGCTTCTCCTCGCCGAGCTTGGCGGTGACGCCGACGATCCGGCCGGTGCGCTCGTCCAGGACCGGCCCGCTGACGTTGCAGCGCTCGTAGAGGCGGGCGCCGGCCTTCTCGGCCTGACGGGCCAGCAGCTCGTCGAAGTCAGCGCGCTTGCGAACCAGGCCGTAGTCGGGGAAGGAGGACAGCTCGGGCCAGTCCAGCTCCAGCCGGACGCCGCCGCCGATGATCCGCAGGCCCTTGTTGTGCAGCCAGCCGTTCTCGGTGGAGACGTCGATGCCCATGTCCACCAGTTGCTTGGTGGCGCGCGGGGTGAGGCCGTCGCCGCAGACCTTCTCCCGCGGGAAGGCGGTCTTCTCCAGCAGCAGCACGTCCAGCCCGGCCTGGGCCAGGTAGTACGCCGTGGTGGCACCGGCCGGGCCCGCGCCGACCACGATGACGTCGGCCGTGCTCTCCACCGGGCTGTCCGGCTTCGTCAGATCGGCTGCGGTCTCGGACACGTGGACACACTCCTGGAGCTGCGGCGGGGGGACGGCGGCTTTTGTCTTCGGCAGTCTAGTTCCGCTCACGCCGCCGGAAATGCCCGCGTCCCCGCCCGGTCACCCGCCCGACCGCCCGCCCGGCACCCGCCCGCCGGTCCGCCCGGTCCGCCGGGTGACCCGCACCGCCCGCACCGTCTACGCGGTCTTGTACGCCCGGTGCAGCGCGACGATCCCGCCGGTGAGGTTCCGCCAGGCGACCTTCGACCAGCCGTTCTCCTGCAGCTTGGCGGCCAGCCCCGGCTGGTCCGGCCAGGCCCGGATGGACTCGGCGAGGTAGACGTACGCCTCCGGGTTGCTGCTGACGGCCGTGGCGACCGGCGGCAGCGCGCGCATCAGATACTCGGTGTAGACCGTCCGGAACGGCGTCCAGGTCGGCGTGGAGAACTCGCAGATCACCAGCTTGCCGCCGGGCTTGGTGACCCGCAGCATCTCGCTCAGCGCCGCGTCGGTGTCCTGGACGTTGCGCAGCGCGAAGGAGATCGTCACCGAGTCGAAGGTGCCGTCCGCGAACGGCAGCCGGGTGGCGTCCCCCGCGGTGAGCGCCAGCTCGGGGTGACGGGCCTTGCCCTCGGCGAGCATGCCGACCGAGAAGTCGCACGGGACGACCTGGGCCCCGGCCTCGGCGAAGGGCAGCGAGGAGGTGCCGGTGCCGGCCCCGAGGTCGAGCACGAGGTCCCCCGGTCCGGCGGCCACGGCCTCGGCCACCGCCCGGCGCCAGGCGCGGGCCTGGCCGAGGGAGAGCACGTCGTTGGTGCGGTCGTAGTTCGCCGCGACGTCGTCGAACATGGCGGCGACTTCGTGCGGCTGCTTGTCCAGAGAGGCTCGGGTCACGCCCCCATTGTTCACCCTCGCCCGGACTCCCCGACCAACGGGGCGCACGATGCGCCGCACGCCGGACTCCGCGACGGCCCGCACCACGGGGCGCACCACCGGGCTCCGCACCGGACCGAACAGCGGCTCGACACCGGACGCACCCCGGCCTCGCCCGGGATGCGCCGACGGGTCGCCCCGGCCCCCGGGGACGGGAGCGGCCCCTCAGTGCTGGCCGCGCCGCCCGCCCGCCCGGCGCTTGCGGCGGGAGCGCTTGCCGTGGGTGATCGCGGGCATCCCGTCGGCCAGCGCTTCCGTCGCCATCGCGAGGTTGGCGGCCAGCCGCCCCTGTCCGGCGCGGACCGCGACCGCCCTGCGGTGACGCCAGATGCGCAGCACGCAGACCGCGAAGAGCACCACGGCGACCGGCACGCTGAACCGGGCCAGGCCCACGCCGACGGGTTGCGGGTAGGTGTCGCCGCAGATCCGCACCGCGCCCGCGTCGTCGGCGGCGTGTTCCAGGCAGATCGCGTCACCGAGCTTGGTGCCGTCCGCGAGGGGCAGCGCGGCCGCAGTGTGCGGCTGGCCGCCGACCTGGTAGCTGACGGAGCTGTAGGTGCCGCCGCCGGTCGGGAGCTGGGTGACGGTGCCCTCGACTCTCACCGGGTGCGCCGCGATCCGGTCGGCCTGGTCGGCCTGACGCCAGCCGAGCAGGCACATGCCGACGGCCAGCACGGCGCTGAGCACGGCAGCGAGGTACCAACCACGGCCCAACCGCGGGACGCGCGGCGGGGGAACGGTCGCGGTTTGCATGGTTCCTGTCCTGGCTTGCCGTCGGGGCCGGGGACGGGCCCCGCCGCCCGCGGGCACGGGCGGTGGTGTGGTGAGGGTACGGATCGAGCTGTCCGGGATCGTATCCGCTGGCGGGCCCTCAGGTCACGGCGAAGGGACAATCATCCCCCGCCACCGGCAGCAGAGTTCGGGTGTACGCGAAGGAAGTCCCGTGCGCCGAAAGGGAATCCGGCTACTGACGAGTACGTCACACTGGCGTCGCCGGACGACCTCCGGTCCGCCACCGGTCCGCCACCGGACCCGGGCCGGGCCCGCGGGCTCCCCGCCGCCCTCCGGCCGGCCCCCACCGGCCCCCCCCACCGGCCCCCCACGGGCTCCCCGTGGGACCCCCACGGAACCGTCACCGGCCCGTTCAGCGCCGCCGGTACACCAGCCTCCCGCCCAGCACCGTGGCCAGGCACCCGCCCGCCACCGGCTCGGCACGCCCCTCCCCCGCGGCCGGGAACACCGCGAAGTCCGCCCGTCCGCCGACCGCCACCCGCCCGTGCACGGCCTCCGCAAAGGGCAGCACGGCCAGCGGGTCCAACGACCCCCCGCCCGCAGCACCAGAAACACCCGCAGCACCCGTGCCGTCCGGAACGCCCGCGACGTCCGCACCGCCCGGCCGGACCGGCACCTCGACAACTCCCGACCGCCCCACCGCCGTCCGCACCGAGGGACGCGCGAACGGACCGGCCACCGCCGTCACCCCGAACCCGAGCATCCGCTGCAGCCCGCGCCGCGCACTCGCCCCGCACCGCGCCTCGTCCGTCGATCCGGCCAGTCCGTCGGCCACCGGCTCGACGCCGATCTCCTCCCGCGGGTCCGGGTGGTAAGCCCGCTCCAACAGCCGGTGCCCGTACGGGTTGCACAGCCCGGGGGCGAGCACCGCCGAGCCCCAGTCCCGCACCCGCGCGTCCGGGTGCGCGGCCGCCAGTTCCCGGTACGGTCCGACCGCCTCGACGCGTTCGCCGCGCACCACCACCGCCCCGTCCGCGAAGGACGGGGCGGTCGGGTCGGCCGGGTCGGGCAGCACGAAGGCGGCCCGGTGCAGGGTCAGCACGGCGGGTGGTGTCCTCACTCGTCCGGGATCCTCGGCTGCCCGGGACCCTCACTCGTCCGGGATCATCACGAGCCCGGGGATCCCCCGAACAACGCAGGGACCCTCACGAACGCGGGGCCCTCACGAACGCAGGGAGGCCCGCGCACGCAGGGACCCTCACGAACGCGGGGGCCCCGCGCACGCCAGGGAGCCTCAGTTGTCCAGGATCTTCAGCTCGGGGTGCGCCGTGCCGCCCTCGATCGCCGTGGAGGCGATGTGCGAGGCGACCCGCGGGTCGACCGGGTCGTTCGCCGGGTCGTCCAGCACCCGCAGGTGCTCGTACGTGGTCGAGCGCTGCGCCGGGACGCGGTCGGCGGCCCGGATCAGGTGGATCAGCTCGGTGAGGTTGGAGCGGTGCTTGGCGCCGGCCGCCGAGACGACGTTCTCCTCCAGCATGACCGAGCCGAGGTCGTCCGCGCCGTAGTGCAGCGACAGCTGGCCCGCCTCCTTGCCGGTGGTGAGCCAGGAGCCCTGGATGTGGGCGATGTTGTCGAGGAACAGGCGGGCGATGGCGATCATCCGCAGGTACTCGAAGACGGTGGCCTGGGTCGAGCCCTTGAGGTGGTTGTTCTGCGGCTGGTAGGTGTACGGGATGAAGGCCCGGAAGCCGCCGGTGCGGTCCTGCACGTCGCGGATCATGCGCAGGTGCTCGATCCGCTCGGCGTTGGTCTCGCCGGTGCCCATCAGCATGGTGGAGGTGGACTCCACGCCGAGGCCGTGCGCGGCCTCCATGATCTCCAGCCAGCGCTCGCCGGACTCCTTGAGCGGGGCGATCGCCTTGCGCGGGCGCTCCGGGAGCAGTTCGGCGCCGGCGCCGGCGAAGGAGTCCAGGCCCGCCTTGTGGATCCGGGTGATGGCCTCCTCGATGGAGACCCCCGAGATCCGGGACATGTGCTCGACCTCGGAGGCGCCCAGCGAGTGGATCACCAGCTGCGGGAAGTCGGCCTTGATCGCCGAGAACGCGCGCTCGTAGTACTCCACGCCGTAGTCCGGGTGGTGGCCGCCCTGGAACATGATCTGGGTGCCGCCCAGCTCGACCGTCTCTGCGCAGCGGCGCAGGATCTCGTCGAGTTCGCGGGACCAGCCCTTGTCGCTCTTCGGCGGCACGTAGAAGGCGCAGAACTTGCACGCCGTCACGCAGACGTTGGTGTAGTTGATGTTCCGCTCGATGATGTACGTCGCGATGTGCTCGGTACCGGCGTAGCGGCGGCGGCGCACCGCGTCGGCGGCGGAGCCGAGCGCGTGCAGCGGCGCGGAGCGGTAGAGCTCCAGCGCCTCCTCCGGAGTGATCCGGCCGCCGGCGGCGGCCCGGTCGAGCACGGCCCGCAGGTCGGTGCTGGACGCATCGAGGGTGGTCGCTGCGAGCTCGGTCACCTGGCGGCCTTCTCTCTCTCAAGTGCTACTCGGGTACGGCCGAACCAGCCTACGCCAGGCCTTTCGGGCATCCTCAGCCCGCCGCCCCGTTCGTCCTGCGCAGGGTCCCGGCCGGGTTTCCGGCCGCCGGGTCGGCGGAGGTGAACCGGATCGTCCCGTCGGGCTGCAGGGTGAGCGTCTCGGCGTTGGCGCCGCCGGTGCAGGCGCCGGGGAGCGAGGAGCGGACCAGTCGGGACCGGAACACCAGCTTGGTGTCGGAGACCGACGTGAGCGTCCAGCTCCCCTCGCAGCTGATCGGGATCAGCCCGGAGACGGCGTTGCGGCTGCCGGTGGTCTCCTGGCCGATCGCCGCCGGGCGGACGGTGAGCGTGGTGGTGCCGCCGGGCAGGCCCTTGTCGGTGGTCATGTCCCCGCTCCAGGTGCCCAGGAAGGCGGCCGGCACCGCGTTCGGCCCGCCGGTCGCGGGAGCCGACGGCGAGGCGGCGGCGGGAGCAGAGGGGGAGGAAGCGGATGCGGACGGGCCGTCCGTCCCGCCCGGTACGAAGGCCCCGGGTGAGGCGACGGCGTCACCCGGGTCGACGGACGGGACCGGGACCGGCCCCGTGGTCGGCCCCGAGGCCACCGGATCGGGACCGGGCCCCTGCCACCAGGAGTACAGCCCGTACCCTCCGCCGCCGAGCAGCGCGACCGTCAGCACCGCCGCGGCCGCGAGCCCCGCCCGCCGCCGCGGCCCGCCGGGCGCGGGCTGCCGCACCATCGACGGCGGGTAGTAGCCCCTGGGCACGAAGGTCGGCGTCGGCTCCGCCTGCGCCTGGTCCGTCTGCGCCCCCTCGGGCTCGTCCTCCAGGTCCAGCAGTTCCACCGCACCGCGTCCCACCCCCGCCGCCAGCGCCGGCGGCAGGAAGCCCCACAACCGGGCGCCGCCCGCGCCGTCCGGGTCCAGCCGGGCGGCCAGCTGCTGCGGGGTGGGCCGGGCGGCCGGGTCCTTGGCCAGGCAGTCCGTGACGACCGCCCGCAGCTCCTGCGGCAGTCCGGCCACGTCCGGTTCCTCGTGCAGCACCCGGTAGAGCAGGACGGCCGCGCTGACGCCCTCTCCGAAGGGGTGCACACCGGTGGCGGCGAAGGCCAGCACGGCGCCGAGCGAGAAGACGTCCCCGGCCGGTCCGACCGGCTGTCCGCTCGCCTGTTCGGGCGACATGAAGCCGGGTGAGCCGACCACGTGGCCCGATCGTGTGAAGCCGCCGGTCGCGTCGAGCGCCCTGGCGATGCCGAAGTCGATCAGCCGCGGCCCGTCCAGGGTCAGCAGCACGTTGGACGGTTTGACGTCCCGGTGCACCAGGTCGAGCCCGTGCACGTGGGCGAGCGCCCCGGCGAGCCCGACCCCGAGGGCGCGGACCGCCGGTTCGGGCAGCGGCCCGTACTCCTGGACGGCGGTGGTGAGCGCGGGCCCGGCGACGTAGCCGGTGGCGACCCAGGGCTGCTCGCCCTCGGTGTCGGCGTCCAGGACGGGCGCCGTCCAGGTGCCACCGACCCGGCGGGCGGCGGCCACCTCCTGCCGGAACCGGGCGCGGAACTCGGCGTCGTCGGCCAGTTCCGGGCGCACCACCTTCACGGCGACGGTGCGCCCGCCGGCCGTCCGGCCGAGGTAGACCCGGCCCATTCCGCCCGCGCCGAGCCGCCGCAGCAGCCGGTAGGCGCCCACCTGCCGCGGATCGCCCGCCCCCAGTGCTTGCATGGCCCGCACGCTCCCCTCGCCCTCGCACGCGCGGCCCCGGGCGGATGCCCGGCCGCGTGCGCCGCTTCCGGGGCGTGCTCCCGGCGGGCCACCCGCCGCTGACACCCCGGGAGCAGACCGTACCGGGCCGGACCGACCCCCTTCAGCCCGCCGACCGGATCAGCGGAAAAGAGGTCGTCCCCGGCGCGGCCCCGCCCGGCCGCCCCCGGCGCTGCCCCGCCCGGCCGCGCAGCCGGGGAGGACGCCCCACCGGCCGTCACCCCGCAGCGACCGCGACGGCCCCGCCCGGCCGCGGGTTCACCCGCCGACCGGCAGCTCCACCGGCTGCAGCGGCAGTTCGGCCGGTTCCAGCAGCCGTACGGCCACGTCCGGCGCGAAGCCGCTGTCGTGCGCGACCCGCTTGGCGAACTCGGCGACGCCGGCCAACTGGCGGGCGCCGAGCGAGAAGTCGAGCGCCTCGCTGAAGTAGCGCTCCAGCACGTCCGCCCCGAAGACCTCCCAACGGGCGGCCTGTTCGGCGACCTTGGCGGCCTCGACCAGCGAGAGGTCGCGGGACTCCAGGAAGGCACGGTGCACGGCCGCGGTCAGCTCCGGGCGCCGCTCGGCGAACTCGCGGCGCACCGCCCAGACCGCGAAGACGAACGGCAGGCCGGTCCATTCCTTCCACATCTCGCCGAGGTCGTGGACGGTCAGCCCGAGGTCGGCGGCCTGCCCGAGGTAGGCGCGCAGCGCAGGGTCGCCGATCAGGACGGCGGCGTCGGCCTCGGCGAGCATCGCGCTGAGGTCGGGCGGGCAGCTGAAGTAGTCGGGGCGCACGCCCTCGCGCTCTTCGAGGAGGAGCCGGGCGAGCCGGACCGAGGTGCGGCTGGTGGAGCCGAGGGCGACCCGGCGGCCGTCGAGGTCGGCGAGCGGCACCTTGCTCACGATCAGGCAGGACATCACCGGGCCGTCGCTGCCGACCGCGATGTCGGGCAGGACCAGCAGGTCGTCGGCGTTGCGCAGGTACTCCACGCAGGTGATCGGGCCGATGTCGAGGGCGCCGCCGACGAGCTGGTCGCTCAGCTTCTCCGGGGTGTCCTTGGTGAGATCCAGGTCGAGCAGATTGCCGGTCCTGGCGAGCCCCCAGTAGAGGGGAACGCAGTTCAGGAACTGAATATGGCCGACCCGGGGCCTGGCCGGCGTGTTCTCCTGGGGCTCCCGCGTTTGCGCGTCCGGTGTTTGTGCGTCCGGTGCTGCCACTGCGCCGCTCCCTTGCTGTTCGTGCGCCTCCCCGCAGCGTATGCCCGTCGTTCACCACGGCTCGCACCGGCCACCCGACACGCCCTCACGCGCCCCCAACACGCCTTTCCACGCCCGCTCTCGCCCTTACGACACGCGCCTTCCACGCCGTAAGTGACCTCTGGTCGTCACAGCGGCCGCATGCTAGCGTTGCCCTCAGTTGCAGTTTGATTCCCCTTGCAGTACTTGAAGCCTGCGGAGCATGTAACCGCAGGCTTTTTGTAGTTTTTCAGCAATATCGAAAAACTTCGGACTCGTCCGGAGGCAGGGCGATCAGCGCAGCGGACCGGGGGCCACACGGTGTGGTCCCCGACACGCATCGCAAGGAGAACGGCATGGCTCAGGGAACCGTCAAGTGGTTCAACGCTGAGAAGGGCTTCGGCTTCATCGCCCAGGAGGGCGGCGGCCCCGACGTCTTCGTTCACTACTCCGCCATCAACGCGAACGGCTTCCGTTCGCTGGAGGAGAACCAGACGGTCACCTTCGACGTCACCCAGGGCCCGAAGGGCCCGCAGGCGGAGAACGTCACCGCTGTCTGACCATCCTCTGATGATCTGATCGCTCGGGACCCCGACGGGTCCACCGGCGGCTCCCGACAGCCGTCACCATGAGCACAAGAGCAGTACCCAAGGGGGCCCGCCGTTCGGTGGGCCCCCTGCCTTTCGTCCTGGCCGACGCGCCGGCCAGGACGGGCACCGGACACGGCGAAGGGTCCTCCCCCGGTGGCGGGGAGGACCCTTCGGCGTGTCCGACGAGGATCAGGCGGCGGCAGCGGCCTTCGCGGAGGCCTGCGCCGGGATGGCGACCGGCTCGTCCAGCAGGTCACCCTGCGGGTTGTCGTAGGCCTCGCGATTGAGGATGCCCTCCCGAGCAGCAACGATGATCGGCGTTACAACTTGACCGGCGACGTTGGTCGCGGTGCGCATCATGTCCAGGATCGGGTCGATGGCGAGCAGCAGGCCGACGCCCTCCAGCGGCAGGCCCAGGGTGGACAGGGTCAGCGTCAGCATGACGATCGCACCGGTGAGGCCCGCGGTGGCGGCCGAACCGACCACCGAGACGAAGGCGATCAGGACGTAGTCCTTGATGCCGAGCTCGATGTTGTAGACCTGCGCGACGAAGATCGCGGCGATCGCCGGGTAGATCGCGGCGCAGCCGTCCATCTTGGTGGTGGCGCCGAACGGAACGGAGAACGACGCGTACTCGCTCGGGACGCCGAGGCGCTCCGTGACGCGGCGGGTGACCGGCAGGGTGCCGACCGAGGAGCGCGAGACGAAGGCCAGCTGGATCGCGGGCCAGGCGCCCTTGAAGAAGTGCAGCGGGTTGAGGCCGGCGGCGAAGCGCAGCAGCAGCGAGTAGACGACGAACAGGACCAGGGCGCAGCCGACGTAGATGTCCAGGGTCAGCGTGGCGAAGGGCTTGAGCAGGTCCCAGCCGTACTTGGCGACGGACTTGCCGATCAGGCCGAGGGTGCCGAGCGGGGAGAGCCGGATGACCCACCACAGTGCGGTCTGGGTCAGCTCCAGGACGGACTCGCTGAGCTTGAGGACCGGCTCGGCCTTGGCGCCGAGCTTGATGATCGCCGCGCCGACCACGACCGCCATGAAGACGATCTGCAGCACGTTCACCTTGGCGAAGGCGTCGACGATGTTGGTCGGGAAGATCCCGGTCAGGAAGTCGATCCAGGTGCCCTTGGAGTCGAGCGCCTTGAGGCCCTCGGTCTTCAGGTTGGTGCCTTGGCCGGGGTTGGTCAGCAGGCCCAGGCCCAGGCCGATGCCGACCGCGATCAGCGAGGTGATCATGAACCAGAGCAGCGTGCGGGTGGCCAGCCGGGCCGCGTTGGTGACGTTGCGCAGGTTGGCGACGCTGACCACGATCGCGGTGAACACCAGCGGCGGGACGGCCAGCTTCAGCAGCTGGACGAAGATCTTGCCGATGGTCTCCAGGGTGGTGGCCAGCCAGGAGATGTCGGCGGCCCGGGCCAGGTAGCCGAGGCCGACACCGAGCACGAGACCGGCGACGATCTGCACCCAGAACGGCGTCTTGCGGATACGGGCGAGCACGGACGGCGACGAGGTCGCCTCAGGCGCTGTGGACATGGGGGAGCGACTCCGGGGGAGGGCGTTGCTGACGGTGAGGTGAGGTGCGGGGCGGAGCGGGCGGCACGGCGCGGGGCCGGACGGGAGGGGTCGGGCCCCCGGTCAGGGGCGTGCCGCCGCGGTACAGCTCAGGGCAGTACAGATCAGGGCGCGACAACGGCGCGGGCTGTCCACAGCACCGGTCAGAGCGCACGGGCGGGCGGCGCCGGGCTGCGGGCCCGGGCCGTGCATCCGCAGTGCGTCTGAGGCTGTCATGGCCGATACGTTAGCAGTAAAGGTTTGAGATGTTCAAAGTAGTTGTTTGAGATGACGCGAACCCGCACCCCGCCGACACGCCGCCCCGCAGGCGAGTTCCGGACACGAACGAACCTGACGCCCCATCAGTCACGATCTCCGGGCAGATTGACCGCCGAGCAGTTATACGTATAACTTTGACGACGTCCCCGCCCCCGCCTGCCCAGACCGGAGAGGACGCCGATGGGCTACCTCGCCCTGCTCCGCGCCCCACACGTCACCCGCCTGCTCCTCGGCACCCTGCTCGGCCGCCTGCCCGCCGGCATGACCGCCCTGGTGATCGCCCTCGCCCTGCGCGAGGCCGGCGCGCCGTACGGGCGGATCGGGCTGGCCACCGCCGCCTACGCGATCTCGGCGGCCGTCGGCGGACCGGTCCTCGGCCGGATCGTGGACCGCACCGGGCAGCCGCGCGTCCTGCTCGCCTCGGCCGCGGTGGCCGGCGGCGGGTACGCGCTGCTCGCCCTCGCACCCGGCTCCCCGCTCGCCGCCACCGTCGGCGCCGCGGTCGCCGGCCTCGCCATGCCGCCGCTGGAACCCTGCTTGCGCTCGCTCTGGCCGGAGGTCGTCGAGGAGGAACAGCTCGACACCGCCTACGCGTTCGACTCGGCCTCGCAGCAGATCCTCTACGTCGCCGGGCCACTGGCCGTCGCCGGGATCGCCGGCCTGTTCAGCCCGGTGGTCGCGCTCTGGGCGGCCGCAGGCCTGGGCCTGGCCGGCGCGCTGATCGTGGCCACCACCGCACCCGCCAGGGCCTGGCGCGCCCCGGTCCGGGAACACTCCGCCGGACTGCTCGGACCGCTGCGCTCCCCCGGCCTGGTGCTGCTGCTGGTCGGACTGGCCGGGGCCGGCTGGGCGGTCGGCGCGCAGAACGTGCTGTTCATCGCCTACGCCGAACACCACGCCGACGCGCTGCCGGGCGGCGCCGGCACCCTGCTGGCCCTGGCCGCGCTCGGCGGACTGCTCGGCGCGCTCGCCTACGGAGCGGTCAAGTGGCGGCAGACCACCGCCACCCGCACCTGGGTGATGGCGCTCGCGATGGCCGTCTCCTACCTGCCGCTGGTCCTCCTGCCCGGGCCGTACCCGATGGCCGCGCTGGCCTTCCTGTCCGGAGTCATGCTGGCCCCGATGCTCGCGGCGGCGTTCGTCCTGGTCGCCGAGTTGGCCCCGACCGGCACGGTCACCGAGGCCTTCGCCTGGCTGGTGACGCTGTTCGCCACCGGCAACTCGCTCGGCTACGCGGTCTCCGGCAACCTCGCCGAGGGCTCGCTGCAGCCCGTCGCACTGTGCGCCTCCGGCGGGATCGCGCTCGGCGCGCTGCTGCTGTTCGGTGCCCGGCGCTGGTTCCACCCGGCGCCCGTGGCGCCCGTCCCGGCGCGGCCCGTCCCGGTGGGCTGAGCCCGCCCCCACGAACGACTGCGCCCACCGGCGGTCTGGCCGGTGGGCGCAGTCCCCTTTTCTCCACTGCTCGCGAGCGATCGGCCGCGGCAGCCCCGGCGGCCCGACGTCCCCGGACGGCCGCGTCCGACCCGGCGCCCCCTGGCGATCACGGCGGACGACCCGTAACCCGCCCGGACCGGCCCCGCGCAACGGACTCCCGCACCGGGAGTTCGACCGCCGGGAGCTCGATGGCCGGGCCCGGCGGTCGCTACTGCGCCGAGGCCGTGGAGGCCCGCAGGACCAGCGAGGTGGCGAGCGGCGCCACCGGCTCCACCCGCTCCCCGCGCAGCAGGCCCGCCAGCGCGGCCGCGCCCGCCCGGCCCAGTTCCTCGCCGGGCAGGTCGACGGTGGTCAGCGGCGGGGCGAGCAGCGCGGCCACCGCGACGTTGTCCATGCCGACCACGGACACGTCCTCCGGCACCCGCAGCCCCAGCTCGGCGGCGGCCTGGTAGACCCCGGAGGCGACCACGTCGTCGTCGCAGATCACCGCGCGCGGCCGGTCCGCCCGTGCCAGCAGGCGGTCCGCCACGGTCCGCGCGGCCCGGTGCCCCTCGTTCAGGCTCACTCCCAACTCCACTACGTCCAGGCCGAGTTCACGCGCGACTTGCTCGAAGGCGGCCTGCCGCACCCGAAAGGTGTACGCGGCGTGGGTGGAGCGCAGCCGGCCGATCCGGCGGTGGCCGAGCGCGGCCAGGTGCTCGACGGCGGCGCGCATTCCGCCGGCCACGTCGAGTTCGACGGTCGGGCGGGTGCGGTCGGTGCCCGGGTCGGCGTCCAGGAAGACGGCGGGGATGTCGGTGGGCAGTTCGCCGAGCTGGCTGTCGTCCGGGGAGCAGATCAGCAGGCCGTCGAAGCGGCCGGCGGTGGCGGCCTCGGCGAGGGTGGCACTGCCCCAGCCGGAACTGACCACGACCGCCAGGCCGTTGCGGCCGGCCTCCTGGTGGACCCCTTCCAGCACCCGGCCGAAGAACGGCCCCTGGAGGTTCGGCACGGCGAGCAGGATCATCCCGCTGCGGCCCAGCCGCAGTTGCCGGCCGGCCGCCTGCGGGCGGTAGCCGAGGCTGCGGGCCGCTTCCCGGACCCGCTGCCGGGTGGCCTCGGAGACCCGGCGGCCGGCCTCGGCGCCGGAGAAGACCAGCGACACGGTGGCCTGGGAGACCCCGGCGAGCCGGGCGACGTCGCGCCCGGTGGGCCGGCGGACGGGGGCAGGCCAGGTCCCGAGCGCGCTTTCGACGGACGACTGCCCGGACGACTGCCCGGACGACTGCCCGGACGACTGCCCGGACGGATGCCCGGCGGACTGCTCGACGGGCTGCTCGGACGGCTGCTCGACGGGCTGCCCGGACGGGTGCCCGGGCGGCGCGGAGTCTGGGGTCGCGGGCACGGCGGCTGCGGCGGGGCTCGGCGGTCGGGGTGGGGCCGGGGTCAGTTCTGCCCGGCAGCCGCCGCGCGGGCGGCGTCGTCCGCGGCGTCCTCCTCCGCGTTCTGCGCGGCGATCCGCTCGGCGGTGCGGTTGCGCATCCCGGTGACCTTGCCGCTGATCTGGGCGGACATCTCGTCACGCTGCCTGCTCAGCAGCGCGTAGCTGAGCGGCGCGGAGGCGACCGCGGCCAGCAGGAACAGGAAGACGACACCGGTCTGGCCGCTGACCGGGATGATCTGGAAGTGCCCGAGCAGCAGGGCCACCAGCAGGCAGCCGAGGAAGATGCTGACCCGCATGGAGGTGTAGCGGAGCGTGGCGTGCGACTTGTCCGGGCCGTTGCTGCTCACTGGAACACATCCTTCTCGTTGCGCGGGGCGGGTCCGGGCGGGGGTCGGGTCCTCCAGTCAAGCATGCCTGACGGCCGGAGCAGCCGGGGCCCCTCCTGCGCGGCGGGGCCCCGGCCGGACCGGGCTCCGGGGCGGGGGTCAGCGCAGGTCGAGCCACATGGTGATGTCGTCGCGGTCGTCCCCGGGGGCGACCCGGATCGCGGCCGGCACCCGGCCGACCTCCCGGTAGCCGCTGCGGGCGTAGAAGCCCTCCAGGCCCAGGCCGCCGCGCGCGGTGAGCCGCAGCGACTGCAGGCCCCACGCCCGCGCGATCCGCTCGGCCTCGGCGAGCAGTCCGGCGCCGTGGCCGCGGCCCTGGCAGTCGGGGTGCACCATGACCCGCTTGAGCATCCGCCAGTGCTCCATCGGGCCGAAGCGCATCGACTCGAAGAACAGCACGCCGACCAGCCGGCCGGTGTCGTCGTGCGCGACCAGCAGCCGGTCGGGGCCGTCCGGCCCGACCCCGGCGAACTGGCGGTCGGCGGTGTCCCACACCTCATCCTCGGTGACCGGCGCCACGAAGCCGACCGCGCCGCCGGCGTTGGTGACGTCGGCCCACAGGCGGACGACGTCCGCCCGCAGGTCGGGGTCGAGCTTCGGGTCGAGGGTGAAGGTGAGCGCCATGGACCGGAGCCTAGACCTCCGCGGTGACCGTCCTTCCGGCGGCACCGGCGGCACCGGCGGCACCCGGGCGGTCGGTCCGTCCGGTGCGCAGCGCCAGGCAGAGCCCGACCGCGACCGCGCACAGTGCGCCGGCGCCGTACCAGGTCAGGTCGTAGTTCCCGAGCGCGTCGCGGGCCAGGCCGGCCAGCCCGGCGACGACGGCCGCGCCGATCTGGTGGCTGGCCAGGACCCAGCCGAAGACGATCGGGGCGTCCTCGCCGAAGTGCCGGCGGCACAGCGCGACGGTCGGCGGCACGGTGGCGACCCAGTCCAGGCCGTAGAAGACCACGAAGGCGAGGATCGGCGGCTTCAGCGAGCCGGCCATCAGCTGCGGCAGCAGGAGCAGGGACAGGCCGCGCAGCCCGTAGTAGACCGTCAGCAGCGCCCGGGAGTCGACCCGGTCGGTGAGCCAGCCGCTGAAGACGGTGCCGACCACGTCGAAGACGCCGATCAGGGCGAGCAGGCTCGCGGCGGTGGTGACCGGCATGCCGTGGTCGTGCGCGGCCGGGATGAAGTGGGTGCCGACCAGGCCGGCGGTGGTGGCGCCGCAGATCGCGAAGGAACCGGCCAGCAGCCAGAACGCACGGATGCGGGCGGCGTCGCGCAGCACCCGCAGCGAGCGGGCCAGGGCGCGGCCGTCGGTGACGGGCGCGCCGGGCCCCTCCTGCCCGTTGGCGGGCAAGGAGAGCGGCGCCTCGGTCGCGCCGTACGGGAGCAGGCCGACATCGGCGGGCCGTTCGCGCATCAGCAGCAGCACCGGGACGGCGACGGCGCTGGCGGCGAGCGAGACCACGACCACGGCCGACCGCCAGCCGTGCTGTTCGACCAGCCAGGCGCCGACCGGCAGGAAGACCAGGTTGCCGGCCGCGCCGGCGGCGGTGAGCACCCCGGTGACCAGGCCCTGGCGGGCCTGGAACCAGCGGCCGGTGATGGTGGTGGCGAAGGCGCCCGCCATCGAGCCGCTGCCGAGGCCGACCAGCACGCCCCAGCAGAGCACCAGTTGCCAGGGCTGGCGCATCAGCATGGTGAGCCCGGAGCCGACGGAGATGGTCAGCAGTGCGCAGACCACCACCAGGCGGACCCCGAACCGGTCCATCAGCGCGGCGGCGAAGGGGGCGGTGAGGCCGTAGAGGGTCAGGTTGACGGAGGTGGCGGCGGAGATGGTCCCGAGCGACCAGCCGAACTCGTTGTGCAGGGCGTCCATCATCAGGCTCGGCGTGGAGCGGAAGCCGGCCGAGCCGAGCAGGACGAGCAGGGCGACGCCCGCCACCACCCAGGCGTAGTGGACCCGGGGGCGCCCGGTGGGGCCGGGGTCGGGGGCGGGTCCCGGGGCCGGAGCGGGAGCGGAGTCGGTGGCGGGTCCGGGGCCGGGTTCGGGTGTGGGGGCGAGGGCGCTGCGTTCGGTCACGCGACGAGTGTTCCGGGCCGCCGGGGCCCGGACGAGTGGCCTGAATGACAGCTTTCGCAAGAATCGGGCCACGACCGGGCGTACGCTGGCCCGGACCCCACCGACACCCGAGGGGACGGCATGGCACACCTGGTCGCGGTACTCGCCCTGGAGGGCGTGATCGCCTTCGAACTGGGCATCCCCGCCCGCATCTTCGGCGGTGCCAAGGACGCGGCCGGGCGGCCCCACTACGAGGTGGCCACCTGCACCCCGGACGGACGGCCGGTCGCCACCAGCGCCGACTTCAGGGTCACGGTCGACCACGGGCCCGAACTGCTGGAGCGGGCCGACACGGTGGTGATCCCGGCCTCCGCCGACGCCGGTCCGGCGGGCGTCGACGCCTGCTTCACCCCGGCGCTGGCCGAGGCCCTGGCCCGGATCCGGCCCGGCACCCGGCTGATGTCGATCTGCACCGGCTCCTTCGTCCTGGCCGCCGCCGGGCTGCTGGACGGCCGACCGGCCACCACCCACTGGCGGTACACCGAGCACTTCGCCCGGATGTACCCCCGGGTACGGCTCGACCCCGACGTGCTCTACACCGACGACGGCGACGTCCTCACCTCCGGCGGGGTCGCCGCCGGGGTGGACCTCTGCCTGCACGTGGTGCGCCGTGACCACGGCAGCGCGGTGGCCAACGCGGTGGCCCGCAGCTGCCTGGTCCCGCCGTGGCGCGAGGGCGGCCAGAAGCAGTACGTGGAGGCCCCGAGCCCGGTGGACTCCGGCGGCCACGGCACCGCCGCGGTGCGCGCCTGGGCCCTGGAGCACCTGGACCAGCCGCTCGAACTGCGCCGGCTCGCCGACCGGGCGGGGATGAGCGTACGGACCTTCACCCGGCGCTTCCGCGAGGAGACCGGCGCCAGCCCCGGCCAGTGGATCACCACGCAGCGCACCGAGCGGGCCCGCCAACTGCTGGAGCGGACCGACCTGACGATCGACCAGGTCGCCCGGGAGTCCGGCTTCGGCACCGCCGCCTCGCTGCGGCTGCAACTACGCGGCCGGCTCGACGTGGCGCCGAGCGCCTACCGGCGCACCTTCCGCACCACCCCCCGCTAGCGTCCGCGGCAGGCCCACCGGAGGCGGTCCCGGGAACGATCCGGCAAAGGACCGCCGGGTGGCCGGATCCAGCCCCCCGCGCGGTGACGCATTGGATGGCGGCAGGCCGCGCGCACCCCGAGCACGGAACGGCACGCCGCCATCCAACCGCGACGCGCGGGCCCTGAACCCGCGCCGCGGCCTCCGCACTCGCCGAGGAGCGGCCCGCGACCGGCAGTCCGCGGCCCCCTCGCTGACACGATCCCCCTGGACAGCGGCACCGCGGCGGTGGTCGGACGGCCCCTCGGCGTCCCCTCGCAACGGAGAGCCGCACCCAAGCGTGATCAGTCGGATACGTCACGTCAATGGGTAGTCCGAAATTCGGAATGGTTGCGTCACCTTTCGGCCGGTGATCGCCACGGGTCCGCGGCCGTCGCGACAGCCGCTATTGCGCCAAAGCCGCCCAGTCCACGTCCGCGAGCGGATCGGCCGGGCGGGCAGCGGCGCCGATCTCGCACCAGACCCGCTTGCCCGAGCCGTCCGGGTACCAGCCCCAGCGCTCGCAGAGCAGCTCGACCAGCTCCAGGCCACGGCCGTTGGTCGCGTCCTCGTCGGCCCCGGCGTGCCGCGGGGCGGGGGCGGCCCGGCTGGCGTCGGCGACCTCCACCCGCAGCGGGGCGGCCGGCCCGTCCGCCCCCTCCGCGTCCCCGGCCATCGGCAGGCAGAGCCGCAGCACGGCCGGACAGCCCGTGTGCACCACGGCGTTGGTCACCAGCTCCGAGACCACCAGCACAACGGTCTCGGCCATCGGCGCGTCCGGGTCCACCCCGTGGTTCAACAGCCGCGAGCGCACCCACCGACGGGCCCGGCCGACCTCGGCGGGGTCCGCCTGCACCGCAAGCTGTACCTGAAGAACCTGCACCGCTCCACCACCCGCACTCGCAGTTCGGCCTAAGTCCCGATCGGGCCGGATCGACCGGCCGGCGGGTCCTCGCACTCCGCCCGGCGCCACCCGGGCCGCACCCGGGCGACCGCCCGGTCCGTCCGCCCGCGCCCGCTCGTCCGCGCCGGCTCGTCGCTCTCGCACCGGCCGCGACACGAGTACGCCTCAGGATGGGCGGGCGGACGGACCGCAGCAAGCGCTTCGGGCATATTCCGGCGATCGGGGGACAGGCAGTGCATACTGTCCCGCTCACTCTCGCGAGCCTCGTACCGGCGCTCGTCCGGCCCGGGCCGACCCGCCGGTCCGCAGTCGGGAACCTACCGCCGGACGCCCCCGGCGCCCCGCCCGCCACTCGCGAACCACCCGTGCGACATATGTCCAGCGGCGCTCGAACAGCGGCCCCGGCCGACGGCCCCACGCGCGGACCGTCCCACCATGGGACGATCCACGCCGCCGTGACGGACCGGAGGATGAGGATCCGCGAGACCGGGTTCCGTTCTTGCCGGATTCCCTCCACCGCGGACCGGCCGCAAGATACCGTTGGGTAAGCCAGCGACCCCGGGCAGGAGGGTGGTTCCCGATGGCCACCCCGGAGCGGCCCCCGCGCTGGGACGAGCAGTTGCAACGCCGCCTCGCGCGCGGCGAGGAGACCGCGCTCGGCGAACTCTACGACCAGCTCGCGCCGATGGTGCACGGCCTGGCCGGGCGGATACTGGCCGACCAGGCGGCCGCCGCCCAACTCACCCGGGAGATCTTCGCCCACGTCTGGGAGCACCCCGAGGACTTCGACCCCGCCCAGGGCACCCTGCGCTCCTGGCTCGGCGCGCTCACCCACCGCCGCGCCGTCGACCGGCTGCGGGCGCGGCGGGCCGCCGAACGCGTGCCGGGCTGCGACCCTCAGGGCGCGGAGGCGGAGATCCGCGCCGTGGCCACCGCCGCGCGCGTCCAGTACGTGGTCGACTCCCTGCCCCAACCCCTGCGGGAGACCATCGCGGTGACGTACTACGACGGCCGCACCTACCGGGAGACGGCCCGCCTGCTCGGCATCAGCGAGCAGGCCGCCAAGCAGCGGATGCGGCTCGGACTGGAGCTGCTGGCAACCGAACTGGCCGAGGAACGCGCCCGCCAGGACGACACCGGGGACGGGGAGACGTGAGCAGCACTGAGGAGCAGCACGACGCCCTGCGCTCGCTGCTCGGCGCCTGGGCCCTCGGCGCCTGCCCGACCCGCGACGCGGCCGACCTGGAACGGCACCTGCGCACCTGCCCGGAGTGCGCCGAGGAGGCGGCCCGGCTGCGCGACGCGGCCGGCTGGCTCTCGCTGGACGAACCGCTGGACCAGCCCGGCTCACTGCGCCAGCAGGTGATCGACTGGTGCCTGACCCGCCGCCCGGCCGAACTGCCCGTCCCCGCCTGGGGCATGCCCTACACCGCGGAGACCGCCAAGCTGGACGCGCTGCTGCGCGACCTCGGCCCGGAGGAGTGGCAGGAGGTCGCCGAACTGCCGTGGCACGGCGGTACCGAGCGGCTGCGCCCGGCCGAGGTGCTCGGCCGGCTGACCGCCGTGGACGGCTTCCTGGCGCTCGCCCTCGGCCTGCCCGACCCGGTGCCGGCCGGCCCGGGCGCCACCGCCGCGGCCGCCGAACGGCGGGTCCCGCCGCAGGACCAGGCCGTTCCGGCCGCGCTGCCGCGCGTCCCGCCGCAGGGCGGCCCGTACGGCGCGATCGCCGCGCGCACCGCCCGGATGCTCGCGGAGCAGGGCGCGCTGGCACCGCAGTCGGTGCGCTCCCGGTGGCGGCGGCAGACCCACGACCTGGTGCGCAGCGCGGCGCTCGCGCCGCAGGGCAACACCCCGGTCGACTACGGCGGCACCGTGCTGCCGCTGCGCGACGCGTTCGTGGACCGCGCCCTGGAGTGCTACGTGCACGGCGAGGACGTGGCCCGCGCGGTCGCCTACCCGTACGACCCGCCGGCGCCGCAGCACCTGCGGCAGATGGTGGAGCTGGTGGTCCGGCTGCTCCCCCGGGCGCTGGCCGGCCTGCGCGCGGAGCGTCCCGAGCACGCCGGGGCACCGGCGGCGCCGGACCACGGGGGCCGGACCGCCCGGCGGCTGCGGCTGGTGATCGACGGCCCGGCCGCCGGCGAGTGGCTGGTCCCGCTGGACGGCGGCGACGGCCCGGACGGGGCGAACGGGGCGAACGGCCCGGGCGGGCCGGACGCGGGGCCGCCGTCCGGCGGTGAGCCGGTGGCCTCGATGGTGCTGGACGGCCTGGAGCTCTGCCAGCTGGCCGCCGCGCACCGCGACCCGGACCGGCTGCCGGTCGGCGAGCACGGGGACCGGGCCGCGGTCCGCGAGGTGCTGCACGCGCTCCCGCTGCTGTCCCGGCCGTAGCGGTCACGCGCGGCGCCGCCCCAGGCGCTCAGGCGCTCAGGCGGTCAGGCGCTCAGGCGGTCAGGCGGTCAGGCGGTCAGGCGGTCAGGCGGTCAGGCGAAGACGACCGTGCGGGCGCCGTCGAGCAGCACCCGGTGCTCGCTGTGCCACTTCACCGCGCGGGCCAGCGCCTGGCACTCGACGTCCCGGCCGAGCGCGACCAGCTGGTCCGGGCTGACGTCGTGGGTGACCCGGGCGACCTCCTGCTCGATGATCGGGCCCTCGTCCAGGTCGGCGGTGACGTAGTGCGCGGTGGCGCCGATCAGCTTCACGCCGCGGGCGTGTGCCTGGTGGTACGGCTTGGCGCCCTTGAAGCTCGGCAGGAAGGAGTGGTGGATGTTGATCACGCGGCCGGACAGCTCGGTGCAGAGCTGGTCGGAGAGCACCTGCATGTAGCGCGCCAGCACGACCAGTTCGACCTCCTCCGCGGCGACCAGGTCCAGCAGCCGCTGCTCGGCCTCCGCCTTGGTGTCCTTGGTGACCGGGATGTGGTGGAAGGGGATCCCGTAGCCCTCGGTCAGGTCCTGGAGGTCGGTGTGGTTGGAGACCACGGCGGCGATCTCGACCTGCAGGGCGCCGATCCGGTTGCGGTAGAGCAGGTCGTTCAGGCAGTGCCCGAACTTGCTGACCATGAGGACGATCCGCATCCGCTCGTCGGTCGGGTGGATCTGCCAGTCCATCCCGAAGGAGGCGCCGATCGCGGCGAAGCTGGCCCGCAGCTTGTCGGCGGTGACCACCTCGGGGGCGGAGAAGTGCACCCGCATGAAGAAGAGCCCGGTATCGCCGTCACCGAACTGCTGGCTGTCGATGATGTTGCAGCCGGTCATGAAGAGGTAGCTGGAGACAGCGTGGACGATGCCCTGCTTGTCGGGGCAGGACAGCGTGAGGACGTACTGGGCACCGGCCGGCTGCTGTTCCACTGGGCGTATCCCGTTCTGAGGTCGTGACGTGCGCGGACTGTCCAGCGTGTCACATCCTGGACAGCCGCCGCCCCGCTGCCCGTACTGCGGGACGGCACCGTCCGGCCGGCCCGGCCCGGGGGTCAGACCTGGGTGAGGATGCGCAGCACGTCCAGCGACCTGGGCGCCGCGTCCGGGTCGTCCCCGTCGTTGGTGGCGAGCAGCACGTGCGCCTCACGGGCGGCCCGGACGGTCTCCGGCCAGCCGGGGTGGCCGAGGTAGGCGGAGGCCGGGGCGTCCGCGCCGACCTCGTGCAGCATCTGCACCGCCCGCAGCACCGCGACGTCGACCAGCGCGGCCTCGGCGGAGTCGCGGACCACGGTGCCGACGTACTTCTCGGCGGACCAGCGGTCCAGCCAGGTGTCCTCGACCAGCCGGTAGACGGCGTCGGTGACGTCGCCGTAGCCGTCCCGGCCGGTCAGCCAGGCCTCCTGCTGGAAACCGGGGTCGGACAGCATGTGCAGCGCCGAGCGCAGTCGGGCTCGCCAGCGCCACCAGGGCAGGTCGTTGAGCGGCATGCCGCCCATGGTGCTGGAGCGGTGGCCCGGACGAGAAGAGTTTCGGGCGGACCGGTGCGAAGAATCTGTGCTGACGGACATGGTCAACGATCGTACGTTCCCCGTCCGTTCGTACTCCACTCCTGATCTACACGCGTACCCCTTCGGATTTCAGCCGCCGTTTGCCGACCGTTCGCACTTCGGCCCTCTCGGCTTGTGCCACCGGGGCTTGGCTGATTCCGGTGCGCCGGAGTGCGCCCCAGAGAGGGAAGACCGATGACCAGCCGAAGGGACTCGCTCCACTCCCGCCCCCCGATCGGACGGCGCCGCCGCCGACGTCCGATCGCCGCCGCCGCGACCGCCGCGGTGCTGTTCCCCACCCTCTTCTCGGCCTCCGCGTGCGGCGGACCGGCCGATGCTTCCACCAGCGGCGCCGACCTGACCGTGATGACCTGGGCCCCTTCCGGGACCGGCTCCGCCGACCGGCCGGGCATGACCGCGATCGCCTCCGCGATCGGCCAGGACGTCAACACCAAGGGCGGGCTGAACGGCCACCGGCTGCGGGTGATCACCTGCAACGAGCACAACACCGCCGACGGCGCCCGCGCCTGCGCCCAGCAGGCGGTGGACGCCAGGGCCGTCGCCGTGCTCGGCTCCTACAGCCAGTGGGGCGAGGCCTTCATGCCGGTGCTGGAGCGCGCGAACATCCCGCTGATCGGCGGCTACGGGCTCTCCCAGCCCGAGTTCTCCAGCCCGCTGTCCTACCCGGTGGACGGCGGCCTGCCGGCCCTGGTCGCGGGCAGCGGCCGCCAGTTGGTCGACGCCGGCTGCAAGGCCGTGTCGCTGGTCCGCCCGGACACCCCGGCCGGCGACAGCCTGGTCGGCTACCTGGGCACCGCGCTGCGGCCGGCCGGGATCAAGCTGCTGGACGTCAAGGCTCCCGAGCAGTCCTCCGACTACACCACGGTGGCCCGCAAGGCGGTCGGCAGGGACGAGCCGGGCAACTGCGTCACCAGCGCCCTGGCCGCCGAGCCGACCGGCAATCTGCTGGACTCCTACCGGCGGCTCAACACGAGGAACACCAAGCTCGCCTCGGTGATCGGCAGCGTGCAGCAGTCGGTGGTCGACTCCACCGGCGGCGACTCCGGCCCGCTCAGCGGCGCCTACGTCGCGAGCTGGTACCCGCCGGAGTCGGCGAAGATCTGGGACGGGCTGCGCTCGGTGGTGCGCGCCGACACCACCGGCGGCAGCACCATCGACGTCTCCGACCCCGGGGTGCAGACCACCTGGGTCGCGTACGAGGTGTTCCGGGCGGTGTCGCAGAAGCTGTCGGAGGCCGGCAAGCCGGTCACCCCGAAGTCGGTCACCGGGCTGCTGGACTCCGGCGAGGGCATCGACGTCGGGCTGACCCCGCCGCTGAACTGGGGCACCACCAGCATGCTGCCCAGCACCGCGTCGCCCCGGCTGGTGAACACCTGGGTCACCTACCAGGTGGTGAAGAACGGCCGGATGACCCTGCAGCAGCCGGGCTTCGTGGACGTCCGCTGGGTGCTCACCGGGGGCCGCCCGCCGGCCTGACGCGCACGGGGCGGGCCGGGAACGGCCCGCCCCGGCCCGTCGGCCGGGTTCAGAGGTCGCCGTCGCCGCGGCTGGGCAGTCCGGTCTGGCCGGCGATCGCGTTCCAGAGCGTGGAGGCCTGCTTCTTCGCGTTGGTCGCGGTGCCGCTGGCCTGGACGGCGTTCTTGTAGTGCTGGTTGTCCTGCTTCTTCGCGTCGCAGGAGGTCTGCGCGTCCTGCGCCCACGCCGCGTACTCGTCGTCGGCCTGGGCCGAGGCGGTCCAGGCCGCGTTCAGCTGCTCGACCAGCTGCTGGCCGCCCGGCAGCTTGTCGGTCTTGAGCTGGCCGAGCTTGGTCTGCAGCTCGCGCCGCTTTCCGGCCGCGGCGGTCAGGGCCTGCTGGGACTCGGGCAGCTTGTCGCACTTCTGCACCGAGGCGACCGAGGAGACCACGGCGCTCCGGCTGTCGCTCGCGGTGCCCAGCAGGTCCGACAGCGGCTGCGCCTGCGCCTTGACGTCCGGGTCGACGGCGGCGCCGGAACCGCTCGCGCTCGCCGCGCCGGTGCCGGCGCCGGCGCCCGTGGTGGCCCCGGCCACCGGGGTGGTCTTCTTGCCGGTCCCGGTGTCGTCGCCACCGCTCATCAGGACGGCGACCAGGATGCCGGCCGCCGCACAGCCCGCCACCACCCCGCCGATGATCAGCTTGTTGGACGGACGGCCGCCCCGGGCCGACCCGCCCCCCTGGGTCGCGTCGAAGCCCGGCCCGCGGTCCGGGGCGTACCCCTGGCCGTGGTCCTGCGCCGGGTAGGCCGGCTGGTGCTGCGCCGCCGGCGGGTAGGCCTGGTAACCGGGCGCGGGCTGCTGCTGCGGGAAGCCGGGCTGGGCCTGCGGCACCGCCGCCGGGTAGCCGCCCGCCTGCGGGTCGCCGACCGGGTACGGCGGCAGGTACTGGGTCTCCGGGGCCTGGTCGGCCTGCGGCGCGCCGTACCCGGGCTGCGGCGCGCCCCACGGGGCGCCCGGCCCGGGCGCCGGCTGCGCGGGCGGAGCCTGGTTCGGCAGCGCGTACGCACCCTCGCCGAGGTACTCCGGCTGCCCGGACGGCTGTCCCACCGGCGGCACCGCGGAGTGGCCCTGCGGCCGGCCGGGGAACGACGGCTGTCCGGGCTGCTCCTGGAACTGCGGCTGGCCCGGCTGGCCCTGCGGCTGGCCGGGCTCGGGGCGGAACAGATCGTCCAGGTTGAAGTCACCCGAGTTGGGGTACGAGCGGCGCTGACTCAACGCGATTCCTCACCTGTGCAGGACCGCGCGCTGACGGCGGACCACATCTCGTCGGTTCTTGGGAGCATCACAGTTCCTTGGACGTCGCGCCCACGCTACCGGTTCACCTCACCGGGTGACCACGCGGGCGGGACATCCGTCACGCTCCCTGCACGGACGGTACGGGTCCGCCGTCGCTCAGGCCGCCTCCGCGTCCGCCCTGGCGTGGAACTCGCGGACCACCCGCTGCTCCCGGTAGGGCTCCAGCCGGCGCCGGAACTCGTCCAGGTACTCCACGCCCCGGTTGGAGCGCAGTCCGCTCAGCAGCCGGACGGCCTGGGTGCCCGTCTCGCAGGCGCGTTCCAGGTCCCGCTGCTGCAACTGCGCGGTGGCCAGCAGCACCAGGTCCACCGCCCGGCGCCGGACCCGGGTCGGCGGGTGCAGGTCGAGCGCCCGGCGGGCGTAGTGCTCGGCCTGACCGGCCTGTTCCAGGTCACGGTGGCAGTGGGCCAGCTCGTCGGCGAGGTAGGCGTCGTCGAAGTGGACGATCCAGTCCGGGTCGTCCTCCGGGCGGCGCTTCTCCATCATCTCCAGCGCCCTGGCCGACACCGCCTCGCAGGAGCGGGCGTCCCCGAGCAGGGCGTGGCCGCGGGCCTCGGCGGCGTAGAACATCGCCATCGCCGTCGGGGTGGCGACCGACCGGGCGCCCTCCTGCGCGGCGCGGGCGAGCTGGGCGATCTCCCGCGGGTTGCCGAGCGTCGCCGCCAGGTGACTCATCGAGGCCGCCAGCACGTAGCCGCCGTAGCCGCGGTCGTCGGCCGCCTGGGCGAGCCGGAGCGCCTGGATGTAGTAGCGCTGGGCCAGCCCCGGCTGCCCGGTGTCCACCGCCATGTAGCCGGCGAGCTCCGTCAACCTGGCCACCGCGGCGAAGAGTTGGCGACCGGTCTCCTCCCGGTAGGCGCCGCCGAGCAGGCCGGAGACCACCGAGTTGAGGTAGTGCACCACCACCGGCCGCACGTGCCCGCTGCCGAAGCGGTGGTCCAGGTCGACCAGCATCGCGGTGGTCGCCTTGATCGCGGCCACGTCGGTCGGGCCGACCCGGGGGCCGCCGGTGCGGGCCACCACCGGGTCCGGCGGGGTGATCAGCCAGTCCCGGCTGGGCTCCACCAGCGCGGAGGCGGCGACCGTCGCCCCGGTCAGGAAGTCACGGCGCCCGACGTCGCTGCGCCAGAGCTCGCAGACCTGCTCCAGGGCGGCGCCGAGCGTCGGCGCGAACTGCAGCCCGATGCCCGAGCTGAGGTTCTTGCCGTCCGCCATGCCGATCTCCTCGACCGACACGCTGCGGCCGAGTTTGCGGCCCAGGGCCTCGGCGATCACCGCCGGCGCCTGGCCGCGCGGCTGCTGACCGCGCAGCCAGCGGGCGACGGAGGTCTTGTCGTAGCGCAGGTCCAGACCGTGCTCGGCGCCGCAGAGGTTGACCCTCCGGGCCAGGCCGGCGTTGGAGCAGCTGGCCTCCTGGATCAGTTGCTGCAGACGCTCGTTGGGCTGTCGTGCGACGAGTGGTCTCGCGGCCATTGGGCTTCGCCTCCCCACACCCTCCGGTCCCGGCCGGCGGGCGACGATTCTGCTGATCTGTTGCCGACTGTCCGACCGTCCAAGGAATCTGACACCAGGTTAGCGATCAGCAACGCCACCGGGATACCCACGGTGACGATCCGCACCCCCCTTGCGCCCTGGGAAATGCTCCTGTGCGCCCCCGCTGCGCCTGCCCTCGGCCGCCCCAACTCGGTCGAGTAACCGGAACGGGTGACATTGCCGGGATGCACCCAACCGGGCAGCGCCGGGCCGTAACCAGGCTCACACACGGTAGTTGAGCAGCCCGTGGAAGACATCCCCGACGCCTCCGGCCAGGACAAGAACGCCGACCTGCATCCGCTGCTCATCGAAGCCGTCGGCTACGCCGAGAACCGCCACTGGGAGGTCGCACCGGGCGCCTGGCTGATCGACGGCGACGGGCCGGCCCACTGCTCCTGCGGCGACCACCGCTGCACGCTGCCGGGCGCCCACCCGCTGGACGCGGACTGGGCCCGCAGGGCGAGCGCCGGGCCGGGCGCGGTGCGTCGTTGGTGGACCGAGCGCCCCCAGGCCTCGATCCTGCTGCCCACCGGCCGCTCCTTCGACGTCCTGGACGTCCCGGAGACCGCGGGCTGCCTGGCGCTGGCCCGGATGGAACGGATGGACCTCCAGCTCGGCCCGGTCGCGGTGCTGCCCGTCGCACCCGGCCGGATCGGCCGCCGGCTGCACTTCCTGGTGCTGCCCGGGGTCGCGGCCAAGCTCCCGGAGATGCTCCGCAAGCTCGGCTGGCCGCCCGGCCGGCTGGACCTGGTCGCCCGCGGCGAGGGGGACTGGACGGTGGCCCCGCCGTCCCGGATCGGCTCCACCGGCTACGCCCAGTGGGCCCGCTCCCCCTCCGCGCTCAACCGCTGGCTGCCCGACGCCGCCGAACTGATCAGCCCGCTCGCGTACGCCTGCGGCCGCGAGGCACCCGCCCACCACGCCGCCCGCGCCGCCCAGCCGGCCGCGGTGGGCTGAGCACGGCCGGCCGGCCGCCCGTTCGCCCTCCCCCCGAACGGCCGCCCTACGCCGATCGGGCGAGGGCGCGCACCGCGCGACACAACGCGCACGAGTGACGGGCCCCGTCTCCCACCGGAGACGGGGCCCGTCATACGCATATCCGGATAAGGCTTCCGTGTACCCGCTGGTCAACCGGAGAAGCCCCTCGTACGAGTGACAGCGCTCAAGGATTGCCATGATCGGCCGAGGGGAGGAATTGCGGTGCGTGGGAACGCCGGAAGGGTCGCTCGGACGGGGAAGCCGGGCGAGGCGCTGGAGGGGAGCCGGGAGGGAGCCCGGGCGGGAGCAGGGAGGGACGGAGGGGAGCAGGGAGGGAAGAGGGAGGGACGGGGAGGACGAGCAGGGCCCGCTGCAGGGAGAGCAGCGGGCCCTGGCCGTCTTCACGGCCTCGCCGTACCGGGAGCCCCGGCGGGCGCCGGGGCCGTCGGCCCCGGCGCCCGGCCTCAGGCCTGGGCGACGAAGACGTGCTGGGCGATGTCCTTGCCCAGCTCCGCCGCGTTGTCCCCGCTGCCGACCAGCACGCCGGCCACCCCGGCGCTCACCTTGACCGTGGAGCCCGGCCGGACGCCGGCCCGGCGCAGCGTGCTCATCAGCGCACTGTCGGTCTGGATCGGCTCGCCGATCCGGCGGACCACCACGTCGGCCCCGGAATCGCCCGGCTTGACGCTGTCCAGCGGGACGAGCCCCGCGTCGAAGCCCTCCCCCTCGGCCTTGGCGTCGCCCAGCTCGTCCAGGCCCGGGATCGGGTTGCCGTACGGGGACTGGGTCGGGTGGCCGAGCATGGCGAGCACCTTGCGCTCGACCGTCTCGCTCATCACGTGCTCCCAGCGGCAGGCCTCCTCGTGCACCTGCTCCCACTCCAGGCCGATCACGTCGACGAGCAGGCACTCCGCGATGCGGTGCTTGCGCATGACGCGCACCGCGAGGCGGCGGCCGTCCTCGGTGAGTTCGAGGTGGCGGTCCCCGGCGACCTGGAGCAGCCCGTCGCGCTCCATCCGGCCGACCGTCTGGCTGACCGTGGGGCCGCTCTGTTCCAGGCGCTCCGCGATCCGGGCGCGCATCGGGACGATGCCCTCCTCCTCCAACTCCAGGATGGTGCGAAGGTACATCTCAGTGGTGTCGATCAGCCCAGACATCGCCGCTGGCTCCGTTCTTCGGTGTCCTCATCGCCAATTCTGACGTACCGGGGCGGCAACCGGGCCCGCGCGGGGGCTTCGGGTACGGGATTTCGTTCCTGTTGACAGCGGGACCGCCGGGGCGCGACCGTGCTCGCCGTAGCTTTCTCCACCGGCGGTCTGGACCACCCGGACCGTCCCACCCGGCCGGCTCCCCCACCGGCAGAGAGCGGAGGCCCCAGATGAACGACCTGGTCGGCAGGTACTTCGACGCCGCGATTGGTCACCTCCAGCGGGTCCGCGAGGAGGAGGCCGACACCATCGAGGCCGCCGCCGCGCTGCTGGCGGAGGCGATGGCGCAGGGCCGCCGGGTCTTCACCTTCGGTGCCGGACATTCCTCGCTGCCGGCCCAGGACGTGGTCTACCGGGCCGGCGGTCTGGTCCCGGTGAACCTGCTGAACGTGCCCGGGACGGCCGGGGTGACGGTGATGCCCGCGCCGCTGTCGAGCGCCCTGGAGCGGGTCTCCGGGCTGGCCACCGCGACCCTGGACCTGACCCCGGCGACCACCGGGGACCTGCTGTTCGTGATCTCGCTTTCCGGCCGTCAGGTCATGCCCGTCGAGCTGGCCCGGCACGCCCGGGACCGCGGTCTGAAGGTGGTCGGGGTGACCTCGCTGGCCTACCCCGCGGAGGTGCCCTCGGCGCACCCGTCCGGCACGTACCTGAAGGACCACTGCGACGTGGTGCTGGACAGCAAGATCGCGGTCGGCGACGGCGAGCTGACCCACCCGGGCGCCGAGACCACCTTCGGCCCGGTCTCCACCATCGTGACCAGCGCGCTGATGCAGGCCGTGGTCGCCTCGGCGGTGGGCCGGCTGGCCGACCTGGCGGCCGCCGGCGAGGCCCCCGCCCCGCCGCTGTTCCGCTCCGGGAACGTCCCGGGCGGTACCGAGTGGAACGCGCGGCAGATGGCCGACAACGCCGACCGGGTCCTCTACACCTACTGACCCCCGGCCGCGTCGTCCGGAGCCCCCGGTCCCGGACCCGGCCGCACCCGCCGGAGCCCGGCACGCCCGCCCGCCCTCCGCGCCCCGCACGCTGGGTGGCTGCCCGACCACGGGGCGTACCGGACAATCCACCGGGCCTTCCCGGCCATTGCGGGCCGCCCCGGGCGGCACCAGGCGTACCGGGAAGCCGCCCGGGGCAGGAGAGCGGTGCGACCGGAGCGACGGGTGGGGGCCGAACATGGCGTCTGGTGCGGGACGGACCGGGTGGGTGCGTGAGCGGGACCTGCTGCCCGGGTTCTTCTGGGCCGCCGACACGGCCTCGCTGCGCGGCCAGCGGCGCTCGGTGCTGCTCTCCGCCTGGGAGCTGGTCCTACTGGTGGTCGCCGCCGCGACCGGCTCCGCCGACGGCGAGCCCTGGGCCTGGCCCGCCGCCGTCGCCTACCTCGGTGCGGTCGCGCTGGCGGTGGTGATCAGCCGGCAGAATCCGCAGGGCCTCTGGTACGAGGGGCGGGCGGCCGCCGAATCGGTGAAGACCCTGGTCTGGAAGTACGCCGTCCGGGCCGACGCCTACCAGCCGCCGCCGCGCACCCTGCCGGACGCCGAGGGCCTGTACCGCTTCCAGCTCGGCCGGGTGCTCGGCGCCTTCCGGAACAGCCCGGTCGCCGTGCCGGGCGGCGGGACGGAGATCACGGCGGCGATGCGGGACCTGCGCGAGCAGCCGCTCGCGGTGCGCCGCGAGGTGTACCTGGGCGAGCGGATCCACGTGCAGCACGACTGGTACCGCGCCAAGGCCCGCTACTGCGCGCGGGCCGGCCACTGGGCCGGGGTGCTGGGCGTGCTGCTGCCCGCGCTCGGGCTGGTCCTCGCGCTGCTGCGGGCGCTCGGCGCGTTCACCTACGACGCGCTGGGCACCGTCTCCGCGGTGGCCGCCTCGGTCACCGCCTGGGCGCAGCTGCGCCAGTACCGCCCGCTGGCCGCCGCGTACGCGCTGGCCGCCGAGGAACTGGCGCAGATCCAGCAGCAGCTCGCCGAGCTGGACCTGGACGCCCTGGAGGCCGAGGAGGTCTGGGCCCGGCTGGCCCGGGACGCCGAGGATGCGATCTCCCGCGAGCACACCACCTGGCAGGCCCGCCGGGAGGTGCGCACCACCAGCGACCGGGAGCACGAGGACGACCAGGAGCACGAGGACGACGGGGAGCAGCGGAACGACCGGGTCCCGGGGGCCGGCCCGGAGCACCCAACCGACCGGGAGCACTGAGGAGGCCGCAGGTGTCGTTACGGATGGTCAAGACCGCGGACGACCGCGCCCTCGCGGTCGAGTCCCTCGGCGACCCGCGCGGCCGGCCGGTGTTCCTGCTGCACGGCATGCCCGGCAGCCGGGTCGGCCCGCACCCGCGCAGCACCGTGCTGTACCGGCTCGGCGTGCGGCTGATCTCGTACGACCGGCCCGGTTACGGCGACTCGACCCGGCTGTCCGGCCGCCGGGTGTGCGCGGCGGCGGCCGACGTGCGGGCCATCGCCGACGAGTTCGGGCTGGAGAGCTTCGCGGTGCTCGGCCGCTCCGGAGGCGGCCCGCACGCCCTGGCCTGCGCGGCGCTGCTGCCGGAGCGGGTCAGCCGGGTCGCGGTGCTGGTGGGTCTCGCACCGCGCAACGCGACCGGCCTCGACTGGTACGCCGGGATGACCCCGTCCAACGTCCGCGCGTACCAGGAGGCCGAGCGCGGGCACGGGCGGATCGCCGACGCGATGGAGTTCCGCTCCCGGCAGATCAAGGACGACCCGGTCCGGCTGCTGAACGGGCTGCGCACCGAACTCTCCCCCGCCGACCGGGAGGTGGTGGCCGACAGCGGGCTGCGGCGGATGCTGCAGAGCAACTACCGGGAGGCGTTCCGGCACGGCGCGGACGGCTGGATCGACGACGTGCTGGCCTTCACCGCCGACTGGGGCTTCCAGGTCGGGTCCATCCGGGTGCCGACCTGGCTCTGGCACGGCGCCGACGACCAGTTCTCGCCGGTCGACCACTCCCGCTGGCTGGCCGACCACATCCCGGACGCCGAACTGTTCCTGGAGCCCGGCGCCGCGCACTTCGGGGCGTTCCGGGTGATGACCACCGCCCTGGCCTGGGCGGCGGGCTGACCCCTCAGGGCCGTACCGGGGTGACCGGCTCCCGCCCGTCGAGCACCGCCAGCACGTTGTCCACCGCCAGGCCGCCCATCGCCTGCCGGGTGGCGACGGTGGCGCTGCCCAGGTGCGGGGCCAGCACCGCGCGCTCCTGGGCGAGCAGCGCGGAGGGGACGGCGGGCTCGTGCTCGAAGTTGTCGACGGCGGCGGCGAACAGCGCGCCGGACTCCAGCGCGGCGGCCAGCGCCTCCTCGTCCACCACCCCGGCGGTCATGCTGACCACCACCGCGCCGCGCGGCAGCAGCGCCAGCCGGCGGGCGTCCAGCAGGTGCCGGGTGGCGTCGCCGAGCGGGCAGGTGACGACCAGCACGGTGGAGGTCGCGAGCAGTTCCTCCAGCGGCTTCAGGTCGGCGTCCCCGGCCTGCTCGGGCGGCAGTTCGCGGCGGTTGTGGTAGCTGACCGGCATGTCGAAGGCGCGGGCCCGGCGGGCCACCGCCTGCCCGATCCGGCCCATGCCGAGCACGCCCAGCGGGGTGCCGGCCAGCTCCATGCCGAGCAGGAAGTCGGGCGCCCAGGTCCAGGGCGTGCCGGAGCGCAGCAGCCGCTCGCCCTCGCCGAGCCGGCGGGTGGCGGCCAGCAGCAGCGCCCAGGCCATGTCGGCGGTGGCGGCGGTGAGCACGCCGGGGGTGTGCGACACCAGCACGCCGCGCTCGGCGCAGGCCGCCAGGTCGACGTTGTGGTAGCCGACCGCGTGGTTGGCGACGATCCGCAGCCCGGGGCCGGCCGCGTCGAGGAACTCGCCGTCCACCCGGTCGTCCAGGGTGGTGAGCACGGCCCGCCGGCCCCGGACGGCGGCGAGCAGCTCGGCCCGGTCCATCGCCAGGTCGGAGTCGTGGCTGGTGACGGCGTGGTGGGCGGTGAGCCGTTCGATGACGCCGGGCGCGAGGCGCCGGGTGACCAGGACCGGGGGCGGGGTGTTCCGGCCGGTGGTCCGCCCGTCGTGCTCGCTCATGCGCCCGCCCCGCCCCGCTCGGCAGGGGCGCTCGCCCACGCACACCTCTCGACCATTCGCTCGCTGCGCTCGCTCATGGCTCCGCAGCGTACTCCGCCCGTCCCCGTCCCCTCCCCGGTCAGACCGGCTGCGGCTCCAGGTCGCGGTTGATCCGCTTCCAGCCCCGCGCCGACACCGTGTTGGGGTGTTCCTCACCGAACTGCCGGATCAGCTCGGCGATCGAGCGCGAGCGCAGCTCGGCGGCCTGGGTGTGCCGGCCGGCGCCGCGCAGGGTGACCGCCAGGTTGGCCTCGCAGGCCACCGCGTCCGGGTGCTGCGCCGAGTAGCGCTCGCACAGGCCCTGGTGGGCGGCCCGGCCGAGCTGTTCGGCGAGCGCCGGCTGCCCGTCGTCGCCGTAGGCGTTGGCCAGGTTGATCATCGCGTTGAGGGTGTACGGGTGCTCCGGTCCGACCGAGCGGGTGAGCCCCTCGACGGTCAGCCGGCCGCGTTCGATGGCGCCCTGGACATCGCCGCTGCCGCGCAGGTAGATGCCGAGGTTGTTGGCGCAGGCCAGGGTGAAGGGGTGTTCGTCGCCGAAGAGCCGGCGGTGGCCCTCGAAGACGGTGGAGCAGAGGTCGCGGGCGGCCTCCTTGTCGCCGGAGGCGCTGTGGTCGGCGGCGAGGTTGAGCGCGCAGGCGAGCGCGTCGGGGGCGTCGGCGCCGTACCGCTCCAGGTAGCGCTCGTAGGTCTCCTTGGTGATCCGGCGGGCCTCGGCGAGCTGGCCGGTCCGGCGCAGCGAGACGGCCAGTGACTTGGCGTTGCGCAGGTTCTCCGGCAGGTCCGGGTCGAGCACGTCGCCGAGGTCGGAGGTGACCTCCTGCAGCAGGTCCACCGAGCCGCGGTAGTCGCCGAGTTCGCGCAGGTCGCGGGCCAGGTTGGACTTGGTGGACAGGGTGTAGGGGTGCTTGGGGCCGAGGACGGCGGTCCGCCGGTCGAGGGTTTCCTGGTCGAGTTCGCGGGCGGCCTCGCTGTCGCCGACCAGCCGGTAGTCGATCGCCAGGTTGTTGGCCATGGAGAGGGTGCGCGGGTTGTCGTCGCCGAACAGCTCGCGGAACTGGTCGAGGATCTCGCGGTCGAGGTCGAGCGCGGCCTGGAAGCGGCCGAGCGCCCGGCGGTCGGCGCCGAGCGAGCCGGCCGTCATCAGGGTGTACGGGTGGTGCTCGCCGAGCAGGGCCCGCTGGCGTTCCAGGGTGGACTCGTCGAGGGCCAGGGCCTCGGCGTAGTTGCCCTGGGAGCGCAGGACGTTGGCGAGCTGGAAGCGCAGCAGCAGGGTCTGCCGGTCGTCCTCGCCGAGCTTGCTGGTCCACTCCGCGTCGAGGGCGTGGCCGAGGTCGCGGGCGCGGTCGAGTTCGCCGCGCTTCCACAGGTAGCGGACCCGGTCGATGAGCAGCTGTCGGGTGTCGGCCTCGTCGCAGTTGTGCGCCTTGGACGGCGACAGGTGCGGCCAGATCTCGTCGAACGCGGGCCAGTTGGCCGGGTCGTCGGTGTCGCCGAGGACGGGCCGGGCGCCGGTGAGGATGCGGTGCACCTCATGGACGGCGATCTCCTGCTCGTCGGCGGTCATCTCGGCCCGGATCACCGCCTGGACCAGTCGGTGCACCTGGAAGCTGTTGCTGCCGGCGTCGACCTTGGCCAGCGCGTACCGGCCGATCGCCTGGATGACCTTGCCCAGCATGAACTTGTCGCTGAGGTCGGCGTCGTACCTCACCAGCGCCCGGATCATCTGGTCGCTGTAGAAGAGGTTCATCGAGATCGGCTCGGGTGCGAAGAACGCGCACAGCTGCAGCAGCCGTACCGCCGCCGGGGACTGCTGGCGCAGCCGGCCGATGGAGACGTTCCAGGTCGCGGCGACCGGGGTCGGGTAGTCGGCGGGGCGGCCGACGGCCAGGGCGCGGGCGGCCTCGGCGTGCAGCTGGGTGACGTAGGTTTCGACCGGGGTGCCGGTGGTGTCCAGCCAGGCGGCGGCGACCTCGACGGCCAGCGGCAGGTCGCCGACGGCTTCGGCGACCCGGTCGGCGTCGGGCCGGGAGAGGCTGCGGGCGCGCCGGCACAGGTGCTCGACGCTCTCGCCGCGGGTGAAGACGTCGACCTCCAGCGCCTCGGCGTGCCCGGTCCAGGCCTGGTTGCGGGAGGTGACCAGGATGTGGCCGGAGCCGCCGGGGAAGAAGCGGCGGATCTCGGCGGGCTCGTCGGCGTTGTCGAAGATCAGCAGCCAGCGCGAGGTGGGCACGCCGCGGCGCAGCGCCTCCCGGGCGGCCTCGGCGGCCTCGGTCACCGAGTCTCCGACCCGCAGGCCCAGCCGGCGGGCGAGTTCGGCGAGCGCCGGGGCGACCAGCTCGGTCTGTTCGGCGTCGATCCACCAGACCAGGTCGTAGTCGGACATGAAGCGGTGGGCGTACTCCAGCGCGACCTGGGTCTTGCCGACGCCGCCGAGCCCGTACAGGGTCTGCGGGGTGGGCAGCACGGCCGCCATGCCGCCGCGCAGCTGGTTGCGCAGCTGCTCCAGGACGGCGGAGCGGCCGGTGAAGGACGGGTTGCGCGGCGGGACGTCCCAGACCGACGGCTTGCTGCCGGGGAAGCGCGGCCCGCCGTTGGGCGCGTCGTCGAGCGGCACGTCGCCGCGGCCGAGCGCGCGCAGCAGGCTCAGGACCGACTGGGTCTCGTCGCGGCCGACCAGGTCGACCGGGTTGCGGTTGCTGAACGGCGCGGTGAGCCGGACGTCGCCGACCCGGACGGGCAGCAGCTGGCGGCGGGTGCCGGAGGGGTCGGAGCTGACCACCGACTCCCACAGCGCCCGGGCCTGCGGGGAGCGCTGGTAGGCGGGCGAGAGCACGGCGACCGTCCGGAACGCGGAGTCGATGCCTCGCTCGGTCTCCTCGCGCGGGTCGGTGCCGGCACTGAGGTCGCGGGGCAGCACCCGGAAGCCGGCCCGGGTGAGGACGGACTCGATCCAGTCCGCCCACATCCGGTCCTCGGGGACGTAGGAGAGGTAGAGGTCGGCGGGCACGGACGGGCGGCGGCGGGTGAACGCGTCCACGTAGCGCAGCCGGACCGTCTCGTCCATCGGTGGCAGCCCGGGGGCCCGGCCGTCGGTGAGCATGGAGGTCAGCCGTTCGCAGGCGGCCAGCATCGAGGTGGGGGTGCCGGTCTGGTCGCCGAAGGTCGCGAGGATCTCCTCGTAGGCGTAGAACGGCCGGTACGGGATCTCCACCGAACCCCAGTACTGGGCGAGTTCCTCGCCGTTGAGGCCGGCGGGCAGGCCGTCGAAGCGGACCCGGGCGAGGGCGCGGCCGGCGTCGGCCTTCTCCTTCTCGCCCTCGTCGATGCGCATCGGGACGGGCAGGATGCGGATGCCGCGCTCGCGGTAGCGGTCGTGGATGTGCTGGGCGATCCGGGAGGCGCCGTCGATGGACTGGTCGCTCAGGGTGAAGCAGACCACCAGGTCGTCGGGCATCTGGACGGTGCAGATCTCGGCGATGTCGGACAGGCCGGTGCGGGAGTCGATCAGCACGTAGTCGTAGCGCTTGGCCATGTCGGCCTTGAGGGCGTCGAAGAACTGCCCGCCGTCGAAGCGGTCGTAGAAGATGTCCCAGTCGAGGTGGGTGACGGCCTCGGAGTAGTCCCGGTTGAACTGGCCCGCGGAGAGGAAGTCCAGGCTGCCGGTGGACGGGAAGTGCGGCCAGGACAGCGACAGCGCGTGCGGGTGCACCCGGGCGAAGTCCAGGTGCCAGCCCTCGGCGTGCTCGACCGGGCGCAGCGCCTCCTCGCGGTACTCGGCGATCAGGTCCATCATCCCGGTGGTTCCGGCGAGGGAGGCCGGATCGAGGAAGGGGTGGAAGAACTTGGCCAGGCCCGGTGCCTCCAGGTCCCAGTCCACGGTGAGCACCCGGAAGCCGTTGGCCGCGAGGATCCAGGCGGTGTTGGCGAGGGCCATGGTGCGGCCGGTGCCGCCCTTGTACGAGTAGAAGGTGATGATCCGGCCGTTGCGGTCCTGTTCCGCGGCCTGCCGCTCGGCCTCGCGCTGGGCGGTCAGGTCGGCGGCGGTGAGGCCGCCGAGGCGGAGGTTCCTGGTGCGGTTCTCGGTCATCGGTTTCCTCGTCCTCCCAGGGGCGCCATCCCGTCATCGGGGTCATCGCCGTCGTCGCGGTACGGGTCGTGCTCGCGGTACGGGTCGTTGCGGTTGCCGGTGCGGTCGCCGTGGGGGCCCCGGCCGTCGCCGGTGCCCCGGGTGCCGGGGTCGGCGCCCCGGGCGGTGGCGCCGTTGCCGTGGGCGCCGTTGCCCTGGTCCTGGTCGTCCTCGAACTCGAAGGGGTCCGGCCCGGATCCGTCCGGGCCCGGTCCGCCTCCGCCGCGCCGGAACGCCTCCCGCAGGCTGGGCCGGGGCGGCGGCGGTTCCTCCGGCTCGGCCCGGGTGCGGCCCTCGAAGGCGTACTTGGCCTTCATCGCGGCCCGGGGCAGTGCGTCGTCGAAGTCCTCCAGGGTGTGCAGCCCGGTCGGGCCGGTCGCGCCGAGGAAGCTCGGGCGGCCGGCGCGCCGGGTGATGCGCAGCGCGTCGTCGCTCAATTGGCCGAGCTCGCCCGCGCTTTCCTCGCACTCCGGGTCGTCGGCGTTCCACGGCTCCAGGACGCTCACCCAGGTGGAGTCCGACCGGTCGAAGCGCCGCACCAGTTCGCGCCGGCGCGGGTCGCGCAGCGCCCACCGGTCGAGCAGCAGCAGGCCGGGGGCCTCCGCGTGACCCTCGATGATCGACTCGGCCTCCTCGTCGAACTCGTGCACGGTCGGCTGGAACCCCAGCTGCCGGGCCAGCCGGACCGCGTGCTGCGCGATCGGCGAACCGACAGGCCGGTACGGGTGCCAGTCGGTGCGCCGCTCGCCGTAGTAGTCCGGGCTGCGGTCCTCGGGCAGCTCGCCCTGGTGGTAGGCGAGCACGGAGATCCGCAGCTGCTTGGTCGGCGCGGTGACGTTGAACGCGCTCGGGAGGCCGTTGAATTCGAGCCGGCGCCCGATGGGGATCACGGTCTCCTCCGCGACCTGCACGATCCGGGCCGCCAGGCGGTGCACGGCCAGCTCGTACGCGGAGCGGAAGTAGGTGAGCTTCATCAGCGCGTACAGGCCCTCGGTGGCGTAGTCGGGCCCGAAACTCGCGTGGTTGAACTGGAGTTCGCCGGCCACTTTGGGCAGCCGGTAGCGGCTCATCGGCGCCCACAGGACGGGGACGATGCCGCTGGTGCGCTCGGAGTCGAGGTTCGCCGGGTAGACCGGGCGCCGGGTGAAGGCGTGCCATTCCTGCCCGCACGGCACGCTGTTGAAGTACCGGGGCGAGTAGAGCGGGACGAAGACGCGGCAGGACGCCAGTTCGTCGGACAGCCGGTCGGCCCACAACTCGCCCTGGTGCATGGACTCGTCCATGAAGCCCACGGGCACCCCGTCCGGGACGGTGGTGAGTTGCAGCACCGCCTCGCACAGGTCCCGGTACAGCTGGCGGACCCAGTGGTTCGGGTCGCCGGCGCCACGCGCACCGGCTTTCGGGGTGTGCGCGTAGGACAGGAAGAAGTACGGCCGGGTGTCGTCGTCTTCCCAGCCCCGGTCAGTCACACGCGCCTCCCCCGGGCCCGTCGGCAACCTGCCTCCCGCAGCCCCCGTGCGGCGGGGCTTCAGTGTAGGAACGACTGACACCCCAATGGAATAGCACAACGACTCGCACGAATTGACATGACCGAAACGATGCCGCCGTCGGTGCTCTCGGGGCAGTACCCTCGTCCCGGCCGCCGCGAACCACCGGAAGGGGCACCCGTGGAACACCTCGACTGGCAGAGGTCCAGCCTCAGCGACGACGGGGCCGACTTCATCGAGATCGCGTCCGACGGCGAGCTCGTCCACATCCGCGAGTCGAACGACCCGGACCGCGTCGTCACCACCACCCGCGCCAAGTTCCTCGCCTGGGTCCGCGGGGCCAAGGCCGGCGAGTTCGACCACTTCGTCGCCTGACGACGCCTCCACCGGTCCGGCAATTGCGTTCGCCGTTGAGCCATTGCAACGATCAATCCTCACCTGCGGTGATGCAGTTTTTGCACAACAGGAGCGTTGTCGCATCCTCGAACGCAACGTAGCTTTTCCATCGCCAGAAAGCAGCGGGCCAACGGAGCGCCCGCCGCGGAACGAAGGAGAGCACGATGCAGAAGTTCGCCACCCCCGCCGCGATCACCGCCGTCCTCGACATCCGCGCCACCACCTCCCACGGCGACATCACCGCCCGCAGCCTCTGACCGACGGACCCGGACACCCGGGAGGACACCGCACGGGACGCGGCCGCACCGGACGATCCACGGCCCGAATATCCGGTGGCACGGCCCGGTGGCGGAGGAAGAGGATCACGGCATGCGTGTCTTCCTTGAGACCGAACGGCTCGTGCTGCGCCCGTTCACCGCAGCCGACACCGACCGCCTCTTCGCCCTGGACGACGACCCCGAGGTCATGCGCTTCATCAACGGCGGTGCGCCGGCCGGCCTGGAGGCGGTCCGGACGAGGGTCCTGCCACGCCTCCTCCACGACCACCCGTGCTTCGGCACCCGCGGCTACTGGGCCGCCGAGGAGAAGGCCACCGGGGCCTTCCTCGGCTGGTTCGAGTTCCGTCCCCTCGACGAGCACGGCCCCGCCGTCGTGGAGCTCGGGTACCGGCTGAATCAGGCCGCCTGGGGCAGGGGCTACGCCACCGAAGGATCACTGGCCCTGATCGACAAGGGCTTCACCGACCTCGGAGTGGACCGGGTCACCGCGAACACCATGACCGTGAACGCCCGTTCCCGGCGCGTGATGGAGAAGTCCGGCCTGTCGTTCCTGCGGAACTTCACCGGGAACTGGCCGGACGCGATCCCCGGTTCCGAGCACGGCGAGGTCGAGTACGAACTCACCCGGGCCGTGTGGGAGCAGCGCCGGTAGGCACCGGCGAACGGCCGCGTGCGGCCGGCGTGCCGGTTCCGGCCGTTCGGTCAGCACCGCTGCAGCAGACCCGGGCCCGCACCGCGGACCGGCCCGGGACGGCCCGCTCCCGAAGCGACGACCGAGGACCCGGCGGGGCAGGTGAGCAGCGGGTCAGGCTCGGGCGCGGCGGAGGAAGCGGTCGGCGAGGTCGACGGCCTCCCGGACCGGGACCAGGAGGCAGTCGGCGGTGCCGATGCGGGCGGCGGTGACGCCGGTGGCGGCGGCGAGGACCTGCGCGCCCAGGTCGGCGAAGTGGAGGTCGTCGAGAAAGGGCGCCTTGAAGGTGAGCGAGCCCTCCGGGCCCCGGCACCAGAACTCCTGCATGGGGACGTCGGGCATCCGCAGGTCGGCGAGGTGGAAGGCGGTGAACTTCGCCATCGGGGCGCCGAGCATCAGGACCTTCGCATCGAGGTCGTACAGGCGGCCGAGAGGGGTCTCCGGGCCGAGGTGGGAACTGAGGGGGTGGTGGGCGGTGATCTCGCGCGCCAGACGGCCGAGGGCGGCCCAGGAGGTCTGCGGGTGGCTGCTGCGCAGGGCTCCGGGGCGGGTGCGGATCGCCTCGGAGAGGGCCCCCATCGTCGGGGAACAGGGCGTGGTGGCCGGGTCGTAGGGCGGGATCCCGTCGAGGTAGACGGCGACCTCCGCCGGGGACAGTCCTGCGGTGGCGGTCCGGTGGAGTCGCGAGGTGGCCGAGTTCTCGGGGTTCGCGGTGTAGGCGACCAGTGTCCCGGCACTGCCCAGGGTGTCGAGCAGGGCGTCGACCACCCCGGTGGCTCCGCCCACCACCGGCCCCAGGGAACGCAGGGACGCCTGCACCTGGAGCACCGCGCCCGGGCGGACGCCGAGTTCGACGAATCCCTCGGCCAGCTGCCCTGCGGTGAGGGCGGTCTCGGTGAGCATGACTGTGTTCTACCAGGCTCAGGCTTCGACGGGACGGGCGTGGCCGCGCCCCTCCCGGATCCGGTCGGCGGACTGCTCGGCGGCCGCCGGCAGCGGCACCGCGAGCCAGGGGGCGACGCTCTCGCCCATCCCCTCGGCGAACCGGACTCCGAGCCCCGTCAGCGCCCCCGACTCGACCAGCCGTTCCACCGCCTCTGCCGTGTACCGCCGCCAGAGCGCGAACTGTGCCCGCGCCCGGTCCGCGGCCTCGCCCGGAAGCCCGCCGTACGCGACCGTGCGCGTGCCCCAGTACTCCGTGACCGCCAGGTGCGCGTAGGTGCCCTGGAGCAGCCCCTCCAGGGGCCGCGGGTCCGGCCGCCAGGGTGCGAGGTACAGCCGGTCGTCGGCCCGGTCGTGGAGGTCGAACAGGTCCAGCACCGCCCCCAGCTTCACGTGCTGGAACTCGTGCGCCAGCAGCAGCGCCAGCGTCGGCGCGGTCGCCGGCCGGGCGATGCCGACGGCGCCGAAGGCCTGCCGGGCCGCCGAGCTGACGTCCCGGCCCGTCGGCCCCGGCCGCAGCGGGGTCACCGTCGTCAGCCCGGCCAGGATGCCCTCCGCGTACCGGGGCAGGTCGCGCCCGAGCAGTTCCCAGGCCTCGCGCAACGCACCTGTCCACGCGAGGAGTTCGCCGTCCGGAAGTCGCTCGGCCACCGGGTGGTCGTGGCTGTCCCGCAGCGGGTCGAGGTCCTCCAGCGCGACCGTCCAGCCACCGACCAGCCGGACCCGCCGCAGCGGCTGGTCCAGGGCCGTGAACACCGACCCGTCCGCCGCCCGCACCGAGATGCCCTCGGGTGACCCCGTGACCACCGCTTCCCCGTCCGGCACCGCGAGGCGCCCCAGCGTCGGAAGGTGCAGCCACCCGCCCCGCACCGGCACCGCGACCGTGTCCCCGCGCCCGGCCCGCACCGCCGCTGCGGCCGCCAGCGCGGCGAGCTCCCCGAGCCCCACCGAGAGGTCTCCCGCGAGTCGCCGCGCGGCCCAGGCCCTGGCGTACGGATGGGCCAGGACGGCGTCCACCGCTGCGGGAGCCGAGGCGTCGAGCGCCGACAGCAGCTCCCACGCCTCGGCCCGCCCCTGCCCGGAGGCGTCCCAGGCGGCGGCCAACATGGCTCGGGTGATGGAGAGTTGTGCATGGGCGAGGGCGGCCACCGTGGCGGAGCTCCCGTACCCCCGGGCCAGTTCGTCCAGTTGCGCAGCGGTGAGCGCGGTCGGCAGCAGCGACTCACCGCCCTGAGCCGGAACGGCCGGAACGGCCCGGTCGGCCTGATCGGCCTGATCGGCCGACATCGTCGGGGCGGCGGGCACGGCAGCCGAACCGCGCTCGCCCGCAATGCCGTTGATGAGTGTCATGAGGTCACCGCAGTAGACGGAGGGATTGTCGAAGCCAGTGTCCGCCCGGTAGCGGTGCGCGTACAGCCCGCCACCGCAGGAGCGCACCACGGGGCAGGCCCGGCAGGTCCCGCTCAGCCCGGCCAGCCCGGACTGGCGGGCGGCGATGCCGGGGTGGCGGGCGAGGTCGTCGAGGCTGTGCGCGAAGACGTTCATCCCGGTGGCGGGCGCCCCGTCGTACGCGGTCTTCAGACTGTCGGCCTGCTCGAAGGTCCCGTCCGTCTCCAGGACCGCCAGGTCCGAGGGTTCCAGCCCGAGCGATTCGGTGAGGCTGGAGAACCCGCGCACGGTGCGGTGGACGGATTCGAAGGTGCGGACGGCGAACGGCCGCCCGTCCGCTTCCCACAGCCTGTGGACGGTGAGCAGCCAGTCGGCGTAGGGAGTCCGGCCGCCGCCCGGGAGCCGTTTCGGCGGCTCGTCCCAGGTGGCGTGCGGAAGGAGGAAGTCCACTGCCGGGGGGCGGAGTTCGGCCAGGGCCCGGTACACGGCCACCGGGTCGTTCTCGACGTCGATGGTGCACAGCAGCCCGGCGAACAGGTGGCGGTACTCGGGCTCGTTCAGCAGTGCGACCGCCCGCAGCACCTGGGGGTGGCTGCTGCGTCCGTCGGCGAAGCGCCGGTGGCGGTCGTTGGACACGCGGTCGCCGTCCAGCGAGATGCCGACCTTGACGTCCAGCTCCGCGAACAGCGTGAGGAAGGTGCGGCTCAGCAGCACGCCGTTGGTGTGGATGCGCAGGTCGAGGCCGCAGCCCGGTGGGAGGGCCGCTCGGAGTGCTTCGGCGGCGCGGCGCAACCGGTCCGGGCCGGCGAGCAGGGGTTCTCCCCCGTGCAGGACGACCCGGACGGCGGACAGCCGGTGGGCGGCCGCGTGCTCGCCGATCCGCTCGGCGGCTCTGGTCAGGATCTCGTCCCCGATGACCTTGGGGCGGGTGCGCCAGCTGCTGTCCGCGTGTTCGTAGACGTAGCAGTGGTCGCAGGCGAGATCGCACCGGCTGTGCATCTTGACCACGAATTGCGTCAGTGGCACCGGAATTCGCGTCATCATGGGTGTGGCGGGTTCGACTGGGCCTGGGATCCGTTCGGTGTTCGGGGCCGGGTCAGATCGACGAGTTGAAGGCCGCGACCGGCACGACGCCGGATCCCGTGCCTGGGAGGGCTCGCCGCAGCCGGGAGGCGAGTTCTTCCGCGCCCAGGGCGGCGAGCTCGGCGAGGTACGGGCGTTCCGGCGTCTCCTGAGTGTCAGTGAGGTTGCCGGCGGGCCTGGTGCTGGTTACCGGAGTCATATTCGTTTCCTTAGACGCGGTTAGGACCTGCCGAGTGCGGGTAGGCCACCCGGTTGCGACCAATGTAGTGCCAGCGCGGTCTCCGCGCGGCACCTTGCCTCCTCAAGTTGGGCTGCCCACCCGGTCGACGCCGTACCACGGCGCGCAGAGCCCCAATAATTCACCCGTTCAGCGGTCGCGCACTTCGCCATGGCGCACGCCGAAGCGCGTTGGCAGGGGCAGGTGTTCGAGCCTTTTCGAGCCCACTCCCGAACGCAGGCGCGGCGGTGCGGTACCCGGCGACTCCGAACGGCCCAATGCGCTCAGCCGCGCCGCCTGACTCGCCCGGTTCCACGGACGGGACGAGTCGACTCCTCGGCGAAGGACGGTACGGGAACCCCAACGCCGTCCATCGGGCGGTCGACCGCCTCGGACACACCGGGCCGTGGCCATCCGGCACGACGGACGAACTCCGACCGGCGCACGGGCCGTTCGCGGATCAGTGATCACACCGGCGGCGCCTCCACGAAGATGTCCACCCGCCCGGCAGCGCCGGACACACCGGCTTCACGGCCGGCCCGGCTCAGCGCCAGATTGCCGAACGCCCCCCGGGTGTCCGGGTGGTCCGGCCCCAGCGTCCGTGCCAGCACCGCCGCCGCCTGCTCGTCGAGCTCCAGGGTGCCGTCCGGATCACCCACCGCCATCAGCGAGTTGGCGTGGTTCAGCAGTGCCGCCCCGACATACCGGTGCTGCTCTCCCAGGTGCGCCCGCAGCCCCTCCAGCACCCGCCCGGACAGTTCCACGGCCTCCTCCGTACGGCCGTCCCGCCGCAGCAGCACCGCGAGGTTCCCGGCGGCGAGCAGGGTGGTCGGGTACTCCTCGCCGAGGTGGCTGCGGTGGTACTCGACCACCGCCCGGGCCAGCTCGACCGCCGGCCCGGTCCGGCCCAGCGCCGCGAGGTCGGCGGCGAGGTTCCCGGCGGCGGCCGCGGTCTCCGGGTGGTCGGCCCCGTGCCGGGCCAGCAGCCTGCGGTACGCCTCCTCGTCGGCCGCCCGTGCCTCCTCGTACCGGCCGAGCCGCAGCAGGACGCCGCCGAGGTGGCGAAGGCCCCGGCAGGTGCTGTCGTGGTCCTCGCCGAGGCTCGCGCGGGAGCGCTCGACGACGTCCGCGAACACCGCCCGGGACTCCTCGTACCGGCCGGCCTCCCGCAGGGCGCGGGCCCGGTTGAGTTCGGAGCCGAGGGTGTTCAGGGCGTCCGCACCGAGCTCCGCCCGCTGGCGGGCCAGGGCGGTCGAGTGCCGTTCGACGGCGCTGCCGAGGTCGCCGGCCAGGAAGTCGGAGAGGGCCAGGTTGTTGAGGATCATCATGGTGCGGAGGTGGTTCGGTCCGAGGACGCGCTCGGCGGCTTCCAGCGTCTGCCGATCGAGCGCCTGCGCCTCGGTGTAGCGGCCGAGTTGGCGCAGGTCGCCACCGAGTCCGCCGGCTGCGGCGATGGTGTTCTCGTGGTCGGGGCCGAGCAGTTCGGTCAGTCGTTCCCACGCCTCCCGGTCGATCCGGTGCGCCTCCTGCGCGGCGCCCTGCAGCCGCAGCACGTTGCCGAGCTCGACCCGCATCAGCAGCGCCGCCGTTTCCTCGTCGGGCCAGTGCGCGAGCGCCTGCTCGGCCAGCTCACGCGCGGCGTCCAACAGCCCGCGGTGGCGCTGGTAGCGGACCGTGTCGGTGATCCAGCGCCGTACCTGCGGATCGGTGCTCTCCACCGCCCCGGACGGCTCCAGGTGCGGCAGCAAGGCCGCGAACCCGGGCCAGTCCGCCGGATTCTCCGGGACTCCGGTGCCGACCGCCGCCAACGCCCCGTGCACGGCGGCCCGGACGGCCGGCCGGTCGGCCTCGGCCACCTGGTCGCGCAGCAGCGCCTGGACGATCCGGTGCACCCCGAGCGTCCCACCTCCCTCGGCGTCGTAGCGGACCAGGCCGTACTGGTTGACGGTGCGCAGGATCTCCCCGATCGCCATGCGCTCGTCCTCGCCCTGTGGCGGCCTGATCGCCCGAACGGCCGGTTCGCAGTAGAACAGGTCGACGGGGATGGCGTCCGGCCCCAGGAAGCCGCACAGTTCCAGCAGTCGCATCGCCGGGGCGTTGATCCGGCGCAGGTCGGCACCGGCGATCCGGGCCGTGGCGGCAGTGGCGGTGGAGAACTCGCCGGGAACCGGTCGGTCCAGCACCTCGGTGAGGGCCTCGCCCAGCATGCGCAGGTACGTGGCGGGCGGCATCGGTGTCTCCTGCAGCCACCGCGCGGCCTGGCCGACGGCGAGCGGGAGGTCGCCGAGCAGTTCGGCGATGCGGTCGGCGTCGGCCGGCCGCATCGCCGGGTTGAACTGCCGCATCAGCTGCACGCTCTCGGCCCGGTCGAACACCGCGACCTCCGCGCGGCCGGGGTGCCGTGCCCAGCGCCGGTTGCGCGAGGTCACCAGCACGTGCCCGTCGGCCGTTCCCCCGGGCAGCCAGCGGGCCAGCCGGTCCGGGTCTTCGGCGTTGTCGTAGACCAGGAGCCAGGGCCGGCGCGGTTGGGCCCGGTCGAGGTGGCGCAGCAGATCGGCGGCGGCCCGCTGGACGTCGTTGTCGACGGGCAGCCCGAGCCTGGTGGCGAGGTCGGCGAGCTGCTGCGGGACGCCGGCCGGTTCCTCGGCCCGGATCCAGCACACGACGTCGTACGCGGCCGCGAAGCGGTGGGCGTACTCGGCGGCGGTCTGCGACTTGCCCACTCCGCCCATGCCGTACAGCACCTGGACGGAGCGGGCCTGACCGGGAGCCGTGAAGCCGTCCCGTAGGCGATCGAGCAGTCGGCCGCGGCCGGTGAAGGCCGGGTCGCGCGGTGGCAGCGTGTGCACCGGCGGGCGGCCGTCGGGGTAGCGGGCGGGCGGCGGCGCGGGCTCCTCCTCCGCCCCGACCCAGCGTCCGGCACCGGGTGGCGGACCGATCAGCTCGAACAGTCGGGACTCCGCCTGCTCGGCGGGGCAGCCCGCGAGTCGGACCGCCGTCCCGACCGCGACCGGTCCGCTGTCGAACGGTTCCCCGTGGTCCCCGTCGAGCGGCTCCGCCGTCACCGACACCGCCAGCAGCGCGCCGTCCTCCCCCGCACGGAGCCGGCGCCACAACTCGCCCGCCCGGGGCAGCGCCAGGTACTCGGGCGACAGCAGTGCCAGCACCCGTCCGTCGCCCTCGGCCGGCCCGTCGGCCTCCGGGAGTGCGCCGGCGTCGTCCAGCGGCGTGTCCGCGCTGTGCAGGGAGGCCAGGTAGCCGAATCCGGCCATGGCGGCGGCTGCCCACTCCGCCCAGGGCCGGTCCCCGGGGGCGTAACTCACCTGCACCCGGCGGGACCTGGCCCGCCCGGGCCGCAGATAGGCGGCGTAGAGCCGACGGCGGACCCGGTCCGGGACGGGGGCGAGCTCCCGCACGCGCCCTTCGGTGAGCCAGTCCGCGAGCCGTTCGAAGGCGCCGAGCAGGCTGCGGTCCTGCCCGGGCCGGTCGACGACCGTCGCCGGCACCTCCTCGTAGGCGTAGAAGGGCTTGTAGGGCACCTCCACGTCCCGCCAGTACGCGTCCCGGCGTGCCGACCCGAGCCAGCGGTCCAGGTACGGCGCGAAGGCCTCGTGGGCGAGGTCGCGACCGGCGGCGAGCCCGGCTCGTTCCGTCTCCTCGACCCGCATCGGTACCGGGAGCACCCGGATCTCCCGGATGTCGGCCTCGGCGATGGCGCGGGCCGCGTCGACGCCGCCGCGGATGCTCTGGGCACCGAGGGTGAAGCAGTCGACGACGCTGTCGGGCATCAGTACGGTGCAGATGCCCGATGTGTCGCTCACCCCGGTTCGACTGTCGATCAGCACGTAGTCGTACGAGCCGATCCATTGTTCCCGCAGCGTCGTCAGGAACTCCGCTCCCCGGACGTCCGCCCGGGTGTAGAAGCTCCGCCAGTTGAAACTGGTGACGGCCGCCGAGTAGGCCCCGTTCTGCCGCCCCGCCGGCATCAGGTCGAGTCGGCCGTCGGACGGCAGGTCGAGGGCGAGGCCGCACAGGTAACCGTCGAGTCGGCCGGGCACGGTGAGCCACTCCCTCGGCCCGGCGGCGGGGGCGTCACCGGAGCGGGGCAGCGCCTGGTCGACGTAGGCGCGCAGCATGTCGATCAGGCCCGGGGTGTCCCGCAGTTCGGGGTCGATCAGCAGCGGGTGGTAGTACCGGTGCAGGCCCGGGGCTTCGAGGTCCCAGTCGACCACCAGGACGCGCAGTCCCTGGCTGGCCAGGATCCAGCCGAGGTTGGCCAGGGCCATGGTCCGGCCGGTGCCGCCCTTGAAGGAGTAGAACGTGACGACCGAGCCGGTCGCCGGCGGGGCGGCGGTTCCGGCGTCTGCCAGTACGGCCTGGTCGGCGGTCATCGCTGCGGGTCTCCTTCACGCGGGTGGTCGGAAGCGGTTCCGGGCGGTCGGCTCGGCCGGGGCGGCAGATCCTCCGCTTCCGATGGCGGCCAGGCCGGGATGGTCAGTCCAGGTATGCCCGCCGCCTCCGTACCGAGCCCGAACGACGCGCGGGCGGCAACCGGATCGGTGACGTCCTCCTCGTCCAACAGGCGGTTCTGCGCCACGGTCACGGCTCTGAGGAGTTCACTCTCGAAGCGTTCCCGGGTGACGTGCACCCGAAAGAGCGGCTCGGGTCCCGAACGGTGCAACCAGTTGCGCGGGAACACCGCGCGCACCCCGCCCCACAGGTGCGCGCGGGCCGGCCCCTCGGGCGGGTCGTCGGTGCCGGCAGGCACCAGCACTCCGGTGACCGGGTGGTTCTGGCCGTCGTACTCGCGCAGTGCCTGCCGGTACGGCTCCCGCCCCGCCGTCCACGGGTCCACCAGCAGCAGGCTGACCTGGTTGTTCTCCCGGGCCTGGTCCAGGTCGGCGACGAGGCCGGGCCCGACCTCGTCCAGGGTCGTGATGTGGCCGGCCCCGGTGATCACCTGCTGGGCGCGCGCGACCAGCGAGGGCATCCTCGGCGGGTGGTAGGGCGCCCAGTCCCAGGGCTGCGGGCCGTACCAGCCGCCGCGGTACGGCCCCTGCGGCGCGGGGGCACCCGGCCGTGCCCGGTCCGCCGCCACGAACAGCCGGACCAGGCCGGTCCGGGCCGGCGCCGGATCGGCGGCGGGCAGCGGGAAGCAGCCCTCCACCGCGCCGAGGTCCAGCGCTGTCAGCGCCGTGACCGGCCGCACCACGGCTTCGCGCACCCGCTCGGCGATGACCCGGACCACCCTCAGGTAGTCCGGCCCGTACGGCGCCGCGCGCAGCAGTGCGTGCAGCCCTCCGGCGGCGTAGTCCTCGCCCATGTCGTGCTGGACGTACTGGATCCGCCGCACTTCGGCGGGCAGCTCCTGCGACGGCGGCTCCCAGAGCACCGGGATCAGCGCCGGAACCACCTCCCCGGTCAACTCCCGGTGCCGACCGACCCGTTCGTGGAAGGCCGTCCACTCCTTGCCGCAGTACGGGCTCTCGAAGTAGGCCGGGGAGTACAGCGCCACCATGCTGCGGCAGGAGGCGAGCATTCCGGAGAGCTGTCGCTCCCAGTCGTCGCCGACGCGCAGCCATTCGGTGTCGCGGTAGCCGAGTTCGGCGGCGCCGGCCGTGGGCTCGATCCGGGCGAGTTCGTCCTTGAGGTCGTGGAAGAACTGATCGACGAAGGCACCGCCGGCGAGGTGGTCCCGCCGCGCGTAGCTGAAGAAGAACAAGGGCTCCACGGCACCCCCCGGTCGGCCGACGTGGCTACCGTACCGGGGGTTGGGGAAAGCCGTGGCGGAGGCGGCGCATCCGGCCCGACGGCCGGTGACGGCAAGGGTCCGACCGGTCAGATGGCGGACTGGAACCGCATCACCGACACGGTGCCGGGGCCTTCGCCGACGAGGCCGACCCGGCGCATCAGCCGTCCGACGGCCTCGGGCGTGCAGCGGGCCAGGAGCTCGTCGAGCGTGGGCCCGGAGCGGTCGGGATCCGGCTCGGCGGACGGGAGTTCGACAGCGGCATCGGATCCGGTGATCGCGGCCTCACGCATCTGAAGTCCGAGCCCCTTCGGAGACGGGTGGATCGGGCCCCACCTACCTACCCGCGTGCGCCGGAGTCATCCGGCGCGCGGCGCGCCGGCCCCCGGCGATCACGGGCAGAGCCGCTCCACCCGCCACCCCGTCGGGCTCGTCGGGTCGGCGAGGTAGCGGAGCCGGTCGTGCAGGCGGTTCTCGCGCCCCTGCCAGAACTCGACGGTCTCCGGGATCACCCGGTACCCACCCCAGAACGGCGGGACGGGCACGCCCTCGCCCTCCGGGTAGCGGCGTTCCAGTTCGGCGTAGCGCCGTTCGAGGACCTCGCGCCCGTCGACGGGGCTGGACTGCTCGCTGGCCCAGGCGCCCAGTTGGGAGCCGTGCGGGCGGGTGCGGAAGTAGGCGGCGGTCTCGTCCCGGCCGACCTTCTCCACCCGGCCCTGGACGATGATCTGGCGGGCGAGCGCGATCCACGGGAAGAGCAGTGCGGCGTGCGGGTTTGCGGCGAGTTCGGAGCCTTTGCGGGAGCCGTAGTTGGTGAAGAACACGAAGCCGCGCGCGTCGTAGCCCTTGAGCAGGACGGTGCGCGAGTTGGGCCGGCCGTCGGCGTCGGCGGTGGAGAGCACCATCGCGTTGGGTTCGGTCATTCCGGCGTCGTCCGCGTCGTGGAACCAGTGGGTGAACTGGCCGATCGGGTCGGGCGCGAGCTGTTCCTCGACCAGGCCCTCGTGGACGTAGTGCTCGCGCATCACGGTGGGGTCCGGGCCGGGGCGGGCCGCGCCGGACGGGGTCCGGGTGGCGGGGCTCGGGGGCGTCGACTGGGCGCGTTCCGGGGTCTGCACGCCAACATCATCCCGTACGACAAGCGGCCGGCACCGCTACCTCCGGACAAACCGCGGTGGGAGATAAGGTGACTCGCCACCGCTTGGCCGACCGTCGTACAGGGAAATTGTCCGGAACCGGGTGCCTGGTTCCGTGTTTTCTCCCGGGCACGACCGACCCTCGACGGAAAAGTCAAGCGGGCACGGGGCGAACATCACCACGGTGGTGTATGGCGCAATGCACCCCGTGCCTGTCACTCTGGCACCCAGTGCCAACCACGATTCGGTCACTGGCGCGCCGCCCCACCACGGCGGAGCGCCGATCACAGAACTGAAGGAGCCGTCGCATGTCCGATTTCGTACCCGGGCTTGAGGGAGTCGTCGCGTTCGAGAGCGAGATCGCCGAGCCCGACCGTGAAGGCGGCGCCCTGCGGTACCGCGGTGTCGACATCGACGACCTGGTCGGCAACGTCTCCTTCGGCCATGTCTGGGGCCTGCTGGTCGACGGCAAGTTCAACCCCGGGCTGCCGGCCGCCGAGCCGTTCCCGATCCCGGTGCACTCCGGTGACATCCGGGTCGACGTGCAGTCCGCCCTCGCCATGCTCGCCCCGGTCTGGGGCCTCAAGCCGCTGCTGGACATCTCCGCCGAGCAGGCGCGCGACGACCTCGCCCGCGCCGCCGTGATGGCCCTGTCCTACGTCGCCCAGTCCGCCCGCGGCCAGGGCCTGCCGATGGTCCCGCAGAGCGAGATCGACAAGGCCGAGACGGTCGTCGAGCGGTTCATGATCCGCTGGCGCGGCGAGCCGGACCCGAAGCACGTCAAGGCCGTCGACGCCTACTGGACCTCGGCCGCCGAGCACGGCATGAACGCCTCCACGTTCACCGCCCGGGTCATCGCGTCCACCGGCGCGGACGTGGCGGCCGCCCTGTCCGGTGCGGTCGGCGCGATGTCCGGCCCGCTGCACGGCGGCGCGCCCTCCCGCGTGCTCGGCATGATCGAGGAGATCGAGCGCACCGGCGACGCCACCGCGTGGGTCAAGAACGCCCTGGACAAGGGCGAGCGCCTGATGGGCTTCGGCCACCGCGTCTACCGCGCCGAGGACCCGCGCGCCCGCGTGCTGCGCCGCACGGCCAAGGAGCTCGGCGCGCCGCGCTTCGAGGTCGCCGAGGCGCTGGAGAAGGCCGCGCTGGAGGAGCTGCACAACCGCCGCCCCGACCGCGTGCTGGCCACCAACGTCGAGTTCTGGGCCGCGATCATGCTGGACTTCGCCGAGGTTCCGGCCCACATGTTCACGTCGATGTTCACCTGCGCCCGCACCGCCGGCTGGTCGGCGCACATCCTGGAGCAGAAGCGCACGGGCCGGCTCGTGCGCCCCTCCGCGCGCTACATCGGCCCCGGCCCGCGCCGCCCCGAGGCGATCGAGGGCTGGGACGCCATCGGCCACTGACCGCACCGGACGTACGTCCGAACAGTGCCCCTGAGCAGCGGGTCCGGTCTCGATCGGGCCCGCTGTCGGCGTCTCCGAGCAGCCAAGATCACAGTCTCAGCGGGCGGACGACCGTACCCCCGCCCGGTGCCCGGCCGGTAGGCTGCGCGCGTGGCTCAGATCCGGATCCCCGCTGACATCAAGCCCGCAGACGGCCGTTTCGGCTGCGGACCGTCCAAGGTGCGCCCCGAGGCCCTGAGTGCCCTCGCCGCCACCCAGACCTCCCTGCTCGGCACCTCCCACCGCCAGGCCCCGGTCAAGAACCTGGTCAAGCGCGTGCGCGAGGGCGTGAGCAGCCTCTTCTCGCTCCCCGAGGACTACCAGGTGGTGCTCGGCAACGGCGGCTCCACCGCCTTCTGGGACATCGCCGCCTTCGGCCTGGTCCGGGAGAAGTCCCAGCACCTGGACTTCGGCGAGTTCTCCTCGAAGTTCGGCTCCTCGGTCAAGGCCGCGCCGTGGCTCGGCGAGCCGAGCGTGATCAAGTCCGCCCCGGGCACCCACCCGCTGCCGGTCGCCGAGGCCGGCGTGGACGTCTACGGACTCACCCACAACGAGACCTCGACCGGCGTCGCGATGCCGATCAGGCGCCCGGTGGGCGCGGACGAGGGCTCGCTGGTCCTGGTGGACGCCACCTCGGGCGCCGGCGGCCTGCCGGTGGACATCACCGAGACGGACGTCTACTACTTCGCCCCGCAGAAGTCCTTCGCCTCCGAGGGCGGCCTGTGGCTGGCCACCTTCTCCCCGGCCGCCCTGGAGCGCGCCGCCGAGATCGCCGCCTCCGGCCGCTACGTCCCACCGTTCTTCTCGCTGCCGACGGCCATCGACAACTCGTCGAAGGACCAGACGTACAACACCCCGTCGATCTCCACGCTCTTCCTGCTGGCCGACCAGCTGGAGTGGCTGAACGGCAACGGCGGGCTGGACTGGGCCGTCGCCCGGACGGCCGACTCCTCGTCCCGGCTGTACGGCTGGGCCGAGAAGTCCTCCTTCGCCACCCCGTTCGTGGCGAACCCGGCCGAGCGCTCCCAGGTGGTCGGCACCATCGACTTCGACGAGTCGGTGGACGCCGCCGCGGTCGCCAAGGCACTGCGTGCCAACGGCATCGTGGACACCGAGCCGTACCGCAAGCTGGGCCGCAACCAGCTGCGCATCGCGATGTTCCCGGCGATCGACCCGGCGGACGTCGAGGCGCTCACCCACTGCATCGACTACGTGGTCGAGCAGCTCTGAGCACCCGCTGAGGCATGCGTGAGGGCCACCACCCACCCGGGGTGGTGGCCCTCACGGCCGTTCGGGGCAGGGGCCGGGCCCGGACCGGGCAGGGGCCGCCGTCGGCCACCGGCCCGTCGGCCGACCCCCGGCATGCGGCCCCGGCAACCGCGCCCGGCAGGCATGCCCGCCGGCCGGCCTCAGCGACCGGCGAGTGAGCTGAACAGCACGACGATCAGCAGCAGCACCAGCGTGCCGGAGACGATGCGCATACGAGTCTTGGGATCCACGGTCAACGAGCGTACCTCCGCCGTCCGCGCCGCCGGACGGCGAGGGCGCCCGGAGGCTCAGTCCCGGTCGGCCAGCGCCCAGGATCCCAGTGACTCGTAGTGCGCGAAGCCGCCGTCCAGGTCGCTCTTCATCAGGTGCAGCTCGGCGGCCTCCCACTCCGGCCCCCGGTAGTCCGCCAGCGCCGCCGCCAGGCCGTCCAGCTCGGCCGCCGCGACCCGTTGGACGGCGCGCCGGTGGCCGCGGGTGGAGCCGGCCCGGGCGAGGGTGAGGTGCGGGTGGAAGGCGAAGGTGTCGGCCGGTTCCCCGACCACCTCGGCGGTGGCCCCGGCGACGGCCTCGGCCAGCCGGCGCAGCTCCCGGGTCCGCCCCTCGACGCCGGCCCACAGCACCCGGTCGCCGAACCGCCCGGCGCCCGCGATGCGCAGCCGGTGCGCCGGGTGCACCCCGGCGACGGCGGCCAGGGCCTCCTCCAGCTCGGGCAGCCGCTCGGCGGGGACCGCACCGAGGAAGGCCAGGGTGAGGTGCCAGCCGGCGACGGTGGTCCAGCGCAGCCGGTCCGCCCCGGGTAGCCCGCGCACCGGCGCGACCGCGTCGGACAGCCCCTGCAACGCCTCGGCCGGCGGGAGCACCGCCACGAAGAGCCTCATGGGCCCATCCTCCCGCGCGGAGCGCCCGGTGCGGAGCCCGGCGGCCCGGAGGGGCTCCTACGGCTCCTGCGGCCCCTGCCGCCGCTCCGGCCACTACGGCCCCTATGGCCCCGGCGACCGCTCCGCCCCTGCGGGGGCCGTCCCCGGCAGGGCCGTCTTCCCACCCGCGCGGCATTGGGCTAGAACGGGTCCGTGATCGATTCCAGCAGCTTGAAGATCCGCACCGGAGGCCCCGAGGACGTCCCGGACATCCTCGCCCTGCTCGACGGCGCCGTGGCCTGGCTGGCCGGCCGGGACCGCACCGGCCAGTGGGGCGACCAGCCGTTCAGCACCACGCCCGAGCGGGTCGAGCACGTCGAGCGGTACGGCCGCGAGCCGTTCCTGATCCGCCTCGCCGTGGACGGCGGGGGCCGTACGGTCGGCTCCTGCGTGCTGTCCGAGGAGTGCGGCTCGTACGTCCCGGCCGTGGACGAGCGCGAACTGTTCGTCCGCAACCTGGTCACGGACCGCACCCGCAAGGGCTCGGGCATCGGCGCCGCGCTGATCGCCGACGCGGTCGAGGAGGCCCGGCGGCGCGGCATCGGCCTGCTGCGGGTCGACTGCTACGGCGGCGCCGACCGCAAGCTCGTCGCCCAGTACCGAGCGCTCGGCTTCACCGAGACCGAGGGCTTCGAGGTCGAGCAGCCGGGCGGCGTCTGGCCCGGCCAGGTCCTCGCCATCCGGCTCTGACGCCGGGAACCCCCCGGGGCGGACCCGGGGGGTTCGACGTCACGTCAGCAGGCGGCGGCCAGCTGGGACTTGCGCGTCGGCGCGGTGCGCGGCACGACGGCGACCACGCGGCCGCCGCGGCCCGGGTGCAGGTCGAAGCGCACCCGCAGGTCCGCGCTGCGGGCCAGCACCAGGCCGACCACGGCGGCGGCCAGCGCGGACACCAGTCCGCAGGCCAGCAGGCCGGTCCGGGGCCCGTACGAGGCGGTCACCCAGCCGACGACCGGGGCGCCGATCGGCGTGCCGCCGGTGAAGACCAGCACCAGCAGGCCCATCACCCGGCCGCGCATCGCGGGATCGGTGGCCAGCTGCAGCATCGAGTTGACCGAGGTGTTGAAGCTCAGCCCGAAGACCCCGATCAGCGTCAGCAGCAGCGCGAAGGTCCAGTAGCCGGGTGCGAAGGCGGCGGTCACCTCCAGCGCGCCGAAGGCCAGCGCTGCGACGACGAGCCGGCGCAGCCTCGGCGCGCCCCGGCGGGCGGCGAGCAGCGCGCCGGCCAGCGAGCCGACCGCCATCGCGGTGTTCAGCAGGCCGTACTGGCCGGCACCGACCTTGAACGTGTCGTGGGCGAATCCGGCGAGCAGCGTCGGGAAGTTGAAGCCGAAGGTCCCGATGAAACCGGCCAGCACCATCGGCCAGAGCAGTTCGGGCCGCTCCTTCACGTACCGCAGACCCTCGCGCAGCTGCCCCTTCTCGCGGGCGATCGGCTCGGTCGGGCGCAGTTCGCCCTCCCGCATCGCGAGCAGTCCGCCGATCACGGCCACGAAGGACAGCGCGTTGACCGCGAAGGCCCAGCCGCTGCCGACCGCGGCGATCAGCAGGCCCGCGACGGCGGGGCCGACCAGGCGGGCGGTCTGGAAGTTGGCGGCGTTCAGGCTGACCGCGTTGGCGAGGTCCTTGGGCCCGACCATCTCGGAGACGAAGGCCTGCCGGGTCGGGTTGTCCACCACGGTGACCAGGCCGAGCAGCAGGGCGAAGGCGTACACGTAGTAGGGCGTCACCACGCCGCCGACGGTCAGCACGGCGAGTCCCGCGGCCAGCAGGCCCATCGCGCCCTGGGTGTAGATCAGCAGCCGGCGCTTGGGCATCCGGTCGGCGAGCACGCCGCCGAAGAGGCCGAGCAGCAGCATCGGCAGGAACTGCATGGCGGTGGTGATGCCGACCGCGAGCGGGCTGCCGGTGAGGCTCAGCACCAGCCAGTCCTGGGCGATCCGCTGCATCCAGGTACCGGTGTTGGACACCACCTGGCCGGCGAAGTAGTAGCGGTAGTTGCGAACGCGCAGGGAGGAGAACATCCCCCCGGGCCTGGTGAAGCGGGCGCCTGTCGGGGATGCGGCCGGGTGGGTCCGGCCCTGAGCGGCGGAGTCCGCCGCGGTGCGTTCGTCGGGGTCGTCGTCGCCGCTGCCGGGCAGCCCCGTGGGGGCGGGTGCCTGGGCGTCGGCGGCCCCGGCGCGGTCCGCGGCGGGGTCGTTGGTCAGGTCGTCGGTACGGATGGCGGCGGCGCTGGCTGCGGCCGGCGGTGTCACGGTGGTCTCCCCTCGCGGCGCGACGGCCATGGCGGTGGCCGTCGCGCTCCTGGTGTCGGTGGTCGGTCCTGCGGTGATGCGGTGTCCCTTCTCCCGCGGGGTCCTTCCCGGCTGGGCCGGCGGGGTTCGGTGTGCCTAGAGGTGTGCGAGCTTGTAGAGCACGGGTGCGGCCTCCCGGAGGACGGCCCATTCCTCCTCGTCGAGCCCCTGGGCGAGCTCGGCGAGCCAGACGTTCCTGCGCCGGCGACTCTCCGCGAGGATCGTCTCGGCCTGCTCGGTGCTGCTGACGACCACCTGACGGCGGTCCTCGGGGTGCGGCTCCCGCCGCACCAGCCCCTTCTCCTCCAGCATCGCGACGATCCTGGTCATCGAAGGAGGCTGCACGTGCTCCTTCCGGGCGAGCTCACCCGGCGTCGCCTTCCCGCACCGGGCGAGGGTGCCCAGCACTCCCATCTCGGTGGGACTGAGCGACTCCTCCACCCGCTGGTGTTTGAGTCGTCGGGAGAGGCGCATCGTGGACGACCGCAGCTGACTGATCGCTGCGAGGTCCTGCTCGGACATCTCGGGCATCTCTTTAGCTTACGTCATTACTCTCGCTAAGGAAAATGGGATCCGCCGCCGCGCCGGAGCTTCGGCCCGGTGACATATTGGTGATGGGCCTCAGGTCTCGACTCCCAGAAGGGCCGACCAGCCATGTCCGACCTCGTCTCCGAGCAGTCCGCGCCGTCCGAGCAGTCCGAGCAGTCCGGACAGCCCGGACAGGGCGACACCGGGTTTGCCCGGCTCGCCATGGTCACCATCGACTGCGCCGACCCGGTCGCGCTGGCGTCGTTCTACGGCGAGCTGCTGGGGTGGGAGACCCGGCACGTGGACGAGAACTTCGCGATCCTCGACAACCCCGAGGGCGGCAGTCCGCTGGGCTTCGGGCGGGTGAACGGGTACCGGCCGGAGCCGTGGACGGAGCCGGACGGGAGCAAGCACTTCCACCTCGACTTCTACGTGGACGACCTGGAGGAGTCGACGGCGAAGGCCCTCGCACTCGGCGCCACCCAACCCGCGTACCAGCACGGGCGCACGCTCAAGGTGCTGATCGACCCGGCGGGCCACCCGTTCGGGCTAGCGCCGTTGGAGTAAGACACGAACGGGCCCGGGGGCCGTGCGCAGGCGGTGTCAGGGGTTGGTGCCAAGATCATGCAGGCGCCGTAAAGGTCCATCCTGACCTGGGATTTCACGAAAACCACGAACATTGTGCGACCGCCGGACAGTGGCCTACTCTCCCCCGTTGTCAGGGGCACCACACGCCAGGCTCCCCTCGGCGGACCCCGTACCCGTTCGCGTGCCCGTTTCCGCACGCCCTCCCCGGCCGCCCCCGGCCGACCCGCGTCCGCCCCAGCCCTGGCGCCCTCAACCCCGCCTCCAGGGAGCTCAATTGGGTGAGATCCACCATGCCGACCACGGCTGGGTGACACCGGCGGTCTCGTACTTCGTCGCCTGCCTCGGCGCCTTCGTGGCCCTGCGCAGCGCCCGCTGGTCGCTCGTCTCGACGGGCCGCACCCGGGCCGTCTGGCTGCTCTTCGCGTCCACCTCGCTCGGCGCCGGAATCTGGTCCATGCACTTCATCGCGATGCTCGGCTTCTCCGTGACCGGCGTCGAGATCAGCTACCAGCCGGGGCTGACCGTGCTCAGCCTGCTGGTCGCCGTCGCCTTCGTCGGCGTCGGGCTCTTCACCGTCGGGTACTGGCGCCGGCGCCCCGCGCTCGCCCTGCTGATCGGCGGGCTGACCACCGGCCTCGGGGTCGCCGCGATGCACTACCTGGGCATGGCCGCGATGGTCCTGCCCGGCCGACTCGGCTACGACCACGTGACGGTGGCGCTCTCGGTCGCCATCGCCGTGGTCGCGGCGACGGCCGCGCTCTGGGCCGCGCTGAACATCCGGGGCACGCTCGCCGTCCTGGCGGCCGCGCCGGTGATGGGCGTGGCGGTCTGCGCCATGCACTACACGGGCATGGCGGCGCTGTCGGTCCAGGTGGACTTCTCGCACTCCACGCAGGACGGTGTGATGGCGCTGCAGTTCATCTTCCCGCTCGGGGTCGGGCTCGGCTGCTACGTCTTCTTCGGCTCGCTCGCCTTCGCCGTCTCCCCGAGCCGCCCCGACGCGCAGCCCCTGCTGGCCGGTCCGGCCGCCCCGCTGCCCCCTCGGGCGCCCCGGGCACCCCGGCCGCCGCGGGAACCCCTGGTCCCGCAGCAAAGGCTGCGAGGAGCCGACGTCCGGCGCTGAGCGGCGGGCGGCACGCGAGCGGACGCCCGGCCGGTCCCCCACCCCGGCCGGGCGTCACCGTGCGCGCGCATCCTGCCCGGGCGGCCCGGGCGCGTCCTACTCGGGCCGCCCGAGCAGTCCGGCCACGTGCTCCGGCGTGGCCACCGGGCACGCCTTGTGCACGAAGTCCCGCCGCAGCCCGTGGTACGGCTCGCCCGCCCGGTAGAAGTTGGCGTGCATCCGCCGCAGTTCCTCCGCCCGGTACTCGGCCAGCGGCTTGGCGTCCTCGTCGGCGGCGCGGCGGCGTTTCTTGTCCACCAGCCGCCCGGTGAGCTCCGGTGAGGCGGCGATGCCGGAGGCCTCCCGGACGACCCAGCGGCGGAACTCCGCCGCGTCCCCGCCGGACGTGCGGTCCACCAGGCCGATCCGGCGGGCGTGTTCGGCCCCGACCGGCAGCGCCTCGGTGGTGAGCCGCTCGGCCCGTTCGGCGCCGACCCGGTTCGGCAGGGTGTACGTCCAGTACTCGGAGCCGTACAGGCCCATCAGGCGGTAGTGCGGGTTGAGCACCGCCGAGTCGCGGCACCACACCTCGTCGGCGGCGAGCGCCGCCATCAGCCCGCCGGCCGCCGCGTTCCCGCCGAGGGCCGCGACGGTGACCTTGTCCGTCGTGGTGAGGACGGCCTCGACGAAGTCGTCCATCGCGTTGATGTTCTCCCAGGACTCCAGCGCCGGGAAGGCCGAGCCCTGGATGACGTTCAGCTGGATCCCGTTGGAGTAGAAGTCCCGGGGCGCTCCGAGCACCAGCACCGAGGTGGGCCGGTCGGCCGCCTCCCGGTAGGCGGCGAGCAGCCGGCGGCACTGCTCGGTGCTCATCGCCCCGCCCGGGTAGGCGAATTCGAGGTAGCCGACGTCGCCCTCCTCGCGGTAGCGCAGCTCCGACCAGGTGTCGCGGCGGGCGGCCGCCGCCGGGCTCACCGGCACCTCGCGGACCCGGTACAGCTCGTCGGCGAGCACCGTCGCGGCGGGCAGTTTGAAGGTGGCGGGCCCGCCGGGAGTGCGGCGCGGGCGCAGCTGCGGGATCCACACCGCGCCGTCCGCGGTGGCCCGGCAGATCGCTCCGTCCCGGGTGGCCAGCACGGCGCCGGGCACCGGGCCGCGCAGCTCGTCCTCGGGGTGGCCGCCGTGCAGGAAGAAGTCGCGTCCGTACAACTCGTCCGGCACGCCGGGCTGGGAGTCCGCGGCCCGCAGCTTGCGCAGCACGGTGGCGGTGTCGTCGTGCTCCCAGTCGATCCGGCGCGCCTCCTGGCGCAGCAGCGGCCGCAGCTCGCCGCGCACGTCGGGTCGGCCGTAGTCCAGCGGTTCGGGGGTGAACAGCCCGCCCTCGTAGCGCTGGACGGCCAGCACGACGGCCTCCGCGGCGGCGTCGGCGACCTCGCCCCGGTACAGCTCGCTCTTGCCGCAGTCGGGGACGGGGAAGTCGACGGACGCCCAGATGTCGCCGGCGTCCATCTCCTCGACGGCCTGCAGCACGGTGACGCCCCAGCGCTCCGCGCCCTCGGTGATCGCCCAGTCCAGCGAGGAGGGGCCGCGGTCGCCGGTGGGCCCCGGGTGCACGATCAGGACGGTCCGGGTGGACCAGATGTCCCGCGGGACGGCCTTGGTCAGCATCGGGCAGACGATCAGCTCGGGATCGGTGCGTGCCACCCCGTCCCTCATCTGCTCGTCACCGAGTGCGAGTTGCACGGCGACCTGGTGGCCGCGTTCGCGCAGCTCGGTGTGGACGCGCTGGGTCAGGCTGTTGAACGCGCTGGCGATCAGGAGAATGCGCAAGGGGGGCCTCCGGCGGTACAGGGGTCGCGCGGAGGCGATGAAACCAGGGCATGGACACGTAACGATTACGGTCCGTACCTCGCCGCTCTACCCTCACGCACCCCGCACACCTGTGGTCCCGGCGTGGCCCGCGCTTCGCGGTATCTCCCCAGTCCCTTCTCCGAGTTGGACTGGCGCGGGCCCCCGCGGCACGGCAGGGGCCCGCTGTCGCGACGGTGCTCAGCGCGGGAACGCCCGGCGGGCCCGCCAGGTGGTGTGCTCGCGGGAGACCGCGTCCTCCGCCTCGGCGGCCAGCCGGGCCCAGCGCGCCTCGGCGTCCGGCGCCCGGACGTCCAGGTCGGAGAGCTGGTTGCCGACGTTCTCCAGTTCGCGCGCGGCCAGCTGGTAAGCGGCGGCCAGCGGGCGGAGCTGCTTGAGCTGCGTCCAGGCGATGATCGCCGCGGCCGCGGCCGAGCTGGCCCCGAAGACGTGCACCTGCAGCGCACCGGTGGCCTGGGCGATGGCGGCCGCCGCACCGAGGATGATCAGCGCCGCGATGCCGAGCCCCCAGGAGACCGCCTGCGAGTCGCAGGAATCCGCCCGGGAGCGGTACCAGGTGCGCTGGCCCTCGACCCGGGTGCGCAGGTAGAGGGTGCGCCGGGCGGTCAGGCTCTCGGCGCGCAGCCGCCGCATCTCCGGGGTGATCTCGGCGACGGTGTCCGGAGGCACGATCTCCGGGTCCTCGAAGGCCCGCATGACGTCCTCGACCTGCAGCAGGTAGCCGCGGTCGACGTCCGCGGACTCCGCCTCGCCGTCGAACGGGCGGGCCCGGACGGTGTACTTCCAGGCCAGCGTCTTGACCGACTCGGCCGCCGCCCGGGCCTCGTACCAGCGGCCCTGCGGGTTGCTGCGGCGTAGCCGGGACCAGAAGTAGCCGGCGACCAGGAAGGCGGCCACCGAGAACAGCGGCCAGACGTCGAAGTCGCCGCCCTCGTGGTCCGGGCCGGGGAACGACCCGATCAGCGCGGCGACCACCAGCATCGCGATCAGGCCGCGGTACCAGCGCAGCGTCTCGCGCTGGCCCTCCAGCGAGGCGTTGTCCGCCGTCCGGAACAGCTCCGGCAGCAACTGCGCCTCGACACCCCCGGGCGGATCCTGTTGCACCATCGGTCGAGTCCCCTCCCCCTTCTCCGTCCAGCCAGTATTCCCGCCGCCAACTGGGCTACACGGGCACCTTTTTGACACCTTCCGACCGCCCGTGATTGCCCGTCGGACGGGTCACCGATACAACCGGTTACATGCCGCTGCACTGGAAGCTCGTCATCGACTGCGCCGACCCGCACCGCCAGGCCGCGTTCTGGGCCGCCGCCCTGGAGTACGCACTGGAGGACCACGGCCCGCTGGTCACCCGGCTGCTCGCCGCCGGCGCGGTCGGCCCGGACGCCACCACCGAGGTGGACGGCCACGCCGCCTGGCGCACGCCGGCCGCTGTCCGCCACCCCGAGGACCCGTACGACCCGGACTCGGACACCGGCCTCGGCCGCCGCATCCTCTTCCAGGCCGTCCCCGAGTCCAAGCAGGCCAAGAACCGCCTGCACCTGGACCTCCACCCCGGCCCGGGCGGGCGCGCCGCCACCGTCACCCGCCTCGAAGCCCTCGGCGCCACCGTCCTGCGGGACGTCGCGGAGCCGGGCGGCGCGTGGACCGTCATGCGGGACCCCAACACCTCTAACTCCTACTTCTGAGCCTGACCGAGAAAGCCCCGCCCAGGCGAACCCGGACGGGGCTGTGAGGGTCTAGCGGGTCTTCGCCGGGGCGCAGGGGGTCCGGCACGCCCAGCGGACGTACGCGGGGCCGCTTACGCGGTCCACGGTGCCGATCACTCGGCCGTCAGCGGTCTTCGTGCCGCAGATGCAGCACGAGTGAGGCTTGGTCGCGTTCTCTGCCATCACACGCCCGCCCCGGCGAGCACCTGGTCAGCCGTGGCTGCGTCGGCCAGCCAGTTGACCGGATCAGGCAAGTCGAGCGCTGCGAACGCTGCTGCGCGCCGGATGGGGTCGACGACGGCCTTCGGGGTGTAGGGGCGCACTGTGGCGTTGTCCTCACCGCGGAGAGGCTTCCGCCAGTCAGCGACGTGCGGCGGGATCTCCCTGAACAGCGCGGGCATCTCCCACGACGGCGCGGGCGGGGCGGCGGGCCTGGGGTGGAACGGCTACCGTGCCATCGCCGACGAGCTGACCGCGGAAATTCATGCAGGCGTGTACGACGACGGGACGCCGTTCCCCTCCGAGTCGGCTTTGGTGACGCGCTTCGGTCGGGCGATCATGACCGTTCGGCGATCCCTCGAAGTGCTCCGCGAACGCGGGCTGATCACGACCGAATGGGGACGTGGGTCCTGGGTTGTTCCGGCCGACCAGCGACCGGCGCCGACGGAATAGCCCCGCACAGCCGGACCCGGACGGGACAGAGAGCTAAGTCGTCCGGTGATTCCGCCAGCGTTCTGCGGCTGCCAACATCTGGGCCGTCCACGCGTCGGGGTCTTGACCGCCGATCTCGTGCCACATGTTGGCGTTGGCGATGGCGAATGCGTCGATCCCCTTGGCGGGAGCCGTCTGCCACGTCGGGACGCGTGAGGCCCACTCCTCAGCCGCGGCGGGGTCGTGCCCGGATGCGATCAGCCAGATCACCCAATACGCAGCGTCCAGCCACGGGGCACCCTTGGTGGCCCATGCCCAGTCAACGAGCCGGGCACCCTGGTCGGTCACGAGAACGTTCGTGTTGTGCCAGTCGGTGTGGAGCAGCGCGTTCCCGGCGAAGTGGTCAAGGTCTTCCGGCCACGCGGCGTACCGGGCGAGCCGCTGTTCGGCGTACCGAAGTTCGATCGGCGGACAAGGGGTTTCCGCCAGACGCCGAAGTACGTCAACGACCTTGGGCAGGTCGGGCGAGCCGGGCCTGTAGTCGGCGTGGTGCCCGTCGACCGCTTCGAAGATCAGCAAGTCCCATCCCGCGGCCTCGACGCGGGCGAGCAACGCGGGTGCGATCCCGTGCACGTACGGGTTCACCTCCGCCTCTCTGGCCTGAGTCCACACCCGTCGATGGTCTGCCCTGAGTCCCTTCACGTAGTACTCGCCGGCCTGAGTGATCAGGCGAGCAGCAATCTCGCTGTTGAAGCCCTCGGCTTCCGACTCCACTTTCAGGGCCGGGCCGGTGCGCGTCTCAACGGCCCTGCGCGCCGCGACGGGAAGGTCGGCGTAGGGGATGCGGGTCGTGGTCACGGTCTTCCGTTCGTCAGTCATGGAAGGCCCCCGGGCGGGCCCCAGGTTGAACGTCTGGAGCCTGCCCGGCGACACGTCACGCTAGTACCGGATTACCGGTACGGGTTGTCGTCGTTGCATCCCGGGAGGGCGTCGACGCCGAACGCCTCGGCGTCGTCGATGAACGACAGCTCGTCGTCCTCCTCGGTGCGGGTGGGGCTGATCTCGACCATGACAGCGGTCATGCTGCACTCTCCTTCTGTCCGTGTTGGCAGTAGTTCCTGAGTGGTGCCTTCGCCTCCTGGTAGCGCTTGGCCAGCGGCCTGCACACCGAGCATTTCTCGGAGAGCTGGCAGCCGGCGCAGCCACCGGTGCGAAGCATGAGGCCGTCAGCGATTACGCCGAGGCGGGAGAGTCCTTGGACTCCTTCGGTCATCAGGTCGACCTGTTCGTCGCGGGCGACCTTGCAGATCGACGCCTGGCCGTGGGGGTCGACGTGCAGGAAGGTGTGACCGGCGTTGCAGCCCTCGAAACGGCCAACCGGTTTGAGGTGGGCGGGACTCTGGGAGTCGAGTGTCTTGCCGCCGCCGTAGATCGTCGGGGACATGTGGGTGTACTCGATGTACGGCACTCCGATGTCGTCGGCCATGCCGCGCATGCGGTCCTGCTCGTGAGCGGTCTTCGCCGTGATGATCAGCGACAGGCGCACGGGCAACCCGGCGTCGACGGCGGCGGCCAGTCCGACAGTGACGCGCTTGAACGCGCCCCGACTGTGGGTGAAGCCGTCGAACGTCTCCTGCGTGGCGCCGTACAGGGACACGGCAACCCGGTACGGCCGGACGGACGTCAGCACGTCCAGGATCTCCGGCCGGGACAGTCGCGACCCGTTCGTCTGGACCTCGATCATCATGCCGAGGTCGTGGGCGAGCCGAGCGACGCCGGGGAAGTGCCGGTCGATCAAGGGTTCGCCCCCGGTCATCTGGAGCCAGAGCACCCCGGCGTCCCGCAGGGTCCGCAACAGGTCGTGCTTGCCTGCCTCGTCCAGGCCCGCAAACGGCCGCTCACCGAGAAAGCAGTGATCACAGTCGAAGTCGCACCCGAGGTTGAGTTCCCAGCTGGCCCGACTGTGGCCGAACAGCGGCGGCTTCCGGATCAGCACGACTTCGCCGATCGGCCGGTCCGGGAGCGTCATGTCCCACCGGCGGTTAACGGCGTCCGTCAGCCAGCGCGGGATACCGCCGTGGTCCAGCTCCCGGAACAGGCGCTCGGGAATTTTGATGGCCTCGATTCGGCCGGGCTTCAGCACGACGTGCCCACCCGCGAACGGGGCAGCGATCAGTTGGTGTCCCACGGTCCCCTCCATTTCATGACGCCGGTCGGGCGTCGTAGCTGTCGGATTTCACCTGCGCAGGCCTCCGGTCGGCGGCGTGACCGGTTCGAACGGGAGTCGGGGTGGGCGTCCGAGGCGGTTCGCCTCGTATCGGTTCTCCGTCTGCATCGGACCAGCGCACCGGATCGTCATGAAGACGGGTTGGTCCTCCTCATACCGCCGGAGCAGGATGGCTGTCTGCCGCACCCTGCCGTTTACGGGGTCGGCGAACTGTTGCCGACGGACCACTTCCCAGATACGGCCTTGTCCGTCGCGGAACCGTCCGCGCGCCGGGGGCAGCCCCAGGCGTTGAACGCATCCGGCGGGTCGGGGGCATTCGCACGTCTCGGTGTTGGCCACCGTGGCGACGACGTCGGAGACAAGGAACGGGGCGCCGGCGGGCGTCTTCGGGGGCACTGGATCACCCCCTGGTCGGGTCATAGATGACGGTGACGTCCGCCCAGCCCTGTCCTCTGCCCGCTCCGTACGTCCACCGCCCCGTTCGCTCGGCAACGCGCCGACCGTGCCGCAGCAGGATTTCCCCGAAGTTGATCATTTCCGGAGCGGGCTCCAACCCGGAGCACTGCCAGGCAGCCCCCGCAATCAGGTTGGATGCCAGACGCTCGAACGACGCGCAGTACACCCACCCGTTGGTGTCAGGCGTCCCTGCAACTCCAGGGAGCCCATCTTTGGCAGGGATGCCCGGTTGGCCGCTGAACCAGAACTGGGCTTGCCACACCCTGGAAGCGGGCCCACTACCGGAGAGCATTCCGCCGGTCATGCGGCAGGGTTCTCGCTGTGCTGCGCCCATCGGATGCGCTGCGCCTCCGACCGGCCCCGGATCTGGACACCCCACCGGGCGAACCGCACCCGCAACCACTGGTCGGTGTGCCCCGGTTCGCGCGCAAGGGCGTACCTCGACACCCCGTTCTCGTACCGCTTGATCAGCCTCTGGCGGACCTTTCCGGTCGGTTCGTCCGCCTCACTGCGCGGCGGGACCTTGCTGGGCTTGGGGAGCAAAACCATTGTTCCTTCGTGGGGTGGGGCCTGGGCGCTGGCACGCGCCCAGGACGGGGTCTGGAGCGGTCCCGCCCATCCATGACGGGGGGCATGTACGGACGGGACCACCGTTCCCGTACCGGGACGTCCACCCAAGCGTTCGGGCGGGGGTACGGGAGTTGGAGCCCGCCTCGATCGGAGTTCACGGAAGGACATCCGATCGGGGCGGGAGTTCGGGGCTACCGGGTCCGCTTCCGGCCGCAGACCTGAACGGCAGGCTCGTCCGGGTGCGCCCGCCGACAGTCCGGCGGCAGCAAGAGCCCGAACCGGCGGCAGCCGCAGGACCACGTGCTGATGCCGTCCGCGTCCGGCTCGCTCGGGTTGATCTGCGCACCGCAGAGACAGCGATCCGGGGGGTCACTCATTTGCCGCACCTTTCCGGGTAGTGGTTGCCCCCCGAAGAAGGGCATCGGCAGCGACGACCGCCGCACCGAAGACGCAGTTGAAGCTGAGCAGCACCGCAAGTGCCCTAGGCCCGTACGGCTGACCGTGTATCGCCGTGTCCGTCACGAGAGCGACGGCCAGGGCGGCGACGGCGGCTGTGCCGACCAGCACTGTGTAGACCCGCGGCGGTCTCACGCGTCCGTCAGACGGATCGATCCTCGGGGCGCTCCGAGCGGGTTGGCGTACTCCAGTCCCGGGCCGATCGGTCCGACGTCCGCCGGGTCCGCCGTCCACTCGCACCCGCCCCCTTCGGGGCGGACGTACTGCTGACCGCCCCAGGCGCCCATGTAGACGCCGGTTCGGTTCGTCCGTCGGTCGTGGACAAGCTGTCCACGCTTGGGCCGGTACACGGTCATGTCCGCCGCCTTTGAGCCGTTGCTGTGCGGTAACTAGACAACTGCACCGGGTAGGCGAAGGGGTATACCTGACGTCAAGACAGATCGGTTGTCTCGAATGGGGAGTTCACGTTGGCCGGCAGGCGGGTGCAGCAGCGAGACGTACAGATCACGCCTAACGTCTGGGCGTGGCTGCTGCGGGACCACCGGGAGAGGGCGGGGTTCGACTCGTGCGCCAAGCTGGCGCGGGCAATCCGCTTCCACCCCAGCTACGTCAACAAGATCGAGGTTCTGGAGCGCCCGCCGACCCGTGCGTTTGCCGAAGCGTGTGACACGGCCCTTGACACTCACGGCCAGTTGGCAGACGCCTGGGATCGGGTCGACTGGGCCACCATCGATCATCCGGAATGGTTCAGGTCATACGCCGGGCAGGAACAGGAAGCGTGGAGGATTCGCGGGCTCCACACCGAACGTATTCCAGGCCTTCTTCAGACTGCCGACTACGCTCGCGCGCTGTTCCGGTATGTACTTCAGCCCGAAGCCGACGACGCCGAGATCGAGCGGGGCGTACGGGCGCGACTCCGGCGGCAGGCGCGGTTTCTAGCCCCCGGAGGGCCGGAACTCGTGGCCATAGTCGATGAGGCGGTCATCTGGCAGCAGGTTGGCGGGCGCCTGGTGATGCACGAGCAGCTTGAACACCTGCTGACCATCCCGGACCGGCATCCGAACATCCATCTACACGTCACGCAGAGGGAGTTGGGCGAGCGAACCGGAGCGGGCGGCTTTCATCTGTTGAGCCTGCCGGACGGGGAGACATGGTCCTACGCAGAGAGCAGAGACGGCGGGCACTTCGTGACCGACCCGGAAACGGTGGAGCGGCGATCGCACGCCTATGATCGGCTTCGGGCTGAGGCACTGAACTGGCCGGACTCCGCCCGCCGGATTCGTTGCGCAATGAGGGAGCTAGTGAACGTGACCCCAACCAAACCTGTCGACTGGCACCCCGGGCCGCGCGAGTGGAAGACGTCGACCTTCTCTCAGGGCAACGGCGGCGAGTGCATCGAGGTAGCTCCCGCTGCCGCTCGGGTCGAGGGCATCGTTCCGGTGCGAGACAGCAAGGACCGGAGTGGTCCGGAGTTGGGGTTCTCCCCCGCGGCGTGGTCGGCCTTCGTAGGCGCCATCCAGGCCGGGGAGTTCCCGACCTTCTGATCCGGCCCAAGGCGCAGAGAAGCCTCGGGGACTGGTTCCCCGGGGCTCTTCTTGTATGGAGCTTGCGGTCACTGCAACCCCCGAACAGCCGAAGGTGCTGGTAACGCGCGAATCGGTGCACGGCGCGGCCCCGCCCTCCCACGGGGGAGGACGGGGCCGCGCGGCGTACGGCGTCGGGGACCGTAGGGCGTCAGAGCAGTCCGAAGGCCGGCATCAGGTAGTAGAAGGCGAACACCGCCGCCACCGCGTACAGCGGGACCGGCACGCTGCGGCCGCGGCCGACGGCCAGGCGCAGGACGCAGAAGGCGATGAAGCCGAAGCCGATGCCGTTGGTGATGCTGTAGGTGAACGGCATCATCACGATGGTCAGGAAGGCCGGGATCGCGATCGTGTAGTCGGCCCAGTCGATCTCCTTGATCGAGTTGGCCAGGATCAGGAAGCCGACCGTGACCAGGGCCGGGGTGGCGGCCTGGGCGGGGACCATGGTGGCAAGCGGGGTGAGGAAGAGCGCCACCACGAAGAGCAGGCCGGTGACGATCGAGGCGAAGCCCGTGCGGGCGCCCTCGCCGACGCCGGCGGTGGACTCGACGAAGCAGGTGTTGGCCGAGGCGGAGGTGGCGCCGCCGGCCGCAGTGGCGATGCCGTCGACCATCAGGATCCGGTTGATGCCCGGCAGGTCGCCCTTCTCGTCCAGCAGGTGGGCCTCGTCGGCCACGCCGAGGATGGTCCCCATCGCGTCGAAGAAGCACGACATCAGCACGGTGAAGACGAACAGCACGCCGGTCAGCACGCCGACCTTCTCGAAACCGCCGAACAGGCTGACCTTGCCGACCAGCCCGAAGTCCGGCGCCGCGACCGGGTTGCCCGGCCAGGTCGGAACGGTGAGGCCCCACTTGAGCGCCGGGACGTCGGCCACCTTGTCGATCACCACGGCGAGCGCGGTGGAGACCGCGATGCTGATCAGGATCGCGCCGGGCACCTTGCGGATCACCAGGATCAGGGTGAGCAGCAGGCCGACGACGAAGACCAGGACGGGGAAGCCGAGCAGGTGCCCGTTGCCGCCGAGCTGCAGCGGGACGGTGGTGTGCGCGGCGTCCGGGATGCGGCTGACGAAGCCGGAGTCGACCAGGCCGACCAGGGTGATGAACAGGCCGATGCCGATCGCGATGGCCTTGCGCAGGCCGAGCGGGACGGCGTTCATGACCCGCTCCCGCAGCCCGGTGGCGACCAACAGCATGATCGCGAAACCGGCCAGCACGACCATGCCCATGGCGTCCGGCCAGGTCATCTTCGGGGCGAGCTGGAGCGCCACGATGGTGTTGACGCCGAGGCCGGCGGCCAGGCCGATCGGGACGTTGCCGATCACGCCCATCAGCAGGGTGGTGAGACCCGCGGTGAGGGCGGTGGCGGTGACCAGCTGGGCGCTGTCCAGGTGGGCCCCGGTCACGTCCGTGGCGCTGGCCAGGATGATCGGGTTGAGCACCAGGATGTAGGCCATGGTGAAGAACGTGGCGACACCGCCGCGGATCTCGCGCGGCAGGGTGGAGCCGCGCTCGCTGATCCGGAAGTAGCGGTCGACCGCGCCGGTGGGGGGCTCGGGAGCGGCGTCGGCGGGTTCGGGCGACTCGGTGGTCGGCTGGACCACAGGCATGCGTGCGTCCTCTGTGGGGGAGCTGAGGAGAGGGGGGTGACACCCGGGGCGACGGTGGCCGGGATCAGACCTTTAAGTATGGTTTCCCGATCGCACACGCGCTATCTTCGCGCGTAGAGCCCGCAGGGGTCGCGACCCGGGCCCACCCGGGGCCGCGCCCGGTCCGCACCCGGTCCGTACGGCGGCCTCCACGCGGCCTCCACGCGGCGTCCGGGCCCCGCCGCACCGTACGCTAGGCCCCATGCCCAAGACGCCGCTGCACCCCTCGCCCCCTCCACTGGAGGCCAACGACGTCGCCATCGTCGGCGGTGGCACGGTGGTGTGGTTCGTCGCCTTCCTCGCCCTGCTCCCCTTCCAGGGCACGCTCTCCGAGCACGGTCACGGCACCTGGCCGTGGATCTGCCTCTCCGGCGGCCTGCTCGGCCTGATCGGCCTCTGGTACTGCCGCGCCCGGCGGGACGCGATCGCCCGCAGCCGCGCCGCCGGGGCGGCCGGGCGGACGGTGGACGACAACGGTCAGGACCCGGCCACCCGGTCGGACTGAACGGTCCTTTAGTAGCACGCATCGGACATAAGGCGCCCGTAGAGTCGGTGCCATGACGCAGCCTGCCCAGCCAGCGGAAGAGCGGCCGACCGGCGGAGACCATCCGGACGGGGCCCACCCCCTCGGGCTGCTGCCCGGCCGGCGCGGCGGCCTGACCATCGCCGAGGTCGCCGAGCGGGTCGCGAAGGGACAGGTCAACGACGTCCCGGTCCGCTCCAGCCGCTCCACCCGGGAGATCGTCCGGGCCAACGTCTTCACCCGCTTCAACGCGATCATCGGCGTGATGTTCGGCATCATCCTGGTGGTCGGCCCGATCCAGGACGGCCTGTTCGGCCTGGTCATCGTCGCCAACACGGCGATCGGCATCATCCAGGAGCTGCGCGCCAAGAAGACCCTGGACAGCCTGGCCCTGATCGGCGAGGCCCGCCCGCAGGTCCGCCGGGACGGCGCCGCCCAGCAGATCGGCGTCTCCGAGATCGTCCTCGACGACACCGTGCTGCTCGGCATCGGCGACAAGGTGATCGTGGACGGCGAGGTCACCGAGGCGGACGGCCTGGAGATCGACGAGTCGCTGCTCACCGGCGAGCCCGACCCCGTCCTCAAGCAGCCCGGCGACCAGGTGATGTCCGGCAGCTTCGTGGTGGCCGGCGCGGGCGCGTTCACCGCCACCAAGGTCGGCCGCCAGGCCTACGCGGCGCAGCTCGCCGAGGAGGCCAGCAAGTTCACCCTGGTGAGGTCGGAGCTGCGCAGCGGCATCGACAGCATCCTGCGGTTCATCACCTACCTGCTGATCCCCACCGCGATCGGCCTGATCATCAGCCAGCTGGCCGTCGAGGGCCGGGACTGGCGCGAGGCCGTGCGGCGGACGGTGGCCGGCATCGTCCCGATGGTCCCGGAGGGGCTGGTACTGCTGACGTCGGTGGCCTTCGCGATCGGCGTGATCCGGCTCGGCCGCAAGCAGTGCCTGGTCCAGGAGCTCCCGGCGATCGAGGGACTGGCCCGGGTCGACACCGTCTGCCTCGACAAGACCGGCACCCTCACCGAGGGCGGCATGGACGTGATCGACCTGCGGGTGCTCTCCGACGGGGAACCCACCGCCGTCGACCCGGCCACCGTCAAGCACGCGCTCGCCCTGATGGCCGGCGCCGACGCCCGCCCCAACCCGTCGATGCAGGCGGTCATCGACGCGTACGGCCGCGGCGACGACGGCGACGGCTCACCGGGCGCATCCCCGGGCGGCGTGCCGGGCGCCGCCGCGGGCCGCAAGGGCTGGCGGGTCATCGAGGCGATGCCGTTCTCCTCGGCCCGCAAGTGGAGCGGCGTGCAACTGCTGGAGCCGCAGGGCGGCGAGGCCAGCTGGCTGCTCGGCGCCCCCGACGTGCTGCTGCCCGCCGGGCACCCGGCGCTGGCCGAGGTGGACGAGCTGGGCGCGCGGGGCCTGCGGGTGCTGCTGCTCGGCCGCTCGCCCGTCCCGCTGGACTCCCCCGACCCGGCGGCCGGCCTCATCCCGCTCGCGCTGGTGGTGCTGCAGCAGCGGCTGCGCGGCGACGCCGCCGAGACCCTGCGGTACTTCGAGGGCCAGCAGGTCCGGGCCAAGGTCATCTCGGGCGACGCGGCGGTCTCGGTCGGCGCCGTGGCCGGCCACCTGGGTCTGCCGGGCGCCGACCGCCCGCTGGACGCCCGCACCCTGCCGACCGACCCCGAGGAACTCGCCGAGACCGCCGACCGGACCAGCGTGTTCGGCCGGGTCACCCCGCAGCAGAAGCGCCTGCTGGTCGGGGCGCTGCAGTCCCGCGGCCACACCGTGGCGATGACCGGCGACGGCGTCAACGACGTGCTGGCGCTCAAGGACGCCGACATCGGCGTGGCGATGGGCACCGGATCCGACGCGACCAAGGCGGTCGCCCAGATCGTGCTGCTGAACGACTCCTTCGCGACCCTGCCGTCGGTCGTCGCCGAGGGCCGCCGGGTGATCGGCAACATCGAGCGGGTCGCGTCGCTCTTCCTGGTGAAGACGGTCTACTCGGTGCTCCTGGCGCTGCTGGTGATCTTCACCCACTCGCCGTACCCGTTCCTGCCCCGGCACTCCACCGTGCTGTCCTCGCTGACCATCGGCATCCCGGCGTTCTTCCTGGCCCTCGCCCCCAACAACGAGCGGGCCCGCACCGGCTTCGTGAAACGCGTGCTGCGGCTCGCCGTCCCCGCCGGCGTCATCGCCGGGACCGGCACCTTCGTCGCCTACACGCTGGCCCGCACCGACCACGCGACCGACCTCAAGGCCGACACCAGCGTGGCCACCCTGACGCTCTTCCTGATCGCCATCTGGGTCCTCGCCATCGTCGCCCGCCCGTACACCTGGTGGCGGCTGCTGCTGATCGCCACCATGGGCGGGGCGTTCGCCCTGGTCCTGGCGGTCCCGGCGCTGTCCGACTTCTTCGAGCTCTCCCTGGTCGGCGTCCGCGACCCGCTGATCGGCGTCGCCATCGCCCTGGTCTGCGGCATCGCCCTGGAGATCACCTGGCGCTACATGAAGCGCCACGGCATGGAGTGAGCAACCCGGGGTGAGCCGCCCGCGGCGAGACGCGGCCGGTCGAGACGCACCGGTCGAGACGCACCGGTCGAGACGCACGGAGTGACACGCGCCGCCGGATGAGTGACAGCCCCCGCACCGAAGCCCGATGATGGGCCCCGGGAGGGGGTGCCGAATGGCGCGCAAGGGTGGGGACCTGGAGGCGTTCATCGCCTTCCTGGCCGGGCTGCTGGCGGTCGGGCTGACCGCACTGGCGATGGCGGGCATCGGCCTGGCGATCAGACCGACGCCCGCGCTGCGGGGAGCCGCGCTGGTGACCCTGGGGGCGGTCTGGCTGACCGTCGCCGTCACCGTCTACGGCCGCCTCCGGGCCCGCGCCCGCTGAGTTCAGCCCTCGAAGTCCCGGGCCGCCGACAGCTCGTACGCCCGGTCGGGCTCGCTGAGCGCGGCCAGCACCTCGAAGCGCCGGTGCCACTGCCCGACCGACCAGGCGAGCCCGGCCGCGAGGCCCTCCGGGGTGGCCGCGTGCAGCAGGCCGGCCACCGGCGGGACCTCGAACTCGTCGTCCTCGTCGTCGGCCTCGGCCTGCTCGGGGTCGTACGGCGGCTCCGGGGCGTCCGCGCCAGTGTCCCACCGCCAGTCCACCGCGGCCTCGTCGCCGTCCGGTCCGACGACCAGCAGCTCCTCGTGCTCCTCGTACGCGACCGGGCAGCCGGGCAGCAGTTCGCGCACCACGGCCGGGACGCGGTGCAGCACGCCCTCGGAGAGCACCCGGCCGCCGGCCACCTCGCTGGCCAGCGACACGTGCAGCCGCTCGGCGAGGTCGGCCGCGAGTGCCGGGGCGACCGGCAGCAGCGGGTACGGGTGCAGCAGCTGGACCAGGTCGGGGGCGTCGGCGACGACCGCCTCGGTGGCGTCCACCACCACGGTGTGGGCCGGCCGGCGACCGGTGGCCGGGTCCAGCGGCGGCAGCGCCCGCACCACGTCCAGCGGTTCGATCCGCTCGCGCTCCACGCGGGCCAGCGCGCTGTGCAGGCCGTGCAGTTGGCGGTGGCCGAGGTCGACCGCCGGGTCGGTCATCCGGTCCAGGACCTCGTCCGGTCCGTGCGGTTCGGCGAGCAGCGCGGCGAGCGTGGTGCGCACCCCGAGCGCGTGCAGGAACTGGTCGTCCAGGGTGGTCCGCGCCTCGTCGTAGAGGCCGCGCAGCAGCGGGTCGGCCCCGGCGGCGCGCAGCCCGGCGGGCTCGCGGCCCGCCAGCACCGGGTGGTCGCGCAGCCACCACGCGGTGTACGGCGGCAGGTCGGCGTACGTGCCGTCCGGCAGCAGGGTGCGGACCGGGTTGACCACGGCGTCCCGGTACGGCGGTCGGGCCAGCGCGGCGAGCGCCTCGGGCCAGGCGTCGTCGTCCACCAGGTCGAGGTCGCGCACGGCGAGCAGCTCGGCGGCCACCGGCGGGACGCCGACCGCCTCGTCGGCCTGCAGGGCCTCCAGCGCGTCCTCGGCCCAGTCGGCGAACCCGTCCGGTGCCTCGTCCAGCAGGCCGGTGGGGTGGCCGCCGGCCGCCCGGTCGGCGGGGACGGTGGGGTCGAGCCGTTCCAGGTCGTCCGGGTCGAGCACCACGTCCTCGGCGCGCACCAGCACGAAGTCGGCCAGCACACCGACCGCGGCGAGCACCTCGGACCCCCAGCGCTCCAGCAGCTCGTCGTCCACCCAGCCGGCGTCCTCCTCGCGCGCGAGCGTGGCGAACGGGCTGCCGGGCAGCACCAGTTCGCCCGCGCGGGCCGGCTCGCCCTCGTCGTCCAGCAGTGCCAGCCGGGCCAGCCAGGGGTGCGCGCCCGGCTCCGGGGCGGCGGCCTTCACCAGGGCCAGGACGGCGTCGCCGAGTTCCAGCGCCGCGTCCAGGTCGTCCTCGGCCAGCTCGTAGGAGCGGGCGACGGCGGCCCGCACCTCGGGGGTGTCCAGTACCCCGGCCGGGGTGGCGGTGCCGGCGCCGAGCTTGGCCAGCAGCGGGTGGGCGGCCTCGGGGTGGGCCAGCCGCAGATCGAGCGCGGCCAGGGCTCCGGCCAGCGACTCCGGGTAGCCGGGGAAGGCCGCCCAGTCGGCGTCCTCGGAGGGCAGCAGGACGCGCCGCGGCCCGGTCACCGTCCGGCCGTCCGCGAGCGGCACGGGCAGCGCGCCGAGCGCCTCCGGGTCCGCCCCGCCGAGCGCCGCGTACAGGTTGCGCCACCAGCCGGGCTCGCGGTCGAGGCCGCCGAGCTGGTCCACCACCTCGGCCAGCGGCACCCGGCGCACGTTCAGCACCCGCAGCTCGGTGCGGCGCTCCAGACCGGCGGGCAGCAGCCCGGGGAAGATCGGCGCGAGTGCCTCGACCACCGAGCCGTCCGCGCCCTCCAGCAGCGTCGCGTCCCGGGGCCGCAGCGCGGGCGTGCCCACCTCGACCGGTGCCGGGTGCGGCAGGAACGGCGTGCCGGGCAGCCGGGACAGCACCGCGGCGCGCAGCGCGTTGTCCAGCGCGCCCTGGCCGAGCGGCCCGGGGACGAGGCCGAGCGAGCCGAGGTCGGCGCCGCGGGCGCGCAGCAGGTCGGCGTAGCTGTCGGCGGCGCGCTCGGTGAGGAAGTCGGACAGCGGGCCGGGCGCGACGTGCCGGCGGGTGGAGTCCAGCGGGTAGGAGGCGATCAGCAGCGCGGGCAGGCCGATCGGCTCGTCGCTGGGGGTCGGTGCGTGCAGCACGGACGCGTTGCCGGGCTGCTGCGGGGCGCCGTCCGCGCCGACCGGGACGGCCCAGGTCACCGTCCAGTACGGGCGGGCGCGCTCCTCGGTGGGCCGGTCGACCAGCAATTCGGCGTCCAGGCTGCCGGAGGCGCCGGCGGTCTGCCAGATCGTCCGCCGCAGCCGCCCGCCCGCGTCGTCGGTGACGGTGACTTCGGTGACGCCGTCCGGGCGGGTCTCGGCGGCGGCCCGGGTGAGCGTCCGGGTGCCGTCCGGGGTCTCCACCACGACCTCGGCGAGGCCGGGCAGGGTGAGCAGCAGCGCGTCGTCGATCCCGGCCAGCAGACGGCGGGTCAGGTCCTCGGCGGAGGCGTCCCGCATCGGCAGCACGACCACGGTGTCGTAGCCGTCGGGGGCCGGGCCCTCGGCCGCGAACGGCAGCCGCAGCAACGGCACGTGGCCGTCCCGGCGACGCAGTTCGTCGGTCAGCGCGGACTGCGCCTCGGCGAGCGACCTGGCCTCGCCGAGCGACCAGCGCACCCCGCCGGTGGCGCTCAGCACGGCGGGCTCGTCGGTGACCGCGAGGACGGCGGCGAAACCGACCCCGAACCGGCCGACGGCGGGCTGCTCGCCGCGCTTGGAGGAGGCGCGCAGGGTGGACAGCGACTCGACGGCGGCCGCGTCCAGCGGGGCGCCGGTGTTGGCGGCGGCGAGCACGCCGTCGGCGAGGGTCAGCCGCAGCCGCCCGGGGCCGCGGCCGGCGCGGACCGCCGCGTCGGCGGCGTTCTGCGCCAACTCGACCACCAGGCGGTCGCGGTAGCCGCCGAGCGCGAGCTCCTCCTCGGCGTTGGCGTCCTCCCGGAACCGGGCCGGCGAGGCGGCCCAGGCGTCCAGCACCCGGTGCCGCAGCGCGGCGGTCCCGAAGGAGTCCGCGGGGTGCTCGTCCGTGCCGCTGCCGATGATCCGAGGTTCCACGGGACCTGCCGCCTTCCGCCGCCCTGTACGTCGTAGGGCATTCTTCCCTGCCCCACCGACTGCTCCCGACCACGGCCCCCGCGGCGGCGGCGTCGCCGACCGGAGCCCGCACGCGGTGCCGGCGCCGGGAGCGACCGGAGGTGACGGGGAGTGACGGGGAAGGTCCGGGAGGAACCGGGCGGGACCGGGGCTCTTCGCCCGGGAACGCCGACGGCCCGCCCCGGAGCGTCACCGGGGCGGGCCGTGCGAAGGCGATCAGGAGTGGCCGAGCTCCTCGGCCGGGGCGTCGGGCTCGACGGAGCCGGAGGTGCGGTCCGGGTGAAGCTGCAGGGGCTCGACGACCAGCTCGTCCAGGATCAGCTCGGACGGCGCCGGCGGGGCCGGGATGACGGCCGCCTCGGAGTGCCCGCCGCAGCCGTACGAGAAGGAGACGATCTGGCCGTCGGCCGGACCGAACTCGTTGCCGCACACGCCGAAAGCCTGACCGAGCGAGCCGCCGATCGGGATCAGGAAACCGCAGCTCCCGCAGGAGGCAGGGGCGGCCTGCGCCATCGGGGTCTGCGGGCCGTGGGACTTCTCCCAGCGCTCGGCGGCCAAGTGCAGGCCGAGCCGGGAGAGCACCCGGCTGCGGCCCATGCCGAGCTCCTCGGCGACGGCGTTGATCTGCGCGCGGGCCGGGGCGGGCTGGACGTGCGGGTCGGTGACGACCAGGTCCTCGTCGTCCACGAGGGCGACCGCGGAGTTCGGCGCGGGCTCGTCCTCGCCGCTCCAGCCGGGCTCCAGCCGCAGGTCGTCGGCGCCGGTCGGCAGCAGGTCGCCGGGGCCCATGTCGCCCGGACGCAGGCGCTCGCTCCACGGCACCCACTCGGGGGCGAGGACGGCGTCCGGGCCGGGCAGCAGCACGACCTCGTCCAGGGTGACGTTCTTGGCGCGCGGGGCGCGGGCGACGGTGACCGCCCAGTGCCAGCCGCGGTAGGCGGCGTCCAGGCACTCGAAGGTGTGGGTGACGACGCGGTCGGCGTCCGCCTGGACACCGAGGTGTGGCCCGACGGCCTCCGGCCCGACGGCCTCCTCGGCTGCCTGGCGGGCGAGTTCGACGGCCTCGGCACAGAGCCGGTCGGGGGTACGGCTTCGCATCGCAGCACTCACGGCGTCGATTCTCTCCCAGTTCTTCTGTCGCCCACGGCGTGTTGCCTGTCCCGTCGCGGCTCGGTAGTCCCTCGTCCATTCTGCGGGACCGGAGGCCCCCTCGGGTACCGGCCGCGCCGCTCGACCGGCCTGCCGGCGCCCCGGCGTCCCGGCGGGCGGACTTTGGGCAGGCTACCCGCCGCCCGGCGCCCGGGCACAGTCCGGGGCGGACGCGGACGTTCCACGGGCCCGGAACGACCGCGCCGAGCGGAGCGCAAACCCGCGTCGGCGCGGCGAATCTGGGGCAGGATGGGCTTGTGGCGGATGACAACCCGTCGCAGCACGCACTGCGCCCCTCGCAGCCCGGCAGCCCCGACGAGGCGAACGCTGTGCCGCGACAGCAGCCTCCGGTCCCCGGCGCGGACGAACCGCAGCCGGCGGGCGGAGCCGGGGCGCCCGCCACCCGCGTGAGCTTGGTCAAGACGGCCACGGACCCCCCGGCCCCGGCCGACGCGCCCCCGGCCACCGACGTACCCCCGGCCGCCGCCGGAGAGGCAGCCGCAGCCGATGGCGCCCCCGGGCCGGACGGCGCCCACGCCCGTCGGCTCGCCGCCCTGGACGAGGACCTGGAGGAGGAGGGGGAGGCCCCCGAGCCCCGCCGCCACTTCCTGGTCCGCACCGCCTCCGCCGCCGGCGCCGGCACCGGCAAGGTGGTGCACGGCACCGGCCGCCGGATCCGTCGGGCCACCGCGGCCGAGGGCGCGGGCGAGTCAGGCCTGGCCAAGCTGATCGAGCTGCACGCGCTCAACTCCTTCGGCGACATGCTGATCACCATCGCGCTGGCCTCCACCATCTTCTTCTCGGTGCCCACCGGCGAGGCCCGCGGCCGGGTGGCGCTCTACCTGCTGATCACGATGGCCCCGTTCGCCCTCCTGGCGCCGGTGATCGGTCCGCTGCTGGACCGCCTGCCGCACGGCCGCCGGGCGGCCATGGCGATGTCGATGCTGGCGCGGGCGGTACTGGCCTGGACGATGGCCGGGGTGATCACCGGCGGCGGCATCGCGCTCTACCCGGCGGCGCTCGGCGTGCTGGTGGCGTCCAAGGCGTACGGGGTGGTGCGCAGCGTCGTGGTGCCCCGGCTGCTGCCGAGCCGGCTCTCCCTGGTGAAGGCGAACTCCCGGGTCACCCTGGCCGGGCTGCTGGCCACCGGGGTGGCCGCCGGGGTGGGCGGGCTGCTGCACCTGATCGGCCCGGGCTGGCCGCTGCGCGGCGCCTTCCTGGTGTTCGTGATCGGCACCCTGATGGCCTTCCACCTGCCGCACAAGGTGGACTCGGCCAAGGGCGAGCAGCGCGCCGTCCTGCACGCCGAGGTGCACGGCGAGGGCTCGCACCTGATCCACCACAAACCGCCGCCGGTCAAGGCCTCGCTGCGCACCGTCGGCCCGTCGGTGATCCTGGCGCTGCGGGCGATGTCGGCGATGAAGTGGCTGGTCGGGTTCCTGGTGATGTTCCTGGCCTTCCTGCTGCGGGAGGAGCCGATCGGCGGTCTGCAGCCGACGGTGGCGCTCGGGCTGGTGGCGCTGGCGGCGGGGACGGGCAACGCGCTCGGCTCGGTGTTCGGCTCCTGGCTGCGCACCCGCGGCCCGGAGGCGACGGTCACCTCGATGCTGCTGCTGGCGACGTGCGTGACGGCGGCGGCCGCGCTCTGGTACGGCGTCGTGACGGTGGTCCTGGTCGCGGGCGTCTCCGGGATGGCGGCCTCGCTGGGCAAGCTGGCGCTGGACGCGCTGATCCAGCGGGACGTCCCGGAGGCGGTGCGGACCTCCGCCTTCGCCCGTTCGGAGACCCTGATGCAGCTGTCCTGGGTGGCGGGCGGGGCGGTCGGCATCCTGCTGCCGCTGAACGGGAAGCTGGGCCTGTCGATCGCCGCCGGGGTGGTCGGCCTGGTGCTGCTGTGGACGCTCCACTCGCTCTTCCGGGTGGGCCTGCGGCGGCATCCGGCGGCGCCCCGGGTGGCGTGACCCGGCGGGGCGCGGCAACACGCGGTGGCCGACCCCCGCGTAGCGTGATCGGCCGGGCCCGGTAGATTCTGACGCATGAGCCTCAATTCCCGTGCCATCGCCGCCCTCGGCGCCGTCGTCGTGGTCGGCGCGGCCACGGTGGGCACCTCCGTCGCCGTGGCCTCCGGCCAGACCGCGCACATCTCCCACCAGGCCACCCTCACGGTCGGCAACTCCTCGATCCTCGCGGAGCCGCTGTGCTGGAACGGCGGCAGCGCGATCACCGAGGACCTCCAGCAGGAGTGCCAGGACAAGGCCACCGAGGCCCTGAAGAACGGCACGCTGCCCACCTCGGACGTGGTGGCGAGCGACCAGGTCGGCGTCGGGGTCTCCCCGAACGTGGCCAAGTCGGGCTGGTGGGCCTTCACCAACGGCGGCGCGTCCAGCAGCGGCGGGCGCACCAGCCTGGCCTCGTACGCCAAGGGCTCGACCTGGTCGGGTGCCCAGCAGGCGAACCGGGTGCTCAACGCCAGCGGCAAGACCCTGGTCACCGTTGTCGAGGGCGACAAGAACTCGGACAACCCGATCGCCGTCTGGTACTTCCAGCTGAACACCCAGGACAGCTGACGGTCCCGCGATGACCGCGCACCCCGTCGTCGACGGCGACCACGGGCAGCCGGGCCCCGCGCGGGCCCGGCTGCTCGTCGTCGTCGCGGTGGCCGCCGAGGCCGAGGCGGTGCTGCGCGGCCTGCCCGGCGGGTCCGCCGCCGTCCCGCTGCCCGGCGGCACGCTGCAGCGGGCCCTGGGCGCTCCGGTGGACGTGCTGGCCGCCGGGGTCGGCCCGGCCGCCGCCGCGGCCGCCACCTCCGCCGCGCTGGCCGCCCACCCGTACGCGCTGGCCGTCTCGGCCGGGATCGCCGGCGGCTTCGCCCCGCACGCCCCGGTCGGCGCCACCGTGGTGGCCGACGCCGTCGTGGCCGCGGACCTCGGCGCCGAGACCCCCGAGGGCTTCGCCGACGTCACCGAGCTGGGCTTCGGCACCGTCCGGCACACCCCGCCCCCGGCCGCCGTCGCGCTCGTCGCGCAGGCGCTGGCCGGCGCCGTCACCGGCCCGGTGCTGACCGTCTCCACCGTCACCGGCAGCGCCGAGCGGGCCGCCGTGCTGGCCGCCCGCCACCCGGGCGCCGCCGCCGAGGCGATGGAGGGCTTCGGCGTGGCCGAGGCCGCCGCCCGGTACGGCGTGCCGGTCCTGGAACTGCGCACCGTGTCCAATCCGGTGGGCCCGCGCGACCGGGCCGCGTGGCGGATCGGCGAGGCGCTGGCCGCCTTGGAGCGGGCCTTCGCCGCGCTGCCCGTCCACGAACTGGCCGCGCTGCGCGTGCCGGACCCGGCCGCGCCGCACGAACCGATCAAGGAGGCCGGCCGTGGCTGAACGGCTGAGCATCGCGTACTCGCCCTGCCCGAACGACACCTTCGTCTTCCACGCCTGGGCGCACGGCCTGGTGCCCGGGGCGGACGCTCCCGAGGTGACCTTCGCCGACATCGACGTCACCAACGGCATGGCCGAGCGCGGCGAGCTGGACGTCCTGAAGATCAGCTACGGCGCGCTGCCGTGGGTCCTGGACGAGTACGTCCTGCTGCCCTGCGGCGGCGCGCTCGGGCGCGGCTGCGGCCCGCTGGTGCTCACCCTGCCGGGCGTGGGGTCCCCCGCGGACCTCGCCGGGAAGACCGTCGCGGTGCCCTCCGAGCGCTCCACCGCGTACCTGCTGTTCCGGCTGTGGGCGGCGAAGGCGGTGCCCGGCGGCTTCGGCGAGATCGTCGTCCTGCCGTTCCACGAGATCATGCCCGCGGTCCGGGACGGGCGGGTGGACGCCGGCCTGGTGATCCACGAGGCCCGCTTCACCTACCGGCAGTACGGCCTGCACAGCCTCGCCGACATGGGCGAGGCCTGGGAGGCCGAGACCGGTCTGCCGATCCCGCTGGGCGCGATCGTCGCCAGGCGCTCGCTCGGCGCCGAGCGGCTGCGGGCGGTCACGGACGCGGTCCGCGCCTCCGTCCGGCAGGCCTGGGCGGACCCGGCGGCGAGCCGCGGGTACGTGCTGGAGCACGCCCAGGAGATGGACCTGGACGTCGCGGAGCAGCACATCGGGCTGTACGTCACCGAGTTCACCGAGGACCTCGGCGAGGAGGGCTACGCGGCCGTCCGCGCCCTGCTCACCCGGGCCGCCGCGGAGGGGCTGGTGCCCCCGCTCGACCCGGGTGCGCTCGCGTTCGGGCAGTCCTCGCCGGTGTCCTGAACGGTCGATGTCCCGGGACTGGTCCCGGGGCCGGGCAGGCCTAGACGTCGAACTGGTCGGCCACCGCGCGCAGCAGGCCGGCCAGCTTCTGGGCGGTCGGCTTGGCCGGGTGACGCCCGCGCTGGAGGCCGGGCAGCACCGCGTCCAGGGTGGTGATCAGGTCCTGGACGATCGGGGCCATGTCGTCGGCGCTCTTGCGCTGGGCGGCGGCCACCGAGGGCAGTGCCTCCAGCAGCTGCACGGCCATCGCCTGGTCGCCGCGGTGCCCGGCGACCACGCCGAACTCGACCCGCTGGCCCGGCTTCAGCACGGTGACACCGGCGGGCAGCGCCTTGGTGTGGACGAAGACGTCGCCGCCGTCGTCGCGCGACAGGAAGCCGAAGCCCTTCGTCTCGTTGAACCACTTGACCTGGCCGGTGGGCATCTCGAACAGTCCTCGAATGGGTGTGAGGGATCCCGGCCCTGGCCGGGGATCACTGGGTGGTGGGAAAGATGCGGGCGACCTCGGCTCGACGCCCGCGGGCGCTCACGGTCGGCACGCTGCCAGGAGCAGACTAACGGTCCGTGACTGCCTCGTCCGCGTTCCGCGAGGGATCCGCGTTCCGGGGCCCGCCGGGGGCCGTGGGATGCGGGGATCTCGCGGTCACGGGCGACCCGGTACTGGCACGGCCGGGTCGCGTCGCTGCGCTGTCCATCGGCTCACACCCCCGGGTCTGAGGACACGGGGCGCACCTGCGGCGCCCCTCGGCACCCCCTGCATACCCCCGCCCAGCAGGGATCAAAACGTTGAGCTGCCGGGAAACTGCACAACGTGACGAAGCCGCTCCGGTGGACGGTCCGCCGGCGCGCTCTGCCAGACTGGGTGCGGTCCGGCACCGCCCCGAGGAGTGAGCAGACGTGAGCAGCCAGAGCGCCGACCCCGGCGACGTGTACGTCAAGGCCGGAGCGGTCGTCTTCGGGCTCGGCGCACTCGCCACCCTGGTCACCTTCGTCCCGCTGTTCCTGCACCTGACGCCGCTGCCGACGGCCGCGTACTGGCTGAGCATGCTGATGCCGGCGGGCTTCCTGGCCGCGCTGACCGGGCTGCTGCTGAACGCGCGCGCCCAGCGCCGCCGGGCCGAGGCCTAGGCCGGACGGGGCCCGGCCGACTGGCCGGCCAGGTGGCGGGCGAGCCAGTCCGGGAAGCCGGTGAGGTCCGCCAGCACCACGTCCGCCCCGGCCTCGTGCAGCTCGTCCGCGCCGTAGGGGCCGGTGGCCACCCCGACCGCGAGGGCGTCCGCGTGCCGGGCGCCCCGGATGTCGCCGAGGTGGTCGCCGACGTAGATGCTCGCGCTGTGCTCGCGCAGCGCCTCGCCCTTGGTCTCCGCCCAGAGGTCGCCGATCACCGTGTCGGCCTTCATCCCGGCGTGCTCCAGGTGGAGGAGGGCGTTCGGCTCGTACTTGCCGGTGATCACGGCGACCCGGCCGCCGTGGGCGCGGACCGCCTCGACGGCGGCGTGCGCGCCGGGGAGGGCCACGGTCGGGGCGAAGGCATGGTCGCGGTACAGCTCGCGGTAGCGCGTCGCGGCCCGTTCGACCTCCTCCTCGGGGAACCAGTTGCGGATCTCGTCGAGCAGCGGCGGGCCCAGGCGGGTGACCACCAGGTCGGCGTCGATGGCGGTACCGGTCTCGGCGGAGAGCGCCAGGTAGGTGGCGCGGATACCCGGCCGGGTGTCCAGCAGCGTCATGTCGAGGTCGAAACCGACGGTGAGCGGGGCCTTCGAGGTCTCGGGCATGTCGCCAGGCTATCCAACGGACGGCCGGGACCACGAGGCAATTTGCCCCGCCTTCGCGGCGGAACTTAGGTTTGCCTGAGTTGTCTGCGGAGAGGGCCCATGACCGACGACACCACCGCACCCCCCGGCGCGCCGCACCGCGCGCCGCGGCACCGAATACTGTGGCTCGCCGCCGCGCTGGCCGTCCTGGCCGTCGCGGTGCTGCTGAGCCTCGCGGTCGGCAGCCGGAACGTCCCGTTCGGCGACACCCTGGACGCCCTGCTGCACGGCGGCGACACCGCCGACGCCGTGGTGATCCGCGAGCTGCGGGTGCCGCGCACCGTCGTCGGCCTGGCCGTCGGCGCAGCGCTCGGCCTGGCCGGGGCCGTCATGCAGGGCCTGACCCGCAACCCGATCGCCGACCCGGGCATCCTCGGCGTCTCCCAGGGCGCGGCGGCGGGCGTGGTGGTCGCCATCGCCGGCTTCGGCGTCTCCACCCTCACCGGGTACGTCTGGTTCGGCTTCGCGGGCGCGGTGATCGCCACCGTGATCGTCTACGGGCTCGCCGGGCGCGGTCGGGGCGGGGCGACGCCGATCAAGCTGGCGCTGGCCGGCTCGGCGACGTCCGCGTTCATCGCCTCGCTCAACACCCTGGTGCTGACCACCGACGCGGCCACCATGGACCGGTTCCGCTTCTGGCACGTCGGCTCGCTCTCCGGGCGGACCTCGGACGTCGCCTGGCAGCTGCTGCCCTTCCTGGCGGTCGGCACGGTGCTGGTCGTCGCGGTGGCGCGCGGGCTGGACGCACTGGCGCTCGGCGACGACACCGCGAAGGGGCTGGGCGCGAGGACCGGCCTGGTCCGGGCGGCCGGCGCGCTCGGCGCGACCGTCCTCACCGGCTCGGCGGTCGCTGCGGCCGGCCCGGTCGCCTTCGTCGGCCTGGCCGTCCCGCACGCGGCCCGCGCCGTCGCGGGCGCCGACCACCGCTGGGTCCTGGCCTTCTCCGCCGTCCTCGGTCCGGCCCTGCTGCTGCTCGCCGACACCCTCGGCCGGGTCCTGTTCCCGCCGTCGGAGGTCCCGGCGGGTGTGATGACGGCGCTGGTCGGCGTCCCGGTGCTGGTGGCCCTGGTCCGTCGGCGGAAGGTGGTCGCCGCATGAACGCCTCCTTCTCCGGCACCCGTGGGGTGTCGCTGCGCGGCTACTCCGCGGTGCGGGCCGGGCGGGCCTCCTTCCTGCTGCACCGCCGCTCGGCGTTCGTCGCCCTCGGGCTGCTGGTGACGCTCGCCGGGACTGTGGTCGCCTCGCTGTGCCTGGGCGAGTCCACGGTGTCGCCGGCCGAGGTGGTCAGGGTGGTGCTCGGGCAGCCGAGCCCGGACCAGCTGGTGGTCGGCGAGTTCCGGCTGCCCCGGGTGGTGGTCGGGCTGCTGGTCGGCACGGCGCTCGGCCTGGCCGGGGCGCTGATCCAGACCGTCGCCCGCAATCCGCTGGCCAGCCCCGACGTGGTGGGCGTGACCTGGGGCGCGACCGCCACGGTGGTCGGCCTGACGGCGTACGGCGTGGTCGGCTCGACCGGCCAGGCGCCGTACGCGGCGGTGGCCGGCGGCCTGGCGGCCGGGCTGCTGGTGTACGCGCTGGCCTGGCGGCGCGGCCTGCACGCCCAGCGGTTCGTGCTGATCGGCATCGGCATCAGCGTCGCCCTGTCCTCGCTGACCTCGGTGTTCCTCACCAAGGGGGACGGTTTCCAGGCCCAAGCCGCCAAGGTCTGGATGACGGGCAGCCTGAACGGCTCCGGCTACGACCAGGCCGGCCGGCTCGCCTGGGTGCTGCTCGCTTCCCTCCCGGTCGCGCTGTGGGCGGCGCGCGCCCAGCGGTCGATCTCCTTCGACGACGCGACCGCCGTGGGCCTCGGGCTGCGGCTGGACCGGATCCGGCTCGGCATGGCGCTGCTGGGCATCGTGCTGGCCTCCTGCGCGGCCGGGGCCGCCGGGCCGGTCGACTTCGTGGCGCTGATGGCCCCGCAGATCGCGCTGCGGCTGGCCCGCTCGGCGCAGGTCCCGCTGTTCTGCTCGGCCCTGACCGGCGCGCTGGTGGTGGTCCTCGCCGACCTGATCGCCCGGCGGCTGCTGGCGCCGACCGAACTGCCGGTGGGCGTGGTGACCGGCATGGTCGGCGCGCCGTACCTGATGTGGCTGCTGATCCGATCCCGTCGTGGAGGTTCCTGATGTCCGCTCACCGTCTGGAGGCCCGGGGCCTCACCCTGGCCTACGAGGCGCGCACGGTCGTCGAGGGCCTGGACGTCCGCATCCCCGACGGGCGGGTGACGGTGATCGTCGGCCCGAACGCCTGCGGCAAGTCGACCCTGCTGCGGGCCCTCGGCCGACTGCTGAAGCCGGTCCGGGGCGCGGTGCTGCTGGACGGCGAGGAGCTGGCGCGGATCCCGACCAAGCGGATCGCCCAGCGGCTCGGACTGCTGCCCCAGTCGCCGACCGCGCCGGAGGGCATCTCGGTGGCCGACCTGGTCTCGCGCGGCCGCCAGCCGCACCAGAGCTGGTGGCAGCAGTGGTCGTCGGAGGACGAGACGGCGGTCTCCGAGGCACTGGAGCGCACCTCGACCGCGGACCTGGCCGAGCGCAGCATGGACGAGCTGTCGGGCGGCCAGCGCCAGCGCGCCTGGATCGCGATGGCGCTCGCCCAGGGCACCGACATCCTGCTGCTGGACGAGCCGACCACCTACCTGGACATCGCGCACCAGGTGGAGGTGCTGGACCTGGTGCGCCGGCTGAACGTCGAGCGCGGGCGGACGGTCGTCGCCGTGCTGCACGACCTCAACCAGGCGGCCCGGTACGCCGACCACCTGGTGGCGATGCGGGACGGCCGGGTGGTGGCGCAGGGCGCGCCCGGCGAGGTGGTGACGGCGGAGCTGGTGCGGGACGTGTTCGGCCTCGACTCGGTGGTGGTGCCGGATCCGGTGACGGGCACGCCGTTGGTCGTTCCGGGTGCCCCGTGGGCGGCGACGGCGACGGCGGTGGTGGACGCCTGACGGCAGGCACGACGTCACCGAAGCCCCCATTTCGGACATAATCGACGGCACCCCGACCGCCTCGCTCACCGAGCCTCCCGAGGACCGCCGATGCACCGGATCGCCCGCCGTACCCTGCTCGCCGGCCTCGGCGGGGCCGCGCTCGCGGCGTGCACGGGCGGCGCCACGCGCCCCCCGGCTCCGGCCACCGCCGACGGGTTCGACGCCGGCACCGCGTCGGCCACCGCCTCCCCGACCGCCCCGCCGGTACCGCCGGTGACCGTGAACACCGTCACCGGACCGGTGCTGGTGCCGGGCCGGCCGATGCGGGTGGTCGTGCTGGACACCGACGTGCTCGACTCCGCACTGACCCTCGGCATCACCCCGGTCGGCGCCGCCCTCCCGGCCCGCGACACCCGCTACCCCGACTACTGGCCGGCCACCCGGACCGCCGGGATCCGGCTGGTCGGCCCGGCCGGCTCGCCCGACCTGCCGACCGTCCGGGCCCTGCGGCCGGACCTGATCCTCTCCAACCAGGCGCGCGACGGCGACCGGTACGACCAGCTGCGCGAACTCGCCCCGACCGTGCTCACCCAGACCACCGGCGCCCCCTGGAAGGCCGACTTCCAGCTGCACGCCCAGGCGTTGAGCCGGCAGGACGCCGCGGCAGCCTTCGTCGGCGCCTACCAGAAGCACGCCGGGCAGGTCGCGCAGGCGCTGGCGGCCGCGAAGCCGTCCGGGCGCAAGGTGAGCCTGGTCCGGTTCGTGGAGGGCGGCGGGATCCGGCTGTACGGCCGGCAGAGCTTCCCCGGGACGGTGCTCGCCGACGCCCAGGTCGGGCGGCCGGACCCGCAGAACGTCGACCAGTCGGACTTCGAGGTCCCGCTCGACCAGATCGGGAAGGCGGACGGCGACCTGCTGCTGTACGCGGTCTACGGCGATCCGGAGCGGTCCGGCCTCGACGCCGCGCTGGCGAGCCCGGGCTGGCAGGCACTGGGGGCGGTCCGGGCGCACCGGGCGTTCCCGGTGGACGACCAGCTGTGGTTCCAGGGGATCGGCTACACCGGGGCCAACTACGTGCTGGACGAACTGCAGCGCTTCCTCGGGGCGTGAGCGGCGGCCCGCCCGGGAACTCGGTCGAGGGCGTGACCGGCGGCCCGGACGAGGACCCGATCAAGGGCCTGATCAGCGGCCCGCTCGGGCACGATCGATCACGATTCGGCTCCGGCTTGGGCGCCTGACCTGCCGCTCCGTCAGAATGAGACGAAAAATCACCGCTCACTCCCGGGGGACGACACAGTGTCAACTACCGCAGCTCCACAGGCTCCTGCCCGCAAGGGGAAGGCCGCCGCCCTCGGCTGGATGATCAGCATCGGCTTCAACGTCGTCGCGCCGATCCTGATCTACAACCAGCTGCACGACCACGGCTACAGCGAATCCACCGCCATCCTGCTCTCCGGCCTGGGCCCGGTGATCGACACCGTGATCTACCTCGCCTGGCACCGCCGGATCGACGAGTTCGCCGTGGTCTCCCTGGTCTTCGTCGGGCTGACCCTGGTCGTCGCGCTGATCGGCCCGCAGGACCCGAAGATGCTGCTGGCGAAGGACTCCTTCGTCTCCGGCCTGCTCGGCGTGCTCTACCTGGTCTCGCTCGCCGCGCCGAAGCCGATCATGTTCTACTTCGGGCGCAAGTTCGCCACCGACGGCACGCCGGAGATGGTCGCCTGGTGGAACTCGATGTGGCAGTACCCGGGCTTCCGCAAGGTCCAGCGCAACCTCACCATCGTCTGGGGCGTGGCCTTCGTCCTGGAGGCCGTGCTGCGGATCGTGCTGGTCTACACCCTGTCGCACGGCACGGTGGTGACGGTCAACAACATCCTTCCGTACGTGGTGCTCGGCGGGCTGGTCTACTTCACCATCGCCTACGCCAAGCGGGCCAGTGCGAAGGGCCGGGCCGCGGCCGAGGCCGCCGCCGCGACGGAGGCCGCTCAGCCCGCCGCCGCGTAACGGGCCGGGGGCTCGCCGACGGCCGCGGTGAAGTCGCGGGTGAGGTGGGCCTGGTCCGCGTAGCCCAGTTCGGCGGCGAGTGCGGCCAGGTCCAACTCGCCGCCGTGACCGGCCCGTTCCGCTGCCTCGTGCAGCCGGGCGCGACGCAGCACCCACTTCGGGGAGGCACCGACGTACTCGGCGAACAGGCGCTGCAGGCGGCGGACGCCGAGGCCGAACTCCCCGGCCAGGTCGTCCACCCGGCACAGGTCCGGCGTGCCGGTGATCCGGTCCACCATCGCGGCGACCTCGTCGGCGACCGGGTCCGGCCCGGGCAGCCGGGGCAGCAGGAAGCCGTCCGCGAGGGCCGCCGGGTCGCCCGCGTCGCCGCTCAGCAGTGCCGCGTTGAGACGGTCTGCGGCGGCGCCGAAGAACTCGGCGGCCGGGACGGACCGGTCGGCCAGCACGCTCACCGGGCGGCCCGCGAAGGAACGGAAGGCGCCCGGGCGGAACTTCACGCCCAGCACGTGCCCGGCGCCCTCCAGCCGGCGGACGAAGAGCGAGCGGTCCACCCCGTAGACCCTGGCCCGCGGGGCCTCGAACACCAGGTGGACGTTGGGGTGGGCGAGCACCTTCTGCTCGTACGCGGGCAGGCCGTGCAGGTCCCAGCGCACCAGCCAGTAGTACTCGACGAACCGCGTCACCCCGGGATCGGGCGCCAGCCGCTCCACGCTGATCAACTCGGCCGCCCGGGCCGGGTGCAGCACGCCGCGGCCGAGATCGGGAGAGTCCGCAGAGTCCATGACGGCCAGGCTAGCGTCGCGTTTCTTCAAGACCGGGGAGCGGGGCGCGGCGGACGATCGGGAGCATGAACGTCCACCCGATGCACCCCTTCCTGGCCCGCGCCGCCACCGCCGCTGCCGGAGTCGCCGCCGCCGTCCCGGCCGACCGGCCGCTGGACGCCCCGACGCCCTGCACGGACTTCGACACCCGGGCGCTGATCAACCACTGGGTGCTCTACACCTCGCACGGCCTGGAGCACCGCGCCCGGCGCACCGAGCTGCCGAAGGAGCTGGTCGACCGCGACTTCGCCGCCGAGCCCGGCTGGTCGGCCGACTACGCGGCGCAGCTGGAGCGCGCCGTCGCGGCCTGGGCCGACCCGGCCGCCTGGGAGGGGGACGTCGACCTCGGCGGCTCCCCGGTGCCGGCGGTGGGGATCGCCCGGATGCTGGTCCTGGAACTCCTCCTGCACGGGTGGGACGTCGCCCGCGCGACCGGCGGGGAGATCGCGGTCGACGAGGAACTCGCCGTCCTGGTCGCCGAGATCGTCGCCGAGAACGCCGAGCTGTACCGGCAGTACGAAGGCTTCGCCGGGGCGGTGGCACTGCCGGACGACGCCCCCGCCTGGCACCGCGCGCTGGCCGCCTCCGGCCGCGACCCGCACTGGAAGGGCTAGCCCTGGCACCTGCCGGCGTCGCATGCCCCGCAAGATCCGCCGGACAGGGCCCAGGGGCCCTAGGCACTCCCCAGCGCGGCAGAGAGCTTGGCGCGCAGGACGCGGACGGCCGGGGACTGCTCGCCGGGGCGGCCGACAAGGCCGAGACAGGAACGGACGGCGGCGTCGGCGATCGGGACGGTGCTCAGGCCGGGGCCCTCGACGGACGAGGGGCTGAGCACCGCGACGCCGGCGCCGCGTTCGGCGAGGCGCAGGACGGTCGCCGGGGAGCTGGCGTCGATGTCCACGCGCGGGTCGAGGCCCTGCTGCGCGCAGGACTGCTCGTAGGCGGCGCGGATGCCGGTGCCCCGGGAGAGGCAGAGGATCTTCTCGCCGCGCAGGTCGGCGAGGGTCAGTCCGGGCCGGTCGAGCGGGTGCCCGGCCGGGACGACCGCGGCGACCTGCTCGTCGATGACGATGTCGACGTCCAGGCCCGTGGCGGCCTCGCCCGCGTAGCCGATCAGGGCGAGGTCGAGGGAGCCCGACAGGACCTGCGCCTGGAGCAGGTCGGAGTGGCCCTCGTGCAGGCTCAGTTCGATGCCGGGGTGGGTGCGGCCGAGGTCGGCGACGGTGTCCAGGAACGGCGGGATCGAGCAGCCCATGATCATGCCGAGGCGGACCCGGCCGCGTACGGCGTCGGCGTACTCGGCGGCGGTGTGGCGGATGGCGTCCAGTGTGGCCAGGGCGCTCTTGGCCAGCGGGAGGATCGCCTCGCCGGCCGGGGTGAGCCGGACCCGGCGGCCGGTGCGGTCGAGCAGCTGTTGCCCCAACTCGCGTTCCAGTTTGGCGACCTGGGTGCTGATGCCGGACTGGCTGACGTGCAGGTGGGCTGCGGCCGCCGTGAAGGAGCCTTCGTCGATGACGGCGGCGAAGTACCGCAGCTGGTGCATCTCCATATCTGATGATGATAGCTGGCATCCGATCCATCTGTTGGACGGATGGATCGGGCGGCGGAAGGATGGCGGCATGACGACGACGAAGAACGCACGCGAGCTTGCCGAGACCTACTTCACCGCCTGGGAGACGGGCGACTTCGAGACCCTCCGGGGACTGCTGGCCGACGACGTGGACTTCGTCGGGGCACTGGGGACGGCCACCGGCGTGGAGCAGGCACTGGCCGGGCTGCAGGGACTCGGGCGGGTGCTGGAGAAGATCGACGTGAAGGTGCGGGTCGCCGAGGGCGACGAGGTGATCACCTGGTTCGAACTGAACACCAGCATCGCGGAGCCGACCCCGACGGTGAACTGGATGCACGTCGAGGACGGGAAGATCGCCCGGATCCGGGTCACCTTCGACCCGCGCGCCCTGCTCGCCGGATTCGAGAAGAACAGCTGAGCGGGAGAGAGTCGGAGAGCAGGAGGGCCGTGGTCGACGGGGGTGACGACGGCCCTCCTCTGCATGCTCCTACACGTCCTCGTCCGGCGGGGCCGCGCGGAGGGCGGTGACCACGCCCAGGGCGACGGTCGCGAAGGCGAGGGCGAGGAGGACGGCGAAGGCCGTACCGATCAGGAATCGCACCAGGTCTCGCGGTCGGCGTCGAGGAGGAGGGTGAGGAGGTTGAGGAGGGTGGAGGCCGGGGCGGTGCCGAAGCGGACCAGGACCCGGCCGTCGAGGGTCATGTCGGTGCCCGCCGAGGGCCAGATCAGGCCGAACTTCTTGCCGCGCTCCTGGGCTTCGGCCAGGAGGGTGCGGATGTGGTCGTCGGTGTAGTTGCGGATCCGCGGGTCGGTCGGCTTCATGGGGTGACGGTTCACGCGGCACCGTCCGGTTCGGAGGCACGAAGATCCTCAAGGAACAGCTTTCATCTCTGATCGAAGACTCCGAGTTGCCCTGGATGACGATTCGAGTCGTACCGTTCGACATCGAGACCTTCCCTGGACCCGCCGAGAACCTCACGTACGCGTTCGGTGCGGTTCCTGAACTCGACACCGTTGAACGGGAGTCCTCTCACGGTCCCGAGTACCTCGATGCGGTCGCGGAGCTGACCGGCCCTCGTCCCCGACCGCCAGGCGGTGTGCTCGAACCCGCCGGCCGGCCATGTTCTCCATCGGGGCGCAGGTGCCCGGGGCCTTCCCGCTTGTCGAGCGCTACGGCTTCGGCCTCACCGTCACGCCCGACGGCCGGACGGTGTGGCTCGACTCCCCGGACAACCCGGTGCCCTGCCGGGGTTGAAGCCGCCAACCGGAGTGGGAAGTCGGCCCCACCGACTTCCCACTCCCACTCCCCTGTCCCCGCCCCCTGACCCGTCCGCCCCTGCCTCACTCGCCGAAGCGGATCGGCTCCCCCGTCCGGTGCAGGTGCGCGAAGACCTCGCGGTACGACCGCAGCAGGCCCGTCTCGTAGTACGGGATCCCCTCCTCCACGCAGAACTCCCGGGTGATCCGGGCGGCCCGGCCGAGCGCGGGGGTCGGCATGCTGGGGAACAGGTGGTGCTCCACCTGGTAGTTGAGGCCGCCCATCACCGCGTCGATGACCGCACCACCCCGCACGTTGCGCGAGGTCAGCACCTGGCGGCGCAGGAAGTCCAGCTTCAGCTCCGGCGTCACCATCAGCATGCCCTTGTGGTTCGGCGCGAAGACGCAGCCCAGGTACACCCCGAGCAGCGCCTGGTGCACGGCCAGGAACGCGACCGCCTTCCCCGTCGGCAGCGCCGTGAACACCAGGCCGAAGTACGCCACGAAGTGCACCACCAGCAGCACGCCCTCCAGCACCGGCCGCTTCATCGTGGGGCTGCGCAGCGCGCGGAAGCTGTTGAAGCTCAGGTTGAGGCCCTCCAGCAGGAGCAGCGGGAGGAACAGGTACGCCTGCCGGCGGCCGATGAACCGGGCGATCCCGTTCGCCTGCCGGGCCTGCCGCTGGGACCACACCAGGAGGTCGGGCGCGACGTCCGGGTCCCGCTCCTCGTGGTTGGGGTTGGCGTGGTGGCGGGTGTGCTTGTTCATCCACCAGCCGTAACTCATGCCCATCAGCAGGTTCGCGGCGATCCGGCCGCCGATCTCGCTCGGCAGCCGGTGGCTGAAGACCTGGCGGTGCGCGAGGTCGTGCGACAGCAGGGCGACCTGGGCGAAGACGACGGACATCGCCGCCGCCAGGCCGAGCTGCCACCAGGTGTCGCCCAGCGCGAACACCGCGTACCAGCCGCCGAGGAACGCGGCGAGCACCAGGGCGATGCGGACGGCGTAGTAACCGGGGCGCCGGTCGAGCAGGCCCTCGGCGGCCATCCGGCGGCTCAGTCGGGCGAAGTCGCTGCCGGCGCTGCGCTCCGCCTGCGGAGCGGGGGCGACGGCCGTCGTCACGGTCTGTGTGGACATGCCCCGAGTCTGGTCCGGCACGCGGCCTCGGAGAACGGGGGAAGCACCCGTCCCGTACGGGTGTTAACCCCCGGCCCGCGCGGGGGGCCGGCCCATGCGCGACGACCGTCTACGATGTCGGCCGACACCATCCGGCCGGACCCATCCGGCCCACACCACGGGGGATTTGATGACAGGTCAGTGGCAGGAGATCGGGGCGTCGGGCGGCATCGAGGCCTACGTCCACCACCCGGACGGCGAGGTGCGCGGCGCCGTCGTCGTCTGCGCCGAGCTGTACGGGGTCAACGCCTACGTCCGCGGGATCTGCGCCGAGCTGGCCGCCCTCGGATACGTCGCGCTGGCACCGGACTTCTACTGGCGCGACGCCCGTCGCACCGAACTCGGCTACAGCGCCGAGGAGCGGGAGGCGGGGCTCGTCCTGATGCGCGCCCTGGACCGCAACCGGCTGGTGGCCGACGCCACCGACGCGCTGGCCGCCGCACGCGAAGCGGCCGGCGTCCACGGGGTGGCGTTCCTGGGCACCAGCATGGGCGGTCACATCGCCGTCCGCGCCGCCACCGAGCTGCGCTTCGAGCTGGCCGCCGTGTTCTACCCGGGCTGGATGCTCAACTCCGGCTTCCCGCTCGTCGGCCCGGTGCCGCCGCTGGAGACCGCCGACCGTATCGCCGCCAACGGCGTGTTCCTGCTGGGCTTCAACGGCGACCAGGACCACATCCTGCCGCTCGACGAGTGGAAGGCCGTCGAGGAGAAGCTCACCGAGGCCGGGGTCGCCCACGAGCTGGTCACCTACCCGGGTGCCGGCCACGGCTTCGCCGCCGACCGGGCCGACGGGCACGACGCCGCCGCCACCGCCGACGCCTGGCAACGGATCCACCGGGCCCTGGCCGACCGGCTGTAGGCCGCACCGGCGGCTCCTCGCACCGGCGTCCCCTCGTGCCGACGAGCGCGCGGGGCCGCCGGGCTCACGACACCCGGAACAGCTCGTCCAGGTGGTACGTGAGGATCGCCAGTGCCTCCTCGCCGCTGCGCTGACCGCCCAGAACGCTCGATCCGAGTCCGTTGACCATGGCCAGCAGCCCGGCGGCGGCGGCCCCGACGTCCCGGCGGGCGTCGATCCGACCGGCCCCCTGCGCCGTACGGAGCTGTTTGGCGAGGAAGCCCTCCAGTACGACCGGGGGCTGCGCGGCCTGCTTCTCCAGTACCGCGGGGTCGTTGAGCACGAGCGCGTAGTACGCGGCGTACGTCCTGGTGATCCGGCGGCTCTCGGCGTCCGTCGGCAGGATGCAGGACAGGATGGCGGTGACCACCTCGCGCGGGGCGCGCTCCTCGCCGATCCAGCGCTCCATCCGGGCCTGGAGCTGGGCACCGAGCCTGGCCAGGGCGTCCAGCAGCAGGCCCTCCTTGGTCGTGAAGTAGTACTGCACGAGCCGCAGTGAGACGCCGGCCTCCGTCGCGACCGCCCGCATGCTGGCCGCCTGCAGCCCTTCGGTGTCGGCGATGCGCAGCAGGGCCTCGGCGATCTGCCGTCGGCGCTCCTCGTGGTCGACCTTCGCGGTCATGGTTCCGGCCTCCCTGACCGGGCCCGCGGTCGGGCCCCATTTCCTGATACACCCGTATCATGCCTGTGATACACATGTACCATGCGAATCAGCGAGTTCAGGAACGGCAAGGCCGAAGCCCGCTTCCACGCCGCCTACGAGCGCGCGCTGACCCAGCTGTGGCCGGGGGCGCGGACCTCGGTCGACGTCCCCACCGGCTTCGGCACCACCCGCATCCACCGCACCGGCCCCGCCGAGGGGCAGCCGATCGTCCTGCTGCCCGGCTCGGGCGGCAACGCCCTGATGTGGCACGGCTACCTCGACGCCCTCGCCCGACGGCACCCCGTCATCGCCGTCGACACCATCGGCGAACCCGGCGCCAGCGTGCAGACCGCCCCCGTCCGCGACGGCCGCGACGCCGCCGCCTGGCTGGAGGACCTCCTCACCACCCTCGACCTGCCCGCCGTCCACCTGGTCGGCTGCTCCTACGGCGGCTGGATCGCCCTCAACCACCAGATCCACCACCCCGGGCGGACCACCACCCTCACCCTGGTCGACCCGGCAGGCCTGGCCGACCCGGGCCGCCGCTTCTACACCTGGCTCATCGCCGGAGGCCTCGCCGCCCTGGCCCCGCGCCCCCTCCGGCCCCGGCTGGCCGGGCTCGTCGGCAACAGCGCGATCCTGGACACCGAGCTGATGACCCTGATGCGCGCCTCGATGGGCTTCCGCCGCCGACTGCCCCTGGCCACCACCCTCACCGACGAGGAACTGGGCCGGCTGAGCGCCCCCGCCCTCTTCCTCCTCGGCGAGCGCAGCGCCCTGCACGACGCCCGCGAAGTCGCCGCCCGGCTGCACCGTCTCGCCCCGGCCGCCCGGGTCGACCTCGTCCCGGACACCGGGCACGCCCTGCCCACCGACGACCCGGCGGCCGTCCTCGCCGGGATCCTCAGCACCACCACCGGACAGGCCAGTTGACCTCGACGTCAACACCGGGCATCGGGGCAGCCGGTCGTTCAGGTGAACCTCCGGAGCGCCGGCCGGGAGCGCCGGGCACCCGGGGAAGCCTCGTGCGTGACGGCCGCTCGCTCAGAGCGGCCGCACCGCACCACGGAGACTCCCCCGATGCGCCTGTCCCCCCGCTCCTGCGCCGCACTCGCCGGCGCCCCGAGCTGCGGTGACGGCGGCGGCGTCGACCACTCCGTTCCGCTGCTGTCGAGCGCCACGCCCCTGGACCTGACCGCCGGGCGGTACCTGAACCTGCACCAGTGCATGTACTACTTCGACCGCTTCCACGACCACTTCACGACCTTCACCGCGAGCGGGGACGGTCGGTTCAAGGCCGGGACGAACATCTCCGACACCCCTGACACCAAGCCCTCCTGCGGCGCCGGGGACGGGAACTACCAGCTGATCCCGCTGCTCTCCGGCGTGAAGGCGCTCCCGCTGCGCTGAGGCCCGCGGGCCCTACGCCCCCGCCCGGTCCGCACCCAGGGCGGCGCGGACCAGGCGGGTGACGGCGGGGACGGCGGCGGTCAGGTCACCCTCCGGCTCGGCCGCCGCCTCAGCCGCCAGGGCGTCGTAGGTCTCGAAGGAGGTCAGCACGAAGAGCAGGTGCGCCGCGTCGGCCGGGGCGTCCGGCAGCCGCCCGGTCAGGACCGCGGCACCCTCGCGACGGCGGGCGTCACGGTCGGCGATGACCCGGCCGACCTCGTCGTCGAGGGCGGCGAGGGCGCGCAGCCGGCGGGTGCACACCCGGTCGACCGCCCAGAAGCCGCCCATCACCTCGACGAAGCGGTCCACCGCCGCCCACGGGTCGGCCAGGGTGAACGCCTCGGCGAGCCGGGCCATGCCGCCCTGGGCGGCGAGGGCGTCGCAGACCGCCTCCAGCAGGCCCACCTTGGAACCGAACTGGTAGTAGACGGTGGCCCGGGCGACGTCCGCGCGGCGGGCGACCGCGTCCGGCGACACCGCGCCGGTCTCGGCCAGGTGGGCCCGGGCGGCGGCGACGATCCGGGCCCGGGTCTCGTCGACCTCCGCCTGCCGCTGTCCCATCCGGTAGCCCCGGGGACTCATCCCGCTCGCCTCCACTCGCTCCGCGTCGACCGTCCGCGCGAACCGGCAGTTCCGCGTGAACTGGCAGTATCGCCGATCGATCCTCCGGGGCCGGCGCGCCCCGGCACCACCCCGCAGCCGGGCCGGGTCCGCAGCCGGGGCCGGGGCCGGTCGGTTCACACGGGCCGGTCCGTCGCCGCGCTCAGAGGATGACCCGGCCGCCGCTGACGTCCAGGGTCTGCCCGGTGATCCAGGACGATGCCTCGGAGGCCAGGAACAGCGTGGCCGCGGCGAGGTCCTCCGGTTCGCCGAGGCGCCCCAGCGGGTGCGCGGCGGCGACCGCGGCCTGCACGTCGGGCGGCATGTGGGCGGCGGTCCGCTCGGTGCGGACGGCCCCGGGCGCGATCGCGTTGACCCGGACGCCCTCGCCTGCGACCTCCACGGCGAGGTGGCGGGTGAACATCAGCACGGCCGCCTTGGCCGCGGCGTACGCGGCGGAGGAGCCGCTGGGCAGCCGGCCCGCGGTGGAGGCCATGGTCACGACCGAACCGCTGCGACGTGCCAACAGCCCTGGAAGGAAGGCCCGGACGGTGAGGAAGGTGGCGTTGAGGTTGCCGTCCAGGACGGCCCGCCAGTGCTCCTCGGTCTCGCGGACGGTCGGTACGGGGTAGCCGTCGCCGCCCGCGAAGGCGGCCAGGACGTCGACCGGGCCGAGTTCCCGCTCGATCCGGTCGGCGGCGGCGCCGAGCGCCGCCGCGTCGGTGCAGTCGGCGACCAGCCCCAGCGCCCTGGCGCCGTCCGCGCGCAGTTCCCCGGCGACCTTCGCCAGCGCCGCCTCGTCGCGGCCCAGGACGGCGACGGCCGAGCCCTGGCGGGCGAAGCCGCGGGCGGTCTCCGCTCCGATGCCCCGGCTGCCACCGGTGATCACCACGACCTTGCCGTTCAGGTCGGGGTACCGAGCCTGTCGAAATCCCATGTCCCATCGCTCCTTCGGTCCGGCTTCCGGTCTTGCTCTCCGGCTTGCTCTCACGGTGTGCTGTGGTTCACTGATTTCATTCATACAGTCCGTCTGAATGAATCACAAGAGCCGGCACGGGCGTGCCGGACCCGAGGAGGAACCGATGAGGATCGCAGTCGTGGGCGCCACCGGCCGCACCGGCCGCCTGGTGGTCGACCTCGCACTCGCCGCCGGCCACTCCGTCACCGCCGTCGCGCGCACCCCCGACCGGCTACCGGAGTTCGCGCACGGCACCCCGCGCACCGAGTCCGCCGACGTCCACCGACCGGACACCCTGCGGGGGCCGCTGAACGGCCAGGACGTCGTCGTCGCCACCCTCGGCAGCACCGGCCGCCAGGCCACCAACGTCTTCTCCGACGGCGCCCGGGCGCTGACGGCCGCCGCCCGGGCCGGCGGCGCCCGACACCTGGTGACGATGAGCTCGGCCGGCCTGGACACCGGGCGGCTGCCCTTCGCCCAGCGGATCGTGACCAGGCTCGTCGTCGAACGGCTGTACCGGGAGGTCCACCACGACCTGGCCCGGATGGAGGCGGTCCTCGCCGAGTCGGACATCGCCTGGACGGTCGTCCGCGTACCGATGCTCAAGGACGGCCCGCCGTCCGCGAACCCCCAGGTCTGCTACGACCGGCCGCTCCCCCGCGCCGGCACGGCGACCCGGGCCACCGTCGCCCGCTGGATCACCGACCACCTCGCCGACCCGGACACCTTCCGCCGCCTCGTCCACCTCGCCGACGACTGAGACGGGGGACCGACGCCCGCCCGCCGCCCCGCCTCAGCCCTGCTGCGGCGGACGGCGGCGCATACCGACCAGCAGCAGAACCACCGCGGAGATCACCGCCGACACCCGCAGCACGTTCGGGGCCGACGACCAGCCGATCTGCCCCAGCGGGGAACCCGACTGCAGTCCGCCGCCCTGGGCGCCGCCCTGCTTGGCGTGCTGCATGGCGATCAGCGTGGTCGCGCTCATCGTGATCAGCGGGATCCCGAGGATCACGAACTTGCGGGTCAGGTCGGAGAGTTGGCGGGACAGATAGCCGAGACCCCAGCCCGCCAGCATGACCGGGAAGAAGCCGGAGACGGCGCCGCCGACCAACAGGGCACTGGAGAGCAGGATCAGCGGGGAAGGCTTGCGGGCCCCCGCGTCGTTCGCCACCCCCTTCCCCTTCGCCCCCTTCCCTGCCCCGGCCTTCCCTGCCGCGCCCCTCGCCCCGGCGGCGGGGGCCTCGGGAGCCGCCTTGCCCCTGGCCTTCCGCAGCTTCTTCGACTTCCCCTGGGCCTTCCGGTCCGCCCCGGGCTGCACCGGCTGCCCGGCGGTCCCGGACGCCTCCCCGGCCACGGCCGCCGCCTCCCCCGCACGCTGCTCGGGGACCGGCTGCGGCGCGGGCTCCGGCCCGTCCGAGAAGTCGAACACCGTCATGGTCCACGGGCCGGTGCTGCTCACCGTCGGCGGCGGGATCGCGGCCGCCCGCGCCTCGGCGTCGACCGCGTCCGGCGGGTTCAACGGGACGGAGGGGATCCCACCCGCACTCGGCGCGGGCGGGTCGTACACGCTGTCAGGGTCCTTGACGAACGAGGGCGGTGCCGACGGCGCCGGAGGTGCGGAAGGGGCGCCAGCGTCGTCCCGGGCGCCCGCCGGAGCCCCGTGCGCGGCACCGCCACGCGCGGCACCGTCCTCCGCGCCCCCGACCGAGCGCTCGCTCCACGGCCCGCTCTTGCGCCACCACTCACCGTCCGTCATCACCGACACCCCGCCTCGCCCGGCCCGCCCATGAAGAGCGCGGCCGCCCACCGAACCGCCCTCGGCGTGACGCTACCCACCCCGCCCCCGACCACGCGAGTCCGACGGGCGGGGCGGAGCGAGGCGGAGCAGGGCGGACCGGAGCAGAGCCGCCCCAGTGCGGAGCAGGGCCGACCGGCGCGGGTCGGCGGCCCGTCCCGGATGCCGGGCCCGTCCCGGGCGGCACGAGGACACCTCGCCGTCCGCCCGCCCGACTAACCTAGGTCGAATGACCACACAGCAGGGCCCCCAACGCCGGGGCAGGTCCGCCACCGGCCCGCGCACCCTCGCCGAGGAGCTGCGCGCCCGTCCCGACGACGCGCTCGCCGCCCTGCTCCGTTCCCGTCCCGACCTGCTGAACCCCGTCCCCGGCGACCTGACCCAGCTGTCCGCCCGGCTCTCCTCCCGGGCCTCCGCGCTGCGCGCCCTGGAGCGGCTCGACCGCTTCACCCTGCAGGCCGCCGAGGCGCTGGCCACCGCCCCCGACGGCACCTCCGTGAGCACGGTCCGCTCGCTGCTGACCGGCCCTGCCAAGGTCAGGCCGCACCCCGGCGCGACCCCGCTCACCCCGGCCGACCGGTCCGCCGTCGCCGCCGCGCTGCCCCGCGCGATCGCCACCCTGCGCGACCGGTCGCTGCTCTGGGGCCCGGACAACGGCCTGCGGCTGGTCCTCGCCGTCCGCGAGGCGCTCGCCCCGACCGCGGCCAACCCCGGCCGTACCGGCCTCGGCCCGACCTTCGCCGACGCCACCGTGGGCATGTCCCCGGCCCGGCTGCAGCAGCTGCTCGCCTCGGCCGGCCAGCCCCCCACCCCGGACCCGGTCACCGCGATCGCCGCGCTCACCGCGCTGCTCACCGACCGCGTCCGCTGCGCCGCCCTGCTCGACACCGCCCCCGAGCCCGCGCTGCGGCTGCTGGACCGGCTGGTCTGGGGCCCGCCCACCGGCACCGTCCCCGACGCCGCCCGCCCGGTCACCGCCGAGGACGCGCAGAGCCCCGTCGAATGGCTGCTCGCCCGCGGCCTGCTGCTGCCCACCAGCCCCGGCAGTGTCGTGCTGCCCCGCGAACTCGCCCTCCACCTGCGCGGCGGCCGCACCCACCGCACCGTCGAACCGGCCCAGCCCGAGCCCGAGCCCGCCGCCACCCCGCGCGATCCACAGGCTGTGGACGGCGCCGCAGCCGGCCAGGCCCACACCGCCGTCCGGACCGTCGAGGAACTGCTGGACGGCTGGGGCCTCACCCCGCCGCTCACCCTGCGCGCCGGCGGCCTCGGCGTCCGTGACCTCAAGCGCGCCGCCCAGGCCCTGGAGACCACCGAGCAGCAGGCCGCCTTCTGGCTCGAACTCGCCTACACGGCGGGCCTGCTGGCCCCCGACGGCGAGGTGGACGAACGCTGGGCCCCCACTCCCGGGTACGACGCCTGGCTGCAGCTGGACACCGCCGAGCGGTGGACCGTCCTGGCCACCGCCTGGCTCGCCGCCACCCGCGTCCCCGCCCTCGCCGGCACCCCGGACGGCAAGGGCAGGGCGCGCGCCGCCCTCGGCCCCGAACTCGACCGCACCCTCGCCCCGTCCGTCCGCCGCGCCGCCCTCGCCCTGCTCGCCGAACTCCCGCCCGGCACCCCGGCCACCGCCGCGGAACTGCTCCCCACCCTGCGGTGGCAGCGCCCGCTGCGCGGCGGCCCGACCGGCCCGGACGGCCGCGAACTGCGCGACGAACTCACCGGCTGGACCCTCGACGAGGCGGAACTCCTCGGCGTCACCGGCCGCGGCGCCCTCGCCGCCCCCGCCCGCGCCCTGCTCACCGCCGAGGCCGACCCGGCCGCGGTGCTCGCCCCACTGCTCCCCCGGCCGCTGGACCACGTGATCCTCCAGCCGGACCTCACCGCGGTCGCCCCCGGCCCGCTGCTCACCCCGCTCGCCCACGCCCTCGCGCTGTGCGCCGACATCGAGTCCAAGGGCGGCGCCACCGTCTACCGCTTCACCCCGGTGTCCGTCCGCCGCGCCCTCGACGCCGGACGCACCGCCGCCGACCTGCGCACCTTCCTGGAGCAGCACAGCCGGACGCCCGTCCCCCAGCCGCTCACGTACCTGATCGACGACGTCGCCCGCCGGCACGGCATCCTGCGGGTCGGCTCCGCCTCCTCCTACCTGCGCTGCGACGACCCGTCGCTGCTGAACGAGGTCCTCGCCGACCGCCGCTCCGCCGAGCTGCGGCTACGGCTGCTCGCCCCCACCGTCCTCGCCGCCCAGGCCGCCCCCGACGTCCTGCTCACCACGCTGCGCACCATGGGCTACGCACCGGCCGCCGAGTCCGCCGAGGGCGACGTGCTGATCACCCGCCCGGACAGCCACCGCACCCCGCCCCGCAGCGCGCCCGTCCCCGTCCCCGACGGCCCGCCCACCCCCGACGACGTGCTCCTCGCCGCCGCCGTCAAGGCCATCCGGGCCGGCGACCGCGCCGCCACCGCCACCCGCCGCGAACCCACCGCCGACCCGCGCCAACTCCCCCGCACCGCCGCCGCCGAGACGCTGGCCTCCCTGCAGACGGCCGTCCTGCTCGGCGAGCGCATGTGGATCGGCTACCTCAACGCCGAGGGCATCGCCAGCCAGCGGATCATCGACCCGGTCAAGGTCGAAGGCGGCTTCGTCACCGCCTTCGACCACCACGCCGACGAACTGCGCACCTTCGCCCTCCACCGCATCACCGGCGTCGCGGAACTCGACGAGTAGCCGACGCGCACCGGAGCGCAGGGGCGACGGGGCGACGGGGAGGGTGATGACGGGGCGTCAGTGCCCCTTCGACTCCTTCATCTTCTCCTGGACCGCCTTGTCCGCCAGGCTGCCGATCTCCCCCTGCCCGATCGGCAGCGAGCCGCCGCCGACCTGGTCGGCGATCAGGAACCCGGGCGCCGCGAGCAGGCCGCCGGGCCCCTCGCCGATGCCCGCGAGGGCGTGGGCGGAGCCCGCGGAGGAGGCGGTGGCGGCGAAGGCCGTACCCATCAGGGCGAGTGCGGTGAGAACGCGCTTCGACTTCTTCATGACCTGCTCAACGAGCGAGCACGCACGGTGGTCACTGCGCGCCGTTGCCCGCCGCCCGCGCCCGGCGCAGTCTGGAACAGGGGGATCCCGACAGGAGGAAACCCATGCTCGGCGACAAGATCGGCGACACAGCGAGCCAGGAGACCGGCCGACGCGTCCTCTCCGCCGGTGACGGCCACGTCACCGTCGAGGTCTCGTTCCGCGGCACCGGCGACTACTTCGGCACCGCGGTCAGCGGTTTCGGCACCTACGAGGCCGAGGCCCGGCCCGACGGCACGCTCTACGGCGAGGGCCAGGGCATCGACATGACCGCCGACGGCGACACCGTCACCTGGCACGGCAGCGGCGTCGGCCACATGACGAAGGACGGCGGCACCAGCTTCCGCGGCGCGCTCTTCTTCGCCACCGTCTCCCCCGCCCTCGAACGCCTCAACGGCATCGCCGGCGTCTTCGAGTTCGACACCGACGCCAGCGGGAAGTCCACCGGCACCTTCTACGAGTGGAAGTAGCCCCACACCGGCCCGTCCACACGGCCCGTCCACACGGCCCTTCCACACGGTCCCTCCACGACGGCGGCGGAATGCGCGACACTGGAGGGTCTGCGTCAAACCACCCTGTCAGCCAGTGGAGGGCTCCCCCGCGTGAACGACGGACCGCTCATCGTCCAGAGCGACAAAACTCTTCTTCTGGAGATCGACCACCCCAAGGCCGCCGACTGCCGTCGCGCCATCGCCCCGTTCGCCGAGCTGGAGCGGGCACCCGAGCACGTGCACACGTACCGGGTGACCCCGCTCGGGCTGTGGAACGCCCGGGCGGCCGGGCACGACGCCGAGCAGGTGGTGGACGCCCTGGTGACGTACTCGCGCTACCCGGTGCCGCACGCACTGCTGGTGGACGTGGCCGACACCATGGGCCGGTACGGGCGGCTCCAGCTGCTCAAGCACCCGACGCACGGGCTGGTGCTGGCCACCACCGACCGGCCGGTGCTGGAGGAGGTGCTGCGTTCGAAGAAGGTCGCCCCGCTGGTCGGCGCCAGGATCGACCCGGACACCGTGGTGGTGCACCCCTCCGAGCGCGGACAGATCAAGCAGGTGCTGCTCAAGCTCGGCTGGCCCGCCGAGGACTTCGCCGGGTACGTGGACGGCGAGGCCCACCCGATCGACCTGGCGGAGGACGGCTGGCAGCTGCGCCCGTACCAGGCGCAGGCCGTCGAGGGCTTCTGGCACGGCGGCTCCGGCGTGGTCGTGCTGCCCTGCGGTGCCGGCAAGACGCTGGTCGGCGCGGCCGCGATGGCGCACGCCAAGTCGACCACGCTGATCCTGGTCACCAACACCGTCTCGGCCCGCCAGTGGAAGCACGAGCTGGTCAAGCGCACCTCGCTCACCGAGGAGGAGATCGGCGAGTACAGCGGCACCAGGAAGGAGATCCGCCCGGTCACCATCGCCACCTACCAGGTGATGACCACCAAGCGGAAGGGCGTCTACGCGCACCTGGAGCTGTTCGACGCCCGCAACTGGGGCCTGGTGGTCTACGACGAGGTGCACCTGCTGCCCGCGCCGGTGTTCAAGTTCACCGCCGACCTGCAGGCCCGCCGCCGGCTCGGCCTGACGGCGACGCTGGTGCGCGAGGACGGCCGCGAGGGCGACGTGTTCAGCCTGATCGGTCCCAAGCGCTTCGACGCCCCGTGGAAGGAGATCGAGGCGCAGGGCTACATCGCGCCGGCCGACTGCTGCGAGGTCCGGGTCACCCTGACGGACTCCGAGCGGCTCGCCTACGCGACCGCCGAGCCGGAGGAGCGCTACCGCTTCTGCGCCACGACGGCGACCAAGCGGCGGGTGGTGGAGGCGCTGGTCAAGAAGCACGAGAAGGACCAGACGCTGATCATCGGCCAGTACATCGACCAGCTGGACGAACTCGGTGAGGCCCTGGACGCCCCGGTGATCAAGGGCGAGACCAGCAACGCCCAGCGCGAGAAGCTCTTCGACGCCTTCCGGAACAAGGAGATCGGCGTCCTGGTGGTCTCCAAGGTCGCGAACTTCTCGATCGACCTGCCCGAGGCCACGGTGGCCATCCAGGTCTCCGGGACCTTCGGCTCCCGCCAGGAGGAGGCCCAGCGCCTCGGCCGCGTGCTGCGCCCCAAGGCGGACGGCCACTCGGCCCACTTCTACTCGGTGGTCGCCCGGGACACCGTGGACCAGGACTTCGCCGCCCACCGGCAGCGCTTCCTGGCCGAGCAGGGCTACGCGTACCGGATCATCGACGCGGACGACGTGCTGTAGCCGACGGGCCGCAACCGGGGGAACGCTCAGTAGCGGACACCGTCGCGCCCGAGGAAGATCACGCGCGCGGCGGTGTCCAGGGCGATGCCGACGTTGCGGACGGCGGTGCTCAGCCGGTTGTGGTGGCGCCCGGCGGCGGCGGTGGCGCCGGCCGGACCGGTCCGGGGGTTTCTGTTCTGGGTGCTCATGTCTTCAACGGTAGGCACCCGACCGGCCGCCGGCATCACTCCAAAGGCCGTATCCGCCGCAGCGGGGCTCGTCCTCAGGATGTACGGCGCCCCCGGGGACCCCGGAGGGCGAACCCCGAGGCCGCCCGCCCCCGACCCTGACCTGCGGAGCTGGAACACCGGGCCCGACAGGTCTAAGATCGTCCGTCTGCCCCCTCCCGAACCGTGGTACCTGCTGAAGTCCCGCAGGCAGCCGGGGGAGGCGCCGACCGTACGGCAACCGGTCGGCCGTACCCCACCGTGAGCTCCATCGATCCGCTGCGCCCGCCACCGGGACAGCCGGAAAGGTTCGCTGTGCCCGCCACCCCCACCACCACCGACCCCCTCCAGCGCGAACGCGACCACCTGGCCTCGTCCCGGGCCGCGCTGCGAGCGATGCGTGAGGACGTCGAGTCGCTCGACCTGCGCGACGTGACCGGCACCTGGGTGTCCGCCGCCGTCCTCCACAACCAGATCGAGGCCCGGATCGCCGCCCTGGCCGACCTCTCCCACACCCCGCTGTTCTTCGGCCGCCTCGACTACCTGCACCCGATCAGCGAGGAGCTCTCCGAAGGCGGGGGCGGGGAGAACTTCTACATCGGCCGCCGCCACGTCCACGACGCCGACGGCGACCCGATGGTGATCGACTGGCGGGCGCCGGTCTCCCAGCCGTTCTACCGGGCCAGCCGCACCGAGCCGATGGACGTCGAGCGGCGGCGCCGCTTCGGCTACACCGGTGGCGAACTCACCGCCTACGAGGACGAGCACCTCACCGACCCGGCCGAGACCGACACCTCCTCCGCGCTGCTCGCCGCCGAGATCGAGAAGCCCCGCGTCGGCCCGATGCGCGACATCGTGGCCACCATCCAGCCCGAGCAGGACGAGATCGTCCGCTCCGACATCACGGGCACCATCTGCGTCCAGGGCGCGCCGGGCACCGGGAAGACCGCCGTCGGCCTGCACCGCGTCGCGTACCTGCTGTACGCGCACCGCGAACGCCTGGCCCGGACCGGCACCCTGGTGATCGGGCCGAACAACGCCTTCCTGTCCTACATCGAGCAGGTGCTGCCCGCCCTCGGCGAGCTGGACGTCGCCCAGGCGACCGTGCAGCAGCTGGTCGGGCACGTCGAGGTCCGGGGCGAGGACGGCCCGGAGTCGGCCCGGCTGAAGGGCGACGCCCGGATGGCCGAGGTGCTGCGCCGGGCCGTGCGGGCGGGCATCGCGCTGCCCACCGAGCCCTGCGTGGTGGTCCGCGGCTCCCGCCGCTGGCGCGTCCCGGTGTACGAACTCATCGAGATCATCGAGGAGTTGAAGGCCCGTGAGGTCCGCTACGGCGCCGCCAGGGACGCCCTGCCGCAGCGCATCGCGCACGCCGTGCTGCTGAAGATGGAGCAGGGCGGCGAGGCCCCGGACGACCGGGTGCAGGACGCGGTGGCCCGCAACACCGCGGTCAAGGCGGTGGTCAAGGAGTGCTGGCCGGCCGTCGACCCGGCGAAGCTGGTGCTGCGGCTGCTCTCCGACCCGGAGTTCCTGGCCGCCTGCGCCGAGGGCGTGCTGACGCCCGAGGAGCAGCAGGCGGTGCTGTGGCCCAAGCCCGGCCGCTCGGTGAAGACCGCCCGCTGGACGCAGGCCGACGCCGTCCTGGTGGACGAGGCGAACGACCTGGTGCAGCGCACGCCCTCGCTCGGCCACGTGGTGCTGGACGAGGCGCAGGACCTCTCCCCGATGCAGTACCGCGCGGTCGGCCGTCGCTGCACCACCGGCTCGGCGACCGTCCTCGGCGACCTCGCCCAGGGCACCACCCCGTGGGCGACCGCGAGCTGGCCGGACGCCCTGCACCACCTGGGCAAGCCGGAGGCGCACGTCGAGGAGCTGACCAAGGGCTTCCGGGTGCCGGAGGAGGTCATCGCGTACGCCTCCCGGCTGCTCCCGGCGATCGCCCCGGGCCTGGCCCCGGCCACCTCGGTCCGCGACACTCCCGGTTCGCTGACCATCCGCCGGATCGCCGAGGGGGAGCCGGCCGACGCGGTCGAGGCGGTCGTCGCCGCCTGCCGGGAGGCACTGGAGCACGAGGGCTCGACCGGCCTGATCGCCGCCGACGCCCGGATCCCGGTGTTCGCCGAGGCACTGGCCGCGGCGGGCCTGCCGCACCTCGCCCCCGGCACCGAGACCAGCGCCGACGCCCGGCTGACCCTCGTCCCGGCCTCGCTGGCCAAGGGCCTGGAGTACGACTACGTGGTGCTGGACGAGCCGGCCGCGGTGATCGCCGGCGAGCCGGACGAGCGGACCGGACTGCGGCGGTTGTACGTGGCGCTGACCCGCGCCGTCTCCGGGCTGACCGTGCTGCACAGCGAACCGCTGCCCGAGCAGTTGCGCTGACGACGACGGGCCGGTCCCGCGCCGCGGGACCGGCCCCACCGGTGGGCGCTCAGGCGTCGATCGAAGCCCGCCACTCGGCGACCTTGGCCGGATCCACCGGCGAGCGCCAGCCGTCGGCCCGCACCGCGCCGCCGACGTGGAAGGCGTCGAAGCCCTCCGCCCGGAGCTCCTTCAGGTGTTCGGCCCGCAGGCCGCCGCCGATCAGGATCCGCTGCCGGTACCCGGGCTCGCCGGCCCGGGCCAGTTCGCCCGACAGCACGGCGCGCCCGGCGTCCACCCCGGCGGCCGAGCCCGAGGTGAGGAAGGTGTCCAGCCCGGGCAGTGCGCCGACGGCGGCCCGCAGGGCGGACCGGTCGGCGCTGTGGTCGATCGCCCGGTGGAAGGTCCAGCGGCAGCCGGCCACCGCCTCGGCGACGGCCGCGGTGGCGGCGAGGTCGACGGCGCCCGTGGCGTCGAGGAAGCCGAGGACGAACTCCTCGGCGCCCTCGGCCCGCAGCGCGGCGGCCCGGGCGCACAGTTCGTCCAGGTCGCCGGGGGTGAAGCCGTCCCGGACCCGGAGCATGACGCGCAGTGGGATGCCGACGGCAGCCCGGATCCGGGCGAAGTCCTCGACGGACGGGGTGAGTCCGTCGGCGGCCATGTCCGTGACCAGTTCGAGCCGGTCGGCGCCACCCGATTCGGCGGCCTGGGCGTCCTGGGGCGTCAGCGCGATGACTTCGAAAATTGGTCTAGACATATCAGTAGGTTGCCACATGCCGCCGGGCCCGGCGAGACCGCACCCCTACCCCCGCACCCCGGCCCCGGCAACCCCCGTCAGGCCGGACCGTGGGCCGCCGCGACGGCCGGCCGCCGGCCGGACCGGTGCACCGCCAATGCCACCAGCACCAGCAGTCCCAGCACCGGCACCGCCACCGGGAGCAGGTTCGAGACCCCGTGGGCCTCACGCCAGATGTTGAACAGGCACCCCGGCCCGGTCACCACCAGCACCGTCACCCCCACGGCCGTCGGCACCGTCCGGCCGCGCAGCCCGGCGAAGGTCAGCAGCAGCGGGACGACGAGCATCACCACCACCCACCCCCGGTCCAGCGGGAAGGTGGTGTCGTCCCAGTTCTGGGCCGCCTCCAGCAGTCCGCCCGCCACCGCCGCGGCCAGCACCAGCCCGGCCGTCCGCCCGGTCGGCCGGGGCAGCAGGTCGGTCGGCGCGGCGACCAGCAGCAGCGCGGCCGCCACGAAGGGCAGCGAGGCCATCCCGACGTAGCCGACCCACCACAGGTCGAAGTGCGAGGTGAACACGGCTTCGCCCAGCTGGCTCAGCCCGATGACGCCCAGGACCAGCGCGGTGGCCCGCACCGCCGTCCAGCGCCCCAGCAGGGCCGCCACCGCGAGCAGCAGCGCGGCCACCGGCGGGGCGAACGCCCGGACCTGGTTCCCCAACGAGTCGTCCCAGGCGAGCCAGCTGGTGGTCCGGTCCACGGTGGCCAGCCAGGGCACCATCGTGGCGCCGACCACCGCGCCGGCGATCATCGGCGCGGCCAGGGCGAGCAGCCGGCCGGCCGCCGAGGCGCCGGTCAGCCCGAGCCGCACCCGCAGCCCGTACACGGCCAGGCCGAGCACCTCCCGGGCGACCGCCGCGCGACCGCCCTCCGCCGTCGTGTCGGCGAACACCTCGGTCAGCTCCTCGCCGCGCTCCCGGCGGTACTGCGCCGGGTAGAGCTGCAGCGCGGCCCGCAGCACCACCGAGGGCGCGGCACCGATCACCGGCATGGTCATGAGAGTCCTCCTCCCGACGCGGGCCGCCCCTGCGACCCGGCACTCCCCGGCAGCATCGCCCGGATCTTCGTCAACCGGCGCTCGGCCTCGGTGGCGACCGCCCGCAGGCGCCCGGCCTCCGCGGCCAGCGCCTCCCGCCCGGCGCCGGTCAGCGCGTAGGTGCGCCGGGCGCGACCGTCCACCACCTCCTCGGCGGCGACCTCGATCAGGCCCTGACCGAGCAGCCGGTCAAGGGCGCCGTAGAGGGTGCCGGTGCGCATCTTGACCCGGCCGTCCGAGATCGCGGCGACCTCCTGGATGAGCGCGTAGCCGTGTCTCGGCGCGTCGGCCAGGGCGGTGAGCAGCAGCAGCGTGGGCTCCTGCATGGAGCGTTCTGTCATACGACTACATATATCGTCAACCTACCTATAGGTCCAGTCCCGGGCCGACCCACCACAATGGCCGTCATGCCCACCGACGACGACCTGCTCACCGCCTGGACCGCCCTGCTGCACCGCTGCGGCGCCGCCGACGACCCCGGGCCGTACGGCCGGGAACTGCTGCGCCGCTGGTCGGAACCCCAGCGCCGCTACCACACCCCCGAGCACCTGAGCGCGGTCCTGCGGCACGTCGACGACCTCGCCGGGCACGCCTCCGACCCGGACGCCGTCCGCCTCGCGGCCTGGTTCCACGACGCCGTCTACCGCCCCGACCGCACCGAGAACGAGGAGCGCAGCGCCGCCCTGGCCGTCCGCGCGCTCACCGCCGCCGGTCTGCCCGCCGCCCGGGTCGCCGAGGTCGAGCGACTGGTCCTGCTCACCGTCGGCCACGACCCGGCCCCCGGCGACCGCGACGGCGAGGTGCTCTGCGACGCGGACCTCGCCGTCCTCGGCGGCACCCCCGAGGCGTACGCGGCGTACGCGGCCGCCGTCCGGGAGGAGTACGGCTTCGTCCCGGAGCCGGACTTCCGCGCCGGCCGCGCCGCCGTCCTGCGCGGGCTCCTGGCCCTGCCCGCGCTCTACCGCACCCCCGCCGCCCACGAGCGCTTCACGGACGCCGCCCGCGCCAACCTGACGGCCGAACTCCGGCGGCTGGAGGACCAGGCCTGACCTAGGGCAGCTTCCCGACCGGCGCCACCACCGCGCCCTCCTTGCCGCACACCCAGTGCGGATCGGGCCCCAGCTCCGGCTCCACGCCCAGCGCGTGCGGGTCCCCGTCGGCCGCGCACTCGCTGCACAGCGGCCAGCGCCCGTACGCCTCCAGCAGCGCGTCCTGGACGTCCTGGGCGACCAGTCCGAGCACGTACTCGGTGCCGTCCGGCCACTGCTCCAGCCACCAGCGGCGGTGCGTCACGGCCTGCTCCACCAGCGAGACGACGGCGGCGTCCGCCACGTCCCGCGCGGTGAGGTCGGCCAGGATCAGTGCCCGCGCGTTGTGCAGGGCGGTCTCGATGTCGTCAGCAGCCATCCGTCCATTCTCCGTCGACACGTCGCAACGCCGAAACGCCGCGTGGGCGGCCCCCCGAAGGGAACCGCCCACGCGGACGAGGTACCACCGATCCGATCGGAACGATCAGGATCAGAAGTCCATGTCACCGCCCGGCATGCCGCCGCCGGCGGCCGCAGCGGCCTTCTCCGGCTTGTCGGCGATGACGGCCTCGGTGGTGAGGAACAGCGCCGCGATGGAGGCGGCGTTCTGCAGCGCGGAGCGGGTGACCTTGGCCGGGTCGATGATGCCCACGGCGACCAGGTCGACGTACTCGTTGGTGGCGGCGTTCAGGCCGTGACCGGCGGGGAGGTTGCGAACCTTCTCCACCACGACGCCACCCTCCAGGCCGGCGTTGGTCGCGATCTGCTTGATCGGGGCCTCCAGCGCGACCTTGACGATGTTGGCACCGGTGGCCTCGTCGCCCTCCAGCTCCAGCTTGTCGAAGGCGACACCGGCCTGCAGCAGGGCGACGCCACCACCGGCGACGATGCCCTCCTCGACGGCGGCCTTGGCGTTGCGGACGGCGTCCTCGATGCGGTGCTTGCGCTCCTTGAGCTCCACCTCGGTGGCCGCGCCGGCCTTGATGACGGCCACGCCGCCGGCCAGCTTGGCGAGGCGCTCCTGGAGCTTCTCGCGGTCGTAGTCCGAGTCGCTGTTCTCGATCTCGGCGCGGATCTGGTTCACGCGGCCGGCGACCTGGTCGCTCTCGCCGCCACCGTCGACGATGGTGGTCTCGTCCTTGGTGATGACCACCTTGCGGGCGGTGCCCAGCAGGTCGATGCCGGCGTTCTCCAGCTTGAGGCCGACCTCCTCGGAGATGACCGTGCCACCGGTGAGGATGGCGATGTCGCCGAGCATGGCCTTGCGGCGGTCGCCGAAGCCCGGGGCCTTGACGGCGACGGACTTGAAGGTGCCGCGGATCTTGTTCACGACCAGGGTCGACAGGGCCTCGCCCTCGACGTCCTCGGCGATGATGACGAGCGGCTTGCCGCTCTGCATGACCTTCTCCAGCAGCGGCAGGAGGTCCTTGACCGAGCCGATCTTGGAGTTGGCGATGAGGATGTAGGGGTCCTCGAAGGTCGCCTCCATCCGCTCCAGGTCGGTGGCGAAGTAGGCCGAGATGTAGCCCTTGTCGAAGCGCATGCCCTCGGTGAGCTCAAGCTCCAGACCGAAGGTGTTGCTCTCCTCGACGGTGATGACGCCTTCCTTGCCGACCTTGTCCATGGCCTCGGCGATGAGCTCGCCGATCTGGGTGTCAGCGGCGGAGATGGAGGCGGTGGAGGCGATCTGCTCCTTGGTCTCCACGTCCTTGGCCTGGGCCAGCAGCTGGTCCGAGACGGCGGCGACGGCCTTCTCGATGCCGCGCTTCAGGGCCATCGGGTTGGCGCCGGCGGCGACGTTGCGCAGACCCTCGCGAACCAGGGCCTGGGCGAGCACGGTGGCGGTGGTGGTGCCGTCACCCGCGACGTCGTCCGTCTTCTTGGCGACCTCCTTGACGAGCTCCGCGCCGATCTTCTCGTACGGGTCCTCGAGCTCGATCTCCTTGGCGATGGAGACACCGTCGTTGGTGATCGTGGGGGCGCCCCACTTCTTCTCCAGCACGACGTTGCGGCCCTTGGGGCCGAGCGTGACCTTCACCGCGTCGGCGAGCTGGTTCATGCCACGCTCAAGGCCGCGGCGAGCTTCCTCATCAAAGGCGATGATCTTGGCCATCAGAAGTGGTCCTCCGGGACACGGTCGACTGCTCGGACCAAGGGGTGCCCGCGACGGACGGCCCTGGTGTGCGGGGGTCTTTTCCCCTACCGCTCCCGGGGGCCTCACCGACCCGGTCCGCTGTCACTCTCACGCTGTGAGTGCTAACGCCAATGATTAGCACTCCGGGTGGTCGAGTGCAAGCCCCGCCGCCGACCCGCGAGCCGCCACGGAGCCCGCCCCGGGGCCGTCCGGGAACGGCCGGAAACGCCGGGAACACCCGGGAACGCCGACGGGCCCGCACGACGCGTGTCGTGCGGGCCCGTCGAGAAGCGAGTGGTCACCAGCCCTGGGCCGGGCCGAGCTCCTGGAGTCGGAAGGGGTCAGACCGCCGCGCGAACCATGTCCGCCTGCGGGCCCTTCTGTCCCTGGGAAATCTCGAACTCGACCCGCTGGCCCTCCTCGAGGGTGCGGTAGCCGTCCATCTGGATCGCGCTGTAGTGGACGAAGACGTCCGCACCACCGTCGACCGCGATGAAGCCGTAGCCCTTCTCCGCGTTGAACCACTTGACGGTGCCCTGAGCCATTCCGAACTCCCCTAGTGCTGTGCTGGCCCTTCACGTGCCCGCAGGTCGCGGGCCCGGGTTGGTTTGAAGGCCGGCCCGGGGAACCCCCCCTGGGCGCAGCCGTGCACGCCGCAGCCCTCCGCGCGGGGCGCCGAACGGCGTCCGGTGAGCGGGTGACTGCGTCGACCGCCGCTGAATGTATCCGGACCGACGCCCTCTGCAACAGGGTCAGCCGCCGGTAATTCCACTGCCCGATCAAGGGACAGGACGGGCCGAATCGGAAAAATATCGGCATTTCACGCCGGACATAGCGGACGAATTACCCAAATCCCCGCGGTAATTCTGACATCGGCCTGACATGATTGCCGGGCCGGTCTCACCGGCCGGACGCGCCCGGGCTGAACAGCGCGGGCGGTCGAGAGGGAACCCCTGTTCCCAACCGAGCGACACTCTACTCCGACTCGACTCGGAAAGATTCCAGCCGGAATGCAACCGGCCACCCGTGCGTACGGAGAACGGAATTCCGTACGCACGGGCGGCCGAATGGCGGGAAGTCGCGGCTCAGCAGCCGCCGGCCACCGCCGGAATGATCGAGACGCCGGCGCCGTCCTTGATCTCGGTCGCCAGGCCCTCGGCGAAGCGCACGTCGTCGTCGTTCACGTAGACGTTGACGAAGCGGCGCAGCTTGCCGGTGTCGTCCAGCAGGCGGGCGGCGATGCCCGCGTGGTTCTTCTCCAGGTCGGCGATGACCTCGGCCAGGGTCGCGCCCTCGGCGGTCACCTCGGCGGCGCCGCCGGTGTAGGTGCGCAGGATGGTGGGGATGCGGACGTTGGCGCTCATGGCTCTCCTAGCGGGGTGGGGCCTTGCGGGGCGAGGCCCCCGGGTGGCGGGGCCGGGACGGGGGAGGTTCAGGCGGACACCAGGCCGGCGGCGCGGAAGGAGTCCAGCGTCGGGCGGATGACGGCGGTCATCCCGGCGTCGGAGACGGCGTCCAGGGTCTTCAGGCCGTCGCCGGTGTTGATCGCGACGGTCTCCTTGGCCGGATCCAGCTGCCCGGTCTCGACCAGCTTCTTCAGCACGCCGACGGTCACCCCGCCCGCGGTCTCGGCGAAGATGCCCTCCGTCCGCGCCAGCAGCCGGATCGCCGCCACGACCTCGGCGTCCGTGACGTCCTCGACCGCGCCGCCCGTGCGGCGGGCGATGTCCAGCACGTACGGGCCGTCGGCCGGGTTGCCGATCGCCAGCGACTTGGCGATGGTGTCCGGCTTGACCGGTCGGATCACGTCCCGGCCGGCCTTGAAGGCGGCCGACACCGGCGAGCAGCCCTCCGCCTGGGCGCCGAAGACCCGGTACGGCCGGTCCTCGACCAGGCCGAGCTTGATCAGCTCCTGCAGCCCCTTGTCGATCTTCGTCAACTGCGAGCCCGAGGCGATCGGGATCACGATCTGCTCCGGCAGCCGCCAGCCGAGCTGCTCGCAGATCTCGTACGCCAGCGTCTTGGAACCCTCGCCGTAGTACGGCCGCAGGTTGACGTTGACGAAGCCCCAGCCCTCCCCGGCCGGGTCGCCGATCAACTCCGAGCAGAAGCGGTTCACGTCGTCGTAGTTGCCCTCGATGCCGATCAGCTCGCCGCCGTACACCCCGGCCATGACGACCTTGCCCTGCTCCAGGTCGTGCGGGATGAACACGCAGGACCGGAACCCGGCCCGGGCGGCCGCCGCGCCCACCGCGCCGGCCAGGTTGCCGGTGGAGGAGCAGGACAGCGTGGTGTAGCCGAACGCCCGCGCCGCCTCGATGGCGCACGCCACCACGCGGTCCTTGAACGAGTGCGTCGGGTTCCCGGAGTCGTCCTTGATGTGCAGCTGAGCGGTGAAGCCGAGCTCCCGGCCCAGGTTGTCCGCCTTCACCAGCGGGGTCCAGCCCGGGTTCAGGTTCGGCTTGGACGCCACGTCGGCCGGCACCGGCAGCAGCGGCGCGTAGCGCCAGACGGACGTCGGACCGGCCTCGATCCGCTTGCGCAGCTCCTCCGCACCCTCGCTGCCGAACTCGTAGGCGATCTCCAGCGGGCCGAAGCACTCCAGGCACGCGAAGCTGGGGCCGAGCGGGAAGCGGGTGCCGCACTCGCGACAGGACAGCGCGGCGGCCGGGCCGAGGTCCACGGAAACAGGTGCGACAGTGTCGATAGCCATGATGGCGAGGCCTCTCTCCTCATCTTCCCCGTAGCGCGGTCGCGCCACAGGCCGGAATTGGCACCTGTCCCGCCGGGGCCTGTATGACGACAGCCGCGCGAGAAGGTTGCCGGGACGTCAACGGGCCGTTCCCTCAGTCCCTCTGGATGAGCTTGTGAAATTGTGGTGGCGCTCAGCGGTGACCCCGGCGTGCAAAGGTCCGACCGCTGTACGAAGACTGTATCCGAAGGCGTCAATCCTGAACGGGACCGTCCGCCACGCGAGATGACCCGTCCCACCCGACCCGCCGAGGAGACTTCCGTGCCCGCCGAACCGACTCCCGCACTGCTCCCGCAGGCGGCGTCCTGGCTGCGCCGCCGATCCTGGAGCGCGGCCGACCGGCCGGTCCACACCCTCCTCGCGGCCAAGGAGCGCACCGGGCGCACGGTCAGCGTGGTCCTCCCCGCCCTGGACGAGGAGGCCACCGTCGGCGACATCGTCCGCACCGTCCGCCGCGAACTGATGGAACGCCTCCCGCTCGTCGACGAACTCGTCGTGGTCGACTCCGGCTCCGTCGACGCCACCGCCGCCGTAGCCGCCGAGGCCGGCGCCCGGGTGGAGCACCGCGACGCCATCCTGCCCCGGCTGCCCGCCGCCCCCGGCAAGGGCGAGGTGCTCTGGCGGTCGCTGCTGGTCACCCGCGGCGACATCGTCTGCTTCGTGGACGCCGACCTGCGCGAGTTCGACCCGGCCTTCGTCTCCGGCATCGTCGGCCCCCTGCTGACCGACGAGTCCATCCACCTGGTCAAGGCCATGTACGACCGCCCGCTGGAGACGGAGTCCGGCGCTGTCGTCCCGGCCGGCGGCGGCCGCGTCACCGAACTCGTCGCCCGCCCCCTCCTCAACCTCCACTGGCCGGAGCTCGCCGGGTTCGTCCAGCCCCTCGGCGGCGAGTACGCGGCCCGCCGCTCACTGCTCGAACGGCTGCCCTTCCCGACCGGGTACGGCGTCGAACTCGGCCTGCTGGTGGACGCGTTGGAACTGGTCGGCCTGGACGCCCTGGCCCAGGTGGACGTCGGCGTCCGGCACCACCGCCACCAGGACGGCCAGGCCCTCGGCCGGATGGCCGCCACCATCTACCGCACCGCCCTCGAACGCCTCGACCGCGCCCACCGGCTCAAGGCCTCCGCCGACCTGGTCCACCCACAGCTCACCCAGTTCACCCGCGACCCGGACCCCCGCCCCCGGCCCCCGGCCGGGGACACCCCCATCTTCACCCCCCGCACCTACGAGATCACCGCCCTGGAACGCCCCCCGATGCACACCGTCCCCGAATACGCCACCCGGCACTGAGGGGTTTGCCACGCCGGAGCCCCGGCAACATCCCAACCATGGGCGATCTCACGACCGAACGTTCGAGTGCGACCGGCACCGCCCCCGTCCTGGTGGCCTCCAACCGGGGACCGGTGTCCTTCAGCACCGCCGACGACGGCACACTGACTCTGCGGCGCGGCGGCGGGGGGCTGGTGTCCGGCCTCTCCGCGATCGACGACCCGAACGCCGTCTGGGTCTGCGCGGCCCTCAACGCCGCGGACCGCAGAGCCGCCGCGCAGGCCCCCGACGGCCGCCTCGACCTGGCCGGCCACGACGTCGGCGGGCAGGCCGTCCGGATGCTGGACATCGACCCCGAGACCTTCGCCCGCGCCTACAACGGCGTCGCCAACTCCACCCTCTGGTTCGTCCACCACCTGCTCTACGCGACCCCCACCGCGCCCGCCTTCGACGCCGGGTTCCGCACCGAGTGGGCCGCCTACCGGGCCTACAACGCTGCCTTCGCCGAGGCGCTGGCTGCCGAAGCCGCCCCGGACGCCGCGGTGCTCGTGCAGGACTACCACCTCTCCCTGGCCCCGGCCCTGCTCCGCGCCGCCCGTCCCGACCTGCGGATCGGCCACTTCTCGCACACCCCGTGGGCCCCGCCCGACTACTACCGGATGCTGCCCGACGACGTCGCCCGTGACGTCCTCACCGGCATCCTGGGCGCCGACCGGGCCGGTTTCCTCACCGAGCGCTGGGCCCGCGCCTTCGCCGCCTGCTGCGAGGACCTGCTCGGCGCCGCCGTCGACCACGAGGCGCTCACCGTCACCCTCGACGGCCGCACCACCCGCCTCGGCGTGCACGCCCTCGGTGCCGACGCCGACTTCCTGCGCGAACGCTCCCGCCGGCCCGACGTGGACGAGCGCCTCGCCATCCTGCGCGAGGCCGTCGGCGACCGCCGCACCATCGTCCGGGTCGACCGCACCGAGCTGAGCAAGAACATCGTCCGCGGCCTCCAGGCCTACCGGCACCTGCTCCGTACCCGCCCCGAGTGGCACGACCGGGTGGTCCACATCGCGTTCGCCTACCCGTCCCGGACCGACCTGGCCGAGTACCGGGACTACACGGCGGCCGTCCGGCGCCTCGCGGGGGAGATCGACGCCGAGTTCGCCACCCCCACCTGGAAGCCGCTGATCCTGCACGTCGACGACGACTTCCCGCGTTCCCTGGCCGCTTACCGCCTGGCCGACGTGGCCCTGGTCAATCCCATCCGGGACGGCATGAACCTGGTGGCCAAGGAGGTCCCCGTGGTCTCCGACCGCGGCTGCGCCCTGGTCCTCTCCCGGGAGGCCGGCGCCTACGCGGAACTCGCCGACAACGCCCTGACGGTCAACCCGTACGACGTCATCGCCACCGCCGACGCGCTGCACACCGCCCTCACCATGCCCGAGGCGGAACGCGCCGACCGGACCAAGCGCCTCGCGGCGGCAGCCACCGCGCTCCCCCCGCAGCAGTGGTTCCTCGACCAGCTCAACGCGCTGTGAGCGCCTGACCCAGCGATTCCAGCAGTTCCACCACGCCGGCCGGGCCCGGGACCACCAGGTCCGCCCGGTCGGCGAGTTCGCGCACCGGTGCGTCCCCCACCGCCGCACTGCACACCAGCAGCCCGGCCATCCCCTCGCCCCGCAGCTTCTCCACCGCCGCGAAGGCCGCCACGTCCCCCAGGTCGTCCCCCGCGTACAGCACCGATCCGGCGGCCCGTTCCCGGAGGAAGCCGGTCAGCGCCGCCCCCTTGTCCACGCCCGGCGGCCGCAGTTCCAGCACCAGCCGGCCGGGTTCCACCACCAGTCCGTGCTCGGCCGCCAGCTCCCCGACCGGCGCCCGCAACAGTTCCAGCGCCTCCTCGGGCGCCGCCGTCCGCCGGGTGTGCACGGCGACCGAACGGCCCTTGTCCTCCAGGCCGGTGCCCTCGGGCGCCCCGGCCCGCGCCAGCACCCCGGGCAACGCCTCCCGCGCACCCGCCACCCCGGGGTGCACCTGCGGCGCCGTCAGCTCGCCGTCCTCCCACCGCTCGGCGCCGTAGTGTCCCAGCACCACGACCCCGGGCACCCCGGCCAGTCCCCCGTACTCCACGGCCAGCGCCGCAGGCCGTCCCGTCACCACCACCACGGCCCGCACCTCGGGTGCCAGCACCCGCAGCGCGCCGGCCACCCCGGGGTGCGCGCGGGCCAGGCTCGGGTCGGCCACGATCGGTGCCAGGGTCCCGTCGAAGTCCAGGCCGATCACGGTGTCCCGGGGCGCCCGCAGGATCGCCCGCACCCCGTCCCGCCCGGCCTCGGTCCCCGGCACCCACGTCTCTTCGAATCCCATACCGAGGCCCTTACCCCCGGTCCCGGCGCGGAACGCCCGCGTCGAACGCCCGCGTCAGCGGGCCTCCCGCCGGGCGGCCCGCACCCGCCGCAGGCGGTTCACCAGCACCGGGGCGTGCGCCAGCGCCTCCTCCCGGTCCAGCAGCGCGTTCAGCAGCTGGTAGTACCGGGTTGAGGAAAGCCCCAGCTCCTCCCTGATCGCCCGCTCCTTGGCCCCCGCCGTTCGCCACTGCCGCCCCTCCAGCGCCAGCACCGCCCGATCCCGCTCGCTCAGCTCGCCCACCGCGCACACCTCCGCCCGCCACTACGGAGTGTCATTCTCCCGCGCGACCCCGACACACAGTGCTCGCCCCACCGCTTCGTCGGCCCGGCTAGCGTCATCCCCATGACCACGCCCAGCTTCGCCGTGCACATCCCCGCCGCCGACCTCGAACCCGACCCGCTCGACCCCGCGCAGATCGTCTCCGGCACGCCCGAGGTCACCGGCCGGGTCCTCTCCGAGTCCGCCGACGGCCGACAGCTGCGCGGCATCTGGCAGATCACCCCCGGCGTGGTCACGGACGTCGAGGCCGACGAGATGTTCGTGGTCCTCAGCGGCCGGGCCACCATCGAGGTCGAGGGCGGCTCGACCCTGGAGGTCGGTCCGGGCGACTGCGCGGTGCTGCGCGAGGGCGACCGCACCACCTGGACGGTCCACGAGACGCTCCGCAAGGCCTACGCGATCACGCTCCCCTGAGCGCGTTCCCCCTGATCACGCTCCCCGCTCCCGCCGGACGCGTTCCCCCGAGCGCGTTCCCCCCGCGGACGCGGACGCGCAGGGGCCCGGCCCCGGAACCCCCGGGACCGGGCCCCACGGCCGGACGCTACTTGCGGACCCGCGTCGCCTCGTTCACCGCCGCGTCCTGCAGCCCCCCGAGCACCTGCTTCGGGTCGCCCGTCACGGCCTGCCCGATCCCGGCCTTGATCCGATTGCTGACCTCGCCCCACGCCGGGTCCCCGAACGGGTAGAAGCTCGCGTTGGCCAGCCCGACCGCGAACTGCTTGAGGTCGGCGTGCTTCGGGTCCGTCGACATCTGGTCGAACGCGTCCTGGGTGACCGGCAGCAGGTTGTACCGCTCGTCGAACTTCAGCTGGTTGTCCCGGTTGTAGACGAACGACAGGAACTTCTTGATCTCGTTCTTGTGTCCGTTCGCCTTGAACGCCATCATCCAGTCCGCGACCCCGAGGCTCCCGGTCCGTCCGACGCCGTCCTTCTTCGGGATCGGCGCCGTCCCGAAGTCGATGTTTCCCGCGGTCGCCATCCGCAGCAGCGTCGGGTGCCCGTTGAGCATCGCGACCTTGCCGGCCGCGAAGTCCTGGAACACCGGGGTGCGGTTCATCTTCCCCGGGTCCGGGTACGTCAGCCCGGTCGCCACCAGGTTGCTCTTCAGCCAGCTGAAGGTGGCCTGGTTCTGGGCGCTGTCGATGGTGTAGTTGCCGACGTCGTCGGAGATGCTCCCGCCGCCGCTCAGCGTCCACAGCATGGACTCCGCCGGCGCCTCCTCCGGCCCGAGCGGGAGACCGTACGGGGTCACGCCCGGCACCTTGGCCCTGATCTTCTCCGCGTCCTGCTTCAGCTCGTTCCAGGTGGCGGGCGGCTGCGTGATCCCCGCCTGCCGGAACATCGCCTTGTTGTAGAAGAGCACCCGGGACGAGGACACGAACGGGATCCCGTACTGCGTCCCGAGCACCTGGCCGGCGTGCGCGAAGGTGTCCAGGAAGTTCGCCTGGGTATCCACCGAGAGGACGTCCGACGCCGGGTACAGCCGGCCCGCGGCGACCTGGTCCGCGAAGCCGCCGGTCTGCAGCAGGTCCGGGGACTTCCCGGCCGCAATCATGTCCTCGACCTTCTTGCCGATCTCGGTCCAGCCGTCCACCTCGACGCTGACCTTGATCCCGGGGTTGGCGGCCTCGAAGGCCCTGGCCACCGCGTCCCAGTAGTGCGCGGAGCCGGTCTCCTGGTTCTCCCCGTAGTCCGCGGCGACCAGCTTGAGGGTGACGGTCCCCTCGCCCTGCCCGCCGCACGCGCCGACCGCGGTGAGTGCCAGTGCTCCGGCCAGCACACGACCGAGCACACGGGTGGGAACGTGGACGCGCCTGTTCAACGCGGGTACCGCCTTAGGGGAAGAACTGCCGCCGGAACGAGGGACTCCGGCAGGGGGGAGGCGCCACACTGTCAAACCTGCCGACCACTGGTCCACACCACTGGGGCACCCCGCCGCAGTAGTTACCGAAGTGCCCCGGGTCGTTGCACGATGCGCAACCGCGCACGCCGGGATCGTCTCCGGGGCAACCCCCGGACCACCCCGGGACACCCCCCGTACGCCCCACCCCAAAGCGCCGCACACCGCCGCAGCTGCGACAAAGCTCACCCCACATGGACCAGACCAATCCGACAACTGGACTAGACCTCTTCTACCCACCCAAGGGAAACTGTCCTCCGTGAAGCACGTCATCGCACTCGATGTAGGCGGCACCGGCATGAAGGCCGCGCTGCTCGCCCAGGACGGCTCCGTGCTGTTCGAGGCACGCCGACCGACCGGGCGGGAGCACGGCACGGACGCCGTCGTGACCGCCATCCTCGACTTCGCCACCGACCTGGCGGACGAGGGCCGCAGCCGTTTCGGCGTCGCCCCGCTCGCGGCCGGCGTCGCCGTCCCGGGCACGATCGACGAGAAGAACGGGATCGCGGTCTTCTCCGCCAACCTCGGCTGGCGGGAACTGCCCCTGCGCAGGCTCCTCGGCGAGCGCCTGGCGGGCCCCGACGGCGTCGCGATGCCGGTGGCCCTCGGCCATGACGTGCGGTCGGGCGGCCTGGCCGAGGGCCGCCTCGGCGCCGGCCGGGGCGTCGACCGCTTCCTGTTCGTCGCCCTGGGCACCGGCATCGCCGGCGCCATCGGCATCGACGGCCGGATCGAGGCGGGCGCGCACGGCTACGGCGGGGAGATCGGCCACGTCGTGGTCCGCCCGGGCGGCCCGCAGTGCGGCTGCGGCGCCCGCGGCTGCCTGGAGACGCTGGCCTCCGCCTCCGCCGTCTCCCGTGCCTGGGCCGGGGCCAGCGGCGACCCCGACGCCGACGCGGCATCCTGCGCCGCCGCGGTGGACGCCGGGGACGACCGCGCCCTCGCGGTCTGGCAGCGCGCCGTCGACGCCCTCGCCGACGGCATCGTCCTCGCCCAGAGCCTGCTCGACCCGTCCACGGTGATCGTCGGCGGCGGGCTGGCCGAGGCCGGCGACACCCTCTTCACTCCGCTGCGCGCGGCCGTCACCGAGCGCCTGACCTTCCAGATGCCCCCCAAGGTCGTACCCGCCATGCTCAAAGACACCGCCGCGTCCCTGGGCGCCGGCCTGCTCGCCTGGGATCTGCTCACCATGGAGGTGACCGCGTGACCACCGCGGACCGTGACCGAACTGCCCTGGCCGGCGCCCGACTCGTGCTGCCCGGCGGTGTCGTGGAGGACCACCGCCTCATCGTCGAGGGAGACCGGATCTGCGCCGTCACGAACGGCA
>NZ_JBEZIQ010000018.1:0-161229 GCF_040651155.1 Kitasatospora sp. NPDC048545
AAGGCGATCGCGGAGGAGGCCGGCGTCGACGACTTCCTCGCCGAGGCCACCCCCGAGGACAAGATGGCCCTGATCAAGAAGGAGCAGGAGGGCGGGAAGCTGGTCGCGATGACCGGCGACGGCACCAACGACGCCCCCGCGCTCGCCCAGGCCGACGTCGGCGTCGCGATGAACACCGGGACCATGGCGGCCAAGGAGGCCGGCAACATGGTCGACCTGGACTCCAACCCGACCAAGCTGATCGAGATCGTGGAGATCGGCAAGCAGCTGCTGATCACCCGTGGCGCGCTGACCACGTTCTCGATCTCGAACGACGTGGCCAAGTACTTCGCGATCATCCCCGCGATGTTCGCCGGGGTCTACCCGGGCCTGAAGCACCTGAACATCATGGGCCTGCACAGCCCCCAGTCCGCGATCACCTCGGCGATCATCTTCAACGCCCTGGTCATCATCGGCCTGATCCCGCTCGCCCTGCGCGGCGTCAAGTACCGGCCCTCCGACGCGAGTTCGCTGCTGGCCCGCAACATCGGGGTCTACGGCGTCGGCGGTCTGGTGGTGCCGTTCGTCGGCATCAAGCTGATCGACCTGATCGTCCAGTTCATCCCCGGTCTGAGCTGAGAGAACGAGAACCATGCCCACCATCGTGCGCACCCACCTCACCGCGCTGCGGGCGCTGCTGGTGATGACCGTCCTGTGCGGCATCGCCTATCCGCTGCTGATCACCGGCATCAGCCAGGCCGTGTTCAGCGACAAGGCCAACGGCTCGATCGTGAAGTCCGACGGCAAGGCGGTCGGGTCCAGCCTGCTCGGCCAGAACTACAACCTGCCGAAGAAAAACCCGGACGACCCGAAGGAGGAGGCTCAGCCGGACCCGAAGTGGTTCCAGCCCCGGCCGTCCGCCAACAACTACGCCGGCGACAACTCGGGCGCCAGCAACCTCGGCCCGAACAGCGACGACCTGCTGAAGGCCGTCAACGACCGCCGCGCCGCCGTCGCCGCCTTCGACGGCGTCGACCCGGCGAGCGTCCCGGCCGACGCGCTGACCGCCTCCGCCTCCGGCCTCGACCCGCACATCTCCGTGGCCTACGCCAAGGAGCAGGTCAACCGGGTCGCCAAGGAACGCAACCTGCCGGCCGACACGCTGAACCAGCTCATCGACAAGTACACCGAGGGCCGCTCGCTCGGCTTCCTCGGCCAGGAGGGCGTCAACGTCGTCCTGCTCAACAAGGCCGTGAGCGAGACGAAGTGATCGCCGCGGCGACCTGAGGATCCAGACCGGCCCGAGCGCGCAGGACCACCTGCGTGCCCGGGTCGGTCACCCGCGTTGCGCGCCGTCCCAGCGGACCACACTCCACGGTCCGCCTTTCCCGGACACCCCTTCGTACCGGCCGCCCTTCGTCAGAAAGCGCAGCACCCATGTCCCCTGACCTCATTCCCGGCACCGTTCATCGCCGCGGACGGCTGCGGGTCTACCTCGGATCGGCCCCCGGCGTCGGCAAGACGTACCGGATGCTGGACGAGGCCCACCGCCGGCGGGATCGCGGCGCGGACGTGGTCGTCGGCTTCATCGAGACCCACGGGCGCAAGCACACCGCAGGGATGCTCGACGGACTTGACATCGTCCCCCGCGTCCACCGCTCCTACCGCGACGCCGAGTTCGAGGAGATGGACCTCGACGCCGTGCTGGCCCGCCGCCCCTCCGTCGTCCTGGTCGACGAACTCGCCCACACCAACATCCCCGGCGGCCGCAACGCCAAGCGCTGGCAGGACATCGAGGAACTGCTCGCCGCCGGCATCGACGTCATCACCACCGTCAACATCCAGCACCTGGAATCACTCAACGACGTCGTCCGGAAGATCACCGGTATCCCGCAGCGCGAGACCGTCCCGGACGAGGTCGTCCGCCGGGCCGACCAGATCGAACTCGTCGACATGGCCCCGCAGGCGCTGCGCCGCCGCATGGCCCACGGCAACGTCTACAAGGCCGAGAAGGTCGACGCGGCCCTGTCCAACTACTTCCGGGTCGGCAACCTCACCGCCCTGCGCGAACTCGCCCTGCTCTGGGTCGCCGGACGGGTCGACGAAGGACTGCGCGACTACCGCGCGACTCACAACATCGACCGGGTCTGGGAGACCCGCGAACGCGTCGTGGTCGCCCTCACCGGCGGCCCCGAAGGCGAAACGATCATCCGCCGCGCCGCCCGGATCGCCGACCGCACCGCCGGCGGCGAACTGCTCGCCGTCCACATCACCCGCAGCGACGGCCTCGCCGGCGCCTCGCCCGGCGCGCTCGCCCAACAGCGGCAGTTGGTGGAGGACCTGGGCGGCAGCTACCACGTGGTCGTCGGCGACGACGTGCCCACCGCGCTACTGGCCTTCGCCCGCGCTCACAACGCCACCCAGCTGGTGCTCGGGACCAGCCGCCGCGGCCGGATCAACCGTTTCCTCACCGGCCCCGGAAACGGCCAGACGACCATCGACGCGTCCGAGGACATCGACGTCCACATGGTCACCCACGAGTTCACCGGCCGCGGCCGACTGCCATCGCTCGGCCGCCGCCACTCCAAGCGCCGCACCATCGCCGGCTTCGCCGCCGGCCTGGTGGTGCCCGCGCTGCTGACAGCCGTACTGTCCCAGTTCCATCACTCGGTCAACCTCACGACGGACGCGCTGATCTTCCAACTCGGCGTCGTGGCCGTCGCCTTGCTCGGCGGCGCGACCTCGGCACTGCTGGCCTCGCTGGTGGCGTCGCTGCTGCTCAACTACTTCTTCATCCCGCCCGTCCACACCTTCACCATCGACGAGACCAACAACTTCATCGCCCTGGTGGTGTTCGCGGTCGTCGCGCTCATCGTCTCCACCGTCGTCGACCACGCCGCCAGGCTCACCACCCGGGCCGCCCGCGCTACCGCCGAGGCCGAGACCCTCTCCACCCTGGCCGGCAGCGTGCTGCGCGGCGCCGACGCCCTGCCCGCCCTGCTGGACAAGACCCGCACCGCCTTCGGCCTGGACTCCGTCGCCCTGCTGGATCGCGACGGCGGCACCATCGCCCGATGGGGGTCCCCCCGGACGGAGTCTGGGGGAGACTCCGACGGCGACCCGGCCGCGGACCGTACGGTCACCGAACTGCCGGCCGGACCGGACGCGCTGCTGATCCTGGCCGGCCGCCGGCTGTCCGCCGCCGACCAGCGCGTGCTGACCGCCTTCACCGCACACATCGCCGCCGCGCTGGAACGCGACCGCCTCGCCACCGCCGCCGCCGAGGTCGAACCGATCAAGGCCGCCGACAAGATGCGCACCGCCCTGCTCGCCGCCGTCAGCCACGACCTGCGCACCCCGCTCGCCGCCGCCCTCGCCGCCGTCGGCTCGCTGCTCAGCGCGGACGTGGAGTTCGCCCCCGCCGACCGCGACGAACTGCTCACCATGGCCAACGAGTCACTGCTCAAGCTCACCGCACTGGTCGACAACCTCCTCGACATGAGCCGCCTCCAGGCCGGCGCCCTCACCCTCCACCTGGAGGCCGCCCAGCTCGACGAAGTACTGCCCCGAGCCATGGACTCCCTCGCCGACCCGGACGCCGCCGTCCAGCCCCTCGACCTGGACACCGCCCCGCCGGTGCTCGCCGACCCGCCCCTGCTGGAACGCGTCCTGGCCAACCTCATCGCCAACGCACTGCGGCACAACGCCCCCGGCGCGCCCGTCCTGGTCACCGCCAGCCACCACGCCGACCAGGTCGAGATCCGTGTCGTCGACCGCGGCCCCGGCATCGCCCCCGAGGACCGCGACCGGGTCTTCCTGCCCTTCCAACGCCTCGGCGACACCGACAACACCACCGGCGTCGGCCTCGGCCTCGCCCTCTCCCGCGGCCTCGCCGAAGCCATGGGCGGCACCCTGGAGGTCGAGGACACCCCCGGCGGCGGCACCACCATGCTGCTCACCCTGCCCGCAGCCACACAGGTCGAGGAGGAGCAGTGAGCCGAATTCTCCTGGTCGACGACGATCCCCTGCTGCTGCGGACCCTGCAGCTCAACCTCCGCGCCCGCCAGTACGCGGTCCTCACCGCGAGCAGCGGCCGGGAGGCCCTCGACGTGGCCGAGAACGAAACGCCCGACGCCGTCCTCCTCGACCTCGGCCTGCCCGACCTCGACGGCATCGACGTCCTCCGCAGCCTGCGCGCCCACCTCGACGCGCCGATCATCGTCCTGTCCGGCCGCACCGACCCCGAGGAGACGATCCGCGCCCTCGACTCCGGCGCCGACGACTACGTCACCAAACCGTTCGACCCCAACGAGCTGTTCGCCCGCCTGCGGGCCGCCCTGCGAAGACCGCTCCACCTCGTACGCGAACAGAACCCCAGGATCGGCGAGTACGAGATCGACACGGACACCACCACCGCCGCCGGACCGGACGGGCCCGTCCGGCTCACCCCCATCGAGTGGAAGATCCTCACACTCCTGCTGGCCAACCCGGGCCACCTGGTGTCCGGCCGACAGATCCTGCAAGAAGTCTGGGGCCCCACCGCCGAGAAGCAGCGCCACTACCTGCGCGTCTATGTTGCGGGCCTGCGCCGCAAGCTCGAACCCGACCCCGCTCACCCCCGCCACCTCATCACCGAGGCCGGCATGGGCTACCGCTACGAGCCCTGACCAGCCCACGGGGATACCGGGTCCGGAGGCAGTGGGCCGAACACGAACGGCCCATCGGGCAGGTCGATGGTGATCCTCTGGCTGGAGGCCGCCGACGACCTCGGCAACCAGTACACCGACTACGGCGGTGCCCACGGGCTGAGCGCCGACGGTCTGCGGACGGACGGTTCCACCCCCGGGCAGCCGGCGATCGATGCGAAGACCGGCCCGCTCACCGTGCGCCTGGTCTTCCTCCAGGGGCAGACGGAATCCGACTGCGAGTTCTCGTTGGCGCGGCCGGACCGGACCTGAAGCCCGGTCCACCGCCGATCGCCTCAGTCCCCGCCCGGGGCAGGCGCTCTACTCGCCGTGGTCCGCCGACGGCGGGAAGCGGAACATCTGCCGGCGCAGCCATCCGTCCGGCAGGGCGGCCCTGCCGAACATGATCAGACCGATCCCGAGCGAGAATCCGGCGGGATAGACGCAGACCGTGGACAGCCATCCGATCCGGCGCTCGTCGGCGATGCCGCCCACGACGGCAGAGGCCACGAACAGCACGGTGCAGACCGCACTGATCAGCCCGTACACCCACCGCGGGCGCATAGTGGTCCTCCGATCGTCCGGTCATCCGCTGGCCGCAGGCCCATGCGACGCACTGCATACGCAACTGCGCACTGCGATCAGCACTGTAGGTCACTCACGCCGCTCCCGGACGCGGAAACGACCCGGGCTTCCCTGGACGGCCATGGAGCCCGGCCTCGGGCCACGGCCCCGCTCTGCGGCTTCCCACGGCCCGGTCAGGCGAACTCGCGCAGGCGCGGCCGCACGCCCAGCACGGTCAGGGCGAGCGCCACCGCCAGGGCGTCCGCCGAGGGCCGGCCAGCCGCGGCGTGGGCCTGCTCCTCCAGCAGCTGGGCGCGGGCCACCAGGGCTTTGTAGCGGCCGAGTTCACCGATGACGGTCTGCACGGCCCGCTGCCCGGCCGCATCGCCCGCCACCGCTTCCGTGACGCGCTGCAGGTCGGTGTCGGCCCGGGTGCGCCGCTGTTCGTAGGTGTCCAGGGTCTCCTTGCGCAGCGCGGCGTAGTCCGGATCGGCGCCGAACAGCAGCAGGTTCGCGGCCTGGGCGTCCATGTCGTTGAGCGCGAAGTACAGGTCCGCCGAACGCACCACCTGCGGGGCGGCCTCGTGACCGATGACGTCCGTTCGCTCCCGGGCCCCGCCCGGAACGGCACCGGTCGCCGTGCCCGCGGAACGCAGCGCCACCAGGCAGAGGCCGGTGAGCCCGCGCACCAGGCGCGGGGTGTTCCACCACGCCCGGCTGCGCCAGGAGTCTCCGAGCCTGTTCCGGGGGGCGCGCGGCACGGGGAGCGGTACGGCCGTCTCCTGTCGCGCCGTCTCCGACGCGAGCGTTGTCCCCATGACAGCCGTACCGCTCGACGTTCCCGTTGGCATCGCCGCGCGCCCCCTCCCCTGTTTCTCACTGGCCGCCGAACCTGTCCCGGAGGAACCCGCCGGGGGTCGGGGTTCGGCAAACGGTTCGCCGCCAGGCCCCACGCCCGGGCAGCGAACCGTTTCCTCGCAGCTCACGCTAGATGCGGTCGAACATCCGTCCGTCGCTCCTGACGCGTCCTTGATGCCTTCGACGACCGTCTTGACGCAGCATTGGCGGTGCCTCAGCGGGTGATCGGCCACTGCTGCTCGGCGGACCCGTCGCAGGTCCACACGCCGAGCGTCTTCCGGTCCGCGTGGTAGGTCAGGCAGTCCTGGTCGCTGATCCTGATCCGGTACGCGTCACCCGTGATGCTGAGGACCTCCCACCTCTGCTCCGAGCTTCCCTTCCAGCCGTTGACGTCGGCGAAGTAGGTGTTGGTGTTCTCGGTGAGCTCCGGGCCGAGGCCGTTGGTGATCCGGTAGCGGCCGCCACCGGCATCCTTGAACGTCCAGCGGGAGCCGGCGCCGCCGAGCTTGTCGGCGATCACCGTCGAGCCCGGGGCGTCGTCGGTGGCGACGGCGCCGAGGCCGTTGACCGTCCGCAGGTACACCGGGGTGTCCTGCGGCGGGCGGCCCGAGCCGGACGGCCTGCCTGGCTTGGCAGGCCCGCCGGGCTTGCCGGGGTGGGCAGGCTTGCCTGGCTGTATCGGCACGCCCGGCGTGGCGGGCTCCCCGCCCCTGGGGACAGCGGGAACGGTGGGCACGAACGGCGAGGCGATCTGGCCAGGCTGGGCCGGCGTGCCGGACGGGACGGCACTGGTAAGCGTCCGCCGGAAGTTCACTACGGCATCGGTGTGGTTGTACCGCTGGCCGGGGCGGCTGGTGCCCGGCGGATAGGCCCAGTTGTGCTCGCGGCTGGTCCGGTCGAACAGGCCGTAGAACGCCCAGTTCCCCCAGCCGCCGTCGAATCCGTTGGCGAACATGCCGCCACCGTGGAAGATCCAGATCCGGTAGGTCTGGTCCTCCCGCGAGGTCTGGTGGCGGTAGGTGACGTCGTACGTGAAGTCGACATCCTCCAGGTGCTCCTCGTAGTTGTGGACGTACCACGGATCCCCGAAGGCGTTGTTGCCCCTGATGTCGAAGATCATCACGTTGTAGTAGCCGTTCGTCTGCTTCACCAGCAGGTCGAGCAGCCCTTTGACGAAGTCCTCGCGCGCCTTCCGCTTGGCCTCACCGCTCTGTTGCGCCTGCTGGATGCACCACACCAGGGCGGTGGAACCCGGCGTCACCACGTTCGCGGCGTTGCAGTTCTCCTTGCCCGGGTCGTAACTCCCGTCGGCCGCCGCCGGCCCGGCCAGACCCGCGACGGCCAGGGTGCTGAGGCCCGCGGCCACCGCCGCCAACCTGATCCTCGACAACTCGTGCTCTCCTTCGCATTCGGACCCGAACGGATCCGATCGGAAAGCACGATGACAGTGCAGAAGGTCGATTCCGAGATTCCGCAGGTAATCCTGACGCGATCCATGCGAGAGGTGTCAAGAGGGCGCGAATTCTGTTGAACGCCTTTGCGCAGAAGGGCCGTTGATACTCACAGGAGCCTTGGGCCGAAAGAGATGAGCCCCGACACGGAACGTGAGTTTCGGCGTTCCGGATTTCAGCCGGGTCAGGGCCGGAACCGGCAGCCGGCCCCGGGTTCCGCCAGCAGGTGGCGCGGACGGCCCGTGTCGGTTCGAGCTTCCGCGACCGGACATGCCACAACCCCTGAGGCCCACCGTCCGCACACCCGGACGACGGGCCTCAGGGGCCGAGGGAGTGCACCCGGTGCCGGCGGCACACGGCACCGGGTGGGCCAGCGGGTTACTGCCCGGGCTTGCGGCCGTGGTTCGCCTTCTTCTTCCGGCGGGCCTTCTTCTTGCGGGCGCGCTTGGACATCGCGGGTCCTCCGGTCTCTCGGGTCGTACGGTTCAGGCGGCCCGGCCGACCAGCTGGTCGGCCAGCTTGGCCAGGCGCTTGAGCGAGCGTTCCTCCTGAGCGGCCTGCGCGGTGGGCGCGATGGTGCCGCCGTCGAAGTAAGCGCCGTTGGTGACGACCGTCTCCGGCAGGCAAAGCCGGACGACCTCGGCCGCACCGTCGGCGGCCGGCGCGCCGACCCGCCCGTACAGCGGCAGCAGCGCGGTGTCGCACAGGCCGGGGTTGACGCTGACGGCGGTGATCCCGGAGCCGGTCGGGGCCATGTCGGCGGTCGCCATGGTGAGGGCGAGCTGCGACTGTGCGTACGCGGCGACCCGCGAGTACTTCTTCACCCGGTGCGGATCCGACCAGTTCATCGAGGCGGTCCGGTGCAGGGACGAGGACACGTTGACGATCCGGGCGTCGCCGGCCGCCGAGAGCGGGGCGCGCAGCAGTTTCGCCAGCAGGTGCGCGGCGAGGAAGTTGACCTGCAGCGAGACCTCGTTGCCGTCGTCGGTGAGGGTGCAGCGCTCGGGCGCCATCGCGGCGGCGTTGTTCACCAGCAGGTCGAGGGCCGGGTAGTGCTTGACGACCGTGCCGGCGAGCACCGCGACCTCGGACAGCCTCGTGAAGTCGGCTGCCAGCTCGACGAGTCGGTCCCGTCGGACACCCGCGTCGACCAGCCGCTCGACGGCCGCCTCGGTCTCGGCGGTGGTGCGGGCGTGCACCAGCACGGTCGCGCCGTGCCCGGCGAGCAGCCGGGCGGTCTCCCAGCCGATCCCGGAGGAGGCGCCGGTGACGAGGGCGGTGCGGGCGGACAGAACAGCGTCGGACATGACCCATCCAAGGGTGGAAAGGCACCGGCGGGGTGCGAAGGCGGCGTGGCACGAAGCCGTGCGCCTCCGGGGCCGCCGGTGCGAAAGGGGTGTGGTGCGAGGAACGAACGCGCGCCCGTCCCCGGGCCCTCGGAGCCGGTTGGAGCCGAGGGACGGGCGGCGGTGATCAGCACGGGACCGGTGGAAGCCACCGGATCCGTGCCCACGGCCGGCGCCGAGCGGGGTAGCGGCTCGGTCCTACCGGACGGCGGTGGCGACCGCGACAGCGACGATCCGCGGCCGGCTATGCGGCGGGCGGTCGTGGTGGCGTGTCGAGCGGTGCATGTCCCCCATCAAAGCCCTCCCCGCCGCCCCGGGGCAAGCCGGTTCACTCTCCCTGACGAACCCCTGACGCCCCGCCGACGACTCCTTGACGACGCAGGCGCATCCCGTCCTGCCGGAGGTGTCAACCACACCAGCGCTGCGAGCAGTTGCGGACCATCCCCTCGCGACATCGCCAAGGATTCGTCAGAAGGCGCCCCACCACCGCCAGGCTTCCGTCAACGGGGCGACGCCAGGCGGTCGCGGTACGCCGTACTGGAGGGATGCTCGTCAACACCCTCCCCGCCACCGACTGGTTCTCCCCCGAACGGCCCGGCGCACGCGTCCTACCCGCCCACGTCACCCGGAGCGCCCACGGCGGCTGGTGGGCGGACGACCCGGAGGCGGCCCGGGCACTGCTGGTGCACTGCGGACCCGAACGGCTGCTGCACGGGGATCCGGACCACCTGGACCGGATGTCCTGGCCCGCTTCGGGAGAGGCCAGTTCCACGCCCCGGACCGGTTCCTGCCGCTGCTGGGACGCACCTTCACCCACCTCACCCCGTGGGTGCGCGTGCTGCACGTCCACACGGAACGGCCCCGACCGGTGCCGCGCAACACGGCCGCGTGGGTCCGCCCGCTGAACGCCGGTGATGAGGCCGCGCTCGACCGGCTCGCCCGACGAGCCACCTCCCCGGGACAGCGCCCGGACGACCCGCACTGGGCCGCCGCGACCTGGGGCGGCCATCGCGCGCTCGCGAGCAGCGGCTTCGCCTGGGGCGCGTTCCTCGGGCCCTACCTCGCCTCCCTCGCCTGCGGCTACCTCGTCGGACGCGACCACCTCGACATCGCCGTGGCCACGGACCCGGCCTTCCGCCGGCTCGACCTCGCGCTCGCCTGCGTCCACGCCGCGACCACCGCCGCCCACGCACAGGGTTTGACCGCGACCTGGTCGGCCCCCGGGAGCAACCACGCCAGCCGCGCGCTGGCCGCAGCGGCTGGCTTCCGGCCGGTTCACCAGGAGGTGGTGTACTGGGCGGGCCCGGCCCTCCCCCGCTGACAGCAGTGCTCGAAAGGGTGCCAGGAAGGCGTCGGAGCCGTGCCCGACGCCGTCGAGCCCGCATCAACGACCGCCTTCGACCACCTACGCCGTGGTCAACTCGGACCGTGTCCACCCCCTAATTCAGCGCGGAACAAGTGCTCGCCCGATCAAAGCCGGAGGTTCAGATGGACCACACCACCGGGCCTGATGACGGCCCGCTGCCGAATCAAGTCGTCGAGGCGGCCGCGCAGCGACAACTGGGCAGCCACCGTGCGACCTACGTTCCGATTCCGCCCTCACCAGCCGCCCATCGGTCGGACCGCATCGTCCTGTCCGTCTCCTTCGCCCTCCTGGTGTCCGCCGGCATCGCCCTCGCCCCCACGTCCCCGGCCCTCGGCGTCTTCTGCATCGCGCCGATCACGGTCCTCGTGGTCTCCCGGGTCGTACGCGAGAATCGCATCAGGAGAACCCGGAAGGACGCCGGCCTCCATTTGTACGAGCACGGCCTGGTCGTCGCCGCAGGGGGGAGGCTGCGGGCGCTGCGCTGGGACGCCATGACGGTGCACCAGAACATCGGCCGCTACCACACCTTCGGCCGGAGCACTCGCATCAAGCACGCCTACACGCTGCGTGATGGCGACGGCCGGGAGGTGACCGTCCGCGAAGGGTTCCCGAACGCCGAGGAGTGGGGCCCGCGGATCCAGCAGGCCGTGGCCGACGCACAGCTGACGGACGCGATCACCGCGCTCCGGGCAGGAAAGACGCTGCCGTTCGGCTGCTTCCGGCTGAGCCGTAACGGCATCGATGCGGGCGGCAGGCGAGTCACCTGGTCCCAGGTGAAGGGTGTCGGCACGAGGCAGGGACTCGTCAGCGTCGAGGTCGCCGGCAGGCGCGCGGGGCTGTCCGGCGACCCGGTTCGGATGTTCCCGAACCTGCGGCTCTTCACCTCGCTGGTCGAGCAGCTGCGTTCGTGACCGGCGAGCGTGATCGGCCACGACCGAACTGTTCCTGGATCGGTCGACCCCGTGCTGGGCCTTCGTCCGCCTGCGGAGCCGCCAGGCCCCTCGCAGGATACGAGGGGCGGTCACTGCCGTCAGGCGCTTCACTGTGGCCGCAACATATGCCTGATGAGCCATCAGGCGCGGTCAGCAGAAGGTCAGCATAGGTACGAGCAAACCCTGTCCAACGAGCACAGACGTGAGACTCGACCACTCGCGGAGCCCCCACTCGACGAGGAGCCCCCTGACTGGAGGCCCATGAGCCCTCTCGTGCCGACTGGAGTCGGCCGCTCGGCACCTGTCGAAGAGCTCTAAACGCACGACTGCACGAGGCATCCGTCCAGTTCAGAGCGATATCGGGCCGTCTCCTGGATCAAACGGTGCTCTCAGCAGGGACGGCCAGCCGGACCTTCCGGGCTTTCCTCAACCCTTCCATATCTGTACGGTGCGGACACCGGATCGGTCGATCTACTTGCGCGCCTCGATCAGGAAACGCGCCGAGTGAGCGACGAACGGCCCCTCGGAGCGGATCCGGGCGTCCAGTTCGCGCAGCCGGTCGAGGTGGCCGGCCACGGTGAAACCGGGCACCATCCAGATCACCTTGCGCAGGAAGTACACCACCGCGCCGATGTCGCGGAACTCCATCCTCAGCCGCTCGGACCGCAGGTCCACCACCTCCAGTCCGGCAGCCCGCGCCTCCTCGCTCTCGACCTCGGGCCGGCGGCCCTCGCGCGCCTCCGGCTGCGGCCCGAGGAAGTACTCGACCAGCTCGAAGACGGACGCCGGACCCACGTGCTGGGCGAAGTAGCTGCCGCCGGGCCGCAGCACCCGGGCGATCTCCGCCCACCAGGCCCGCACCGGGTGCCGGCTGCTGACCAGGTCGAAGGCCCCGTCGGCGAAGGGCAGCGGAGGTTCGTCCTGATCCGCGACCACCAGCGCGCCCAGCGGGTGCAGCAGCCGGGTGGCCCGGGCGAGGTTCGGCGGCCAGGACTCGGTCGCCGCGAGGACGGCCGGGATCCGGCCCTGCGGCCCGGCGAGCCGCAGGGCCCCGGCCAGCACCTCGCCACCGCCGGTCTGGATGTCCAGGGCCGCCGACGCCTCACCCAGGCGTCCGGACAGCAGCCGCTGGTAGCCCCAGGACGGGCGTTCCTCGGTGGCCCGGCCGTCCAGCCAGGAGAAGTCCCAGCCGTCCACGGACACGGTCCCGGCCTCGGCGATCAGCTCTTCGAAGGTGCGCATGCCCGCATCATCCCGGTGGCGGTGCCGTCCGGCCACCGGATTCCTGACCGCGCGAGTGGCCGGCAGGGTCCGTGTGGCACGAGCCGGGCGGACGGCCGTCGGGCTGCTGGCCGGGCCGACGGCCGTCGGACTTCTGGCCGGGCGGACGGCCGTCAGGCTCCGCGCCGCGTCCGTAGCGCAGGACCAGCCCGACCCGTACCTCCAGACTCCCGGCGGCGATCAGCCCGGACACCGGCTCCGCGCCACCGCCGTCCGCCTCGAAGGCGACCAGCACACCCGGTGGTTCGCCGCACTGCCGCTCGACGAGCCGGCGTTCCTCGGGCGCGGGAGCGCGGAACACCGGGTCCTGGAAGCCTGCCGGGCAGCGCACGTAGAGCGGATCGGCGAAGACCAGCTCCAGCCCGTGGTGGTAGGAGAGGTCGTACCCGGCGGCCAGGCGCAACTCGCCCGGGCGCCAGGAGAAGACGTCCCAGTCCCACCAGGAGCCCTCGGGCAGCACCACCGGCTGCTCCACCGGGCCGGCCGACCGGTCCTGCCCGGCTTCCATCCGTTCCTCCTGCTCGGCCCGTCCCCGCCCGCCCCCGGGTGATCCCGGCGCCCGGCGCCTGCGAAAACCGCTGCACCGCGCCGACGGCCCCGCGAGGATGGTGCCATGACCACATCCCCCGTCGCCCGCTTGTACGACGACTTCGCGCCCGGCTACCACCTCCTCTACGCCGACTGGGACGCCTCCGTCATCCGTCAGGGCACCGCGTTGGACGCCCTGGTCCGCGACCGGCTCGGGGACCGCGCCGCCGAGGTCCTGGACTGCGCCTGCGGCATCGGCACCCAGGCGATCGGTCTCGCCGGCCGCGGGCACCGGGTCACCGGGACGGACCTCAGCCCGGTGGCCGCCGGCCGCGCCGCCGCGGAGGCCGTCCGGCGCGGGCTGGAACTCCCCACCGCCGCCGCCGACATGCGGCACCTCCCCTTCCCCGACGGCAGCTTCGACGTCGTGGTCTGCGCGGACAACGCGTTGCCCCACCTGCTCACCCCGGAGGACGTCCTGGCCGCGCTCGGTGAGATGCGCCGCGTCCTGCGCCCCGGTGGCCTGCTGCTGCTCACCACCCGCCCGTACGACGAGCTGCGCCGCGGCCGGCCGTCCTCCACCGCGCCGCAGACCGCCGAGCGGGAGGGACAGCGGTCCGTCGTCTTCCAGCTCTGGCAGTGGCACGAGGACGGCGAGCGGTACGACCTGGAGCTGTTCCAGTTGCTGTCCGACCACGCCGGACAGTGGCGTGTCGACGTCCACCGGTCCACCTACTGGGCCCTCACCCAAGCGCAGTCGAGTGCCTTCGCCACGGCGGCGGGCTTCATCGGGGCGGAATGGAAGGCACCCGCCGATACCGGGTTCTTCCAGCCCGTCCTGATCGCCCGTACGCCCGAACGCCCGGATGCCTTGACGGCCTGACGGCCTGACGGCCATGCGCCCATGCGCCCTGCTCGTACTCCGCCCCGACCTTCGGTCCCCAGCGTTGCCACTCACGCTCTCCGGCGCCATCACCTCCCTCGTGCCGTCGCCTCCGTCGCGCACCGATTCCTCCCCGCCGCCGCAGGGCAGCGACCTACCGGCCACCTCCCAACGCCGCCACCGCCTCCGCAACCCGCGCCGCACCGTCCTCCTCAGCCATCGCGCGCGCCGCCGCCCGTGCCCGCGTGCGCAGGGACCGGTCCTCCACCGCCTGCCGAACGGCCTCCGCCAGCCGGGCAGTGGTGAGATCGGCGAAGCGGAGCGGAGCGGTGGCGGCACCGATCCGGGCGAGCCGGTCGGCCCAGAAGGGCTGGTCCGCCATCACCGGGACCGGAACGCTCGGGACTCCGGCCCGGAGCGTCGCGGCCGCCGTACCGGCTCCGGCATGGTGCACGACAGCCGCCAGGTGCGGGAAGAGGTGGGCGTGCGACACCTCGCCGATGCTCAGCACGTCACTCCCCTCTCCGACCGTCCCCGCCCGACCCGCCTGCAGCACGCCCCGCAGTCCCGCCTGCCGCAGCGCCTCCACGGCAAGGACACCGAGCCGCGCGCCCTGCCCCTCCGCCATGCTGCCGAACCCGATGAACACCGGCGGCGGCCCGGCCCGCAGGAAGTCCTCGACCTCGGCCGGGAGCCGGTAGTCCGCCGCGACGTACGGCCACCAGTTGCCGACCACCCGCAGTCCCTCCCGCCAGTCCTCCGGTCGTGGCACGAGGGCGCGACTGAATCCGTGCAACACCGGCCAGCCCGCCCGCTCCACCGCTCGCCGACGCGCGCCCTGGGAGACCGCCGGAAAGCCCAGCCGGGACCGCAGCCGGCGCGCGGCCGCGGTGTGCAGGCGGTCGACGACCTGCTGGCCGAGCGCCCCCGCGGCACGGTTGCCCCAGCTCCCCAGCGAGCGACCGCCCCCGACGACCGGCGGGAACTCCCGGGTCGGCAGGGTGGGTTGGAGGTAGACCCCGAGACACGGCAGGTCCATTGCCTCGGCGAGGTGCCAGCCCAACGGAGCGGTGGTGACGCTCAGCAGCAGCACGTCGGCACCGGGCGCGGCGGCGTCGGCGAGCCCGTCACCGAGTCGGTCGATGAACTCGGCCGCCCGCGTGAGCAGTTCGGAGCGGCCGCCGCGCGAACCGGCGGGCGCGGACGTCCCGCGAGGGTCGACCGGGAGCGACCGGAACTCCAGGCCACTGCCGGCCGCCAGTTCGCGGAACGCCTCCGGCGCGACGAGCGCGACGTGGTGCCCCTCGCCGCGCAGCCGCGCCCCGAGTCCGGTGTAGGGCGCGACGTCACCGTGGGAACCGGCGGTCATCAGGAGGATCCTCATCGGGTCGCCTCCCGGTCGCCCGTGCCGTGCCGCTCGGCGTTGCGGCCGATGGCGGTGCGGAGGTACCCGGGCAGCTCCGGGCGCTGCTCGGCTGCCGGTACGACGAGCGCGAAGGCACGGGCGTCCGCCTCGTAGTCGTCGGCGATCCGGCAGTGCATCTCGGGCGGGCAGGGCGTGAACCACCGGGTGATGTGCTGCCGGTGCTCCTCGGCGAGGTCCAGCACAGCCTCGTGGTCCGCCGGTAGACCCTCGTCGAAGGCCGCCAGCAGCCGGCCGCGCCAGGCGGCGGCCTCCGCCATCAACTGCCGCCAGTCCTCCTTCGAGTGGGCGGCGGCGCGGGCCAGGGCTTCCTGGTGGCTCTCCCGCTCGCCCCACTTGAGGTGGGCGTCAGCGGCGTAGCTGAGGTCGAAGACGACGTCGCCGAAGACCTCGAAGCGCTCCTCCGGGCCGAGTTCGAGCCCCGTGCGCTGGACCTCGATGGCCCGCTCGGCGACGTCGACGAGCTTCTGCAGCCGGGCGATCTGCTCGGTGAGGGCCTGCCGTCGGGCCAGCAGGTGGTCCAGGGCGTTGGCCTGCGGGTCGGCCAGGATCTCGGCGATCTCGTCGAGCGGGAACCCGAGCTCCCGGTAGAAGAGGATCTGCTGCAGCCTGGCGAGGTCCGCGCCGTTGTAGAGCCGGTAGCCGGCCGGACTGCGTTCGCTGGGCGACAGCAGCCCGGACCGGTCGTAGTGGTGCAGGGTCCGGATGGTGACCCCGGCGAATCCCGAGACCTGTCCCACCGACCAGCAGCTCATGAGTCCCTCCCGTGTGTCCGTGTGTCCGTGTGTCCGGCCGTCCGCTGTGCTCACCGTGCGACCTGACGTGGGGTGAGGGTCAACACGCGCAGCTCAGCGGCCTGCTCCGGGGACCGGGGACCGGGCCCGCTCAGGTCTCGCGCTGCGGGTGGTAGGCGCTCTCGGGCATGCCGAAGGTCCAGGCGACCCCGGCGCGGGCGGTGCGGGTGCTCGGGGGGACGCGCAGCCAGTAGGTGCGGAACGTGCCGTCCGGCTCGGGAGTGGAGTTGACGACCTCGACCATCACCACCGGCTCGTCCTCGGGCAGGACGATCCGCCAGAGCACACCGGTCTCGTCGCGGTGCAGGGGCTCGGCGCCGGAGTCCTCCAGGTAGCGGTCGTAGCCGTAGTGCTCCAGCAGGACGCGGCGCAGCTCGGCGTTCTCCTCGGTGCGGATCCGTTCGACGGTCACCTCGGCCAGCCCGGCCAGGAACTCCGGCGGGACGGGCATACCGCGCCAGACGTGCAGGGCGAAGCCGTCGGCGTACACCCGCACGCCCTCGACGACGCCGGACGGTTCGCCGGACACGCTGATCGTCGTCCTCGTACAACAGTCTCTCAACTCCCCTGATCAACAACCGAACCGGCCATCCGTGCGCACACGTACCGAGGAGCCCGATACCATCGGCACCGGGTTCCGACCCACCGGACCACCCTGCTCCCGCCAAGGTCACGGGGTGGTCCGACACGTCTTCAGTTGTCCCTGATCAGGTCAGGGGCCCTACCGGGCAGCCTCGCTCTCTTCGGGGTCGTGACCGAAGATCCGCCGGAACAGCTCCGCCTCGTCCAGTGCGGCCAGCGGATCGTCAACTCCGGTGCGCTCCCGCCAGATCCGCCGCATCAACCGCGCCCGAGAGCTGTCGAGGTACCCAGGCTCAGCGAACCACGCCGTCACCGCACGGTGAGCAGCACGCCGCCGGGGGGAGAGGGCCCGCACCGGCCAGAAGAACCGACCACGCAGCGACCACCACCACACGACCCTGCCCAGCCAGGTCCGAGGGTCCCGCCGCATCACGGGCACACCCCGGGATCGGCCGGGTAGAGCTTGATCACGTACGACGTGATCCCGACGAACGCGAGCGCCTGCACCTGCCCGTATGTCGCGAGCCGGTGCTCAATCGACGGCACCGCCGGCGGCCCGAACAGATCGTCGAAGTACTTCCACTGATCCGCGTCCAACGGCAGTGCCCGCAGCGAGCCGAGGAGCGCGGTCAGCGCGTCCGACAGTTTGGAGAACTGCGCGGGCTCCGTGACCCCCCGGACCTCCACCGTCACCGGAAACCGGTGCGGGGCTGTGTGCTCAGCGCCGGTCATGACCTCCCCTTCCTCCGCGCACGGCGCTTGAACGCCAGCCCGTTCAGCTTTCTCTCCACGACTTCCAGTTCCACCCGCACCCGCACCGAGGGCTGACGCATCCGCCACACCTCTCCGACGAACGCCGCCGCGCCGCCTCTGAACGGCATGTCCGTGTCCAGCGCCCACGTCAGGTAGTCGCGGACGGGTTCGATCGCCGCATCGAGCGTCGCCGGCTGGTCAATGGGGAACGCGCACTCCACCGCCTCCAGCAACTTGATCAGGGAGTCCACGTGCGACAGGGCGCATTCGGCGGTGGACAGCAGCTCGGCGTGATCCAGCTCCACCAACGGCACCCCGGCCCGGATGCGCTCTGCAGCCCAGTACGCCTCATCCACCCGCCACTGCCCCAGGCTGAACGCAAGGTGCGGAAACCGGTCAGCCGGACGCGGCCGGGCGCTTGCAGCAGGATCAGTGGGAAGGGCCGTCACGCCGACACCTCTCCCGCACGGCGCGGGTGCCACGTGTGGACACCGACCGCCTGACCGTTGACGACGATGTTCCGGGTCACCGCTTTCCGTAGCCCCGCACCGCAGTAGAAGCACCGCGTCCCCACCGTCGAGGACGGCCGCCTGAGCCTCATCGCGCACCACTTTCCGGGCCCACCAGAGCCCAAACGATCTTCCCGATACCTTCCGGCCGGGCCTGGCAGCCCCACTCCACAGACAGGGCCTCCACCAGACACAGCCCCCGGCCCGACACGTGGTCGACAGAGGTGGAGCGCCGGATCACCGGCCTTTCGCTGCTCGCGTCATGCACCTCCATCCGAACGTGGTCACAGACCGACTCGAAGCGGATGGCGATGCGCCGCCCCTTGGATACCCGGGCATGCACCACAGCGTTCGTCACCAGCTCGGAGAGCACGAGCAGACCGCCGGGCAGGAGCTCAAGACCCCCCGGGACACCGATCAGGAAGTCCCGCAGCAGCAACCGGGCCGAGGAGACCGACGATCGATGGCGAGGAAGCCAGAAGAACGCATCGCCCGACAACGCGGGCGGCGTGGCAACTGCGTCGGGCATTCCGGTCCCTCCGTCTGCGCCCCCGAATCAGGGCGTGATCACGGCAGACAACCGGCTTGACAACAGAATCGCGTCCCTGCACGAGCTCCTCAGGGCGGCGAACTCCTCGGAGTGATCGGCGCCCACCAGTGCCGCACCCGGGGCGTCGAGGTCCCAGGGCGTCGAGGTCCCCGCACCCGGCGCCCGCATCCACCCGCACGACGGGCCCTCGCGCCAGCCGCGGCAAGCACGTCCGCCGCGTCGCCAGGGCGCCGCTGCCACCGGCCGCCCTCGACCACCCCACCGCCCGGGACCCGGGCACCGGCACCGGGGGTGCTCGCCGCCGTCCTCGCCTGGCGCGTGGCCGGGCCCTGGTCACCGACGCCAAACCGGCGGGCGCTCGGCCGCGCGCACTCGTGACTCCAGGCGACCGCGCGCGCACGCCCCGAAGCGGGCCCTCGCTCACCGGGCGGCCCGGCCCCCGCGTCCCTAGCCTGGTAACACAGGGAGGAGGCAAAACACCATGCTTGGAGACGCACCACTGCAAGCAGTCATCCCCGCCGCCGATCTCGCACGCGCCAAGTCCTTCTACACCGACACCCTCGGCCTCAAGCTCACCGATGAGAGCGAGGAGGAGTTCGTCTGCGACTGCGGCGGCACCCAGTTCAGCGTCTACCGCACACCGAGCGGCGGACAGGCCGCCCACACACTCGCCAGCTTCAAGGTCGCCGACCTCGACGGCGAGATGGCCGGTCTCCGCGACCGCGGCATCACCTTCGAGGAGTACGACTTCCCCGGTCTGAAGACCGTCAACGGCATCGCCGAAGGCGAGGGCATGCGCGCTGCCTGGTTCAAGGACAGCGAGGGCAACATCATCTGCGTGTCCCAGCGCGTCGGCCCGTAGGCCGTCCCCACCACCCACTCAGCCGGTGGACGGTTCCCCCGGGCCCGCCCACCGGCCCGTCACACCCGCCGGCCCACAGGCCAGCACCCGCCGGAACCGGCCCGGCGGCCCCCGCGCATGCCGCCAGGGCCCCGTCGGACGACGCCGCTGCCCGGCCCGCTCGTGCGGAGCGGGCCGGGCAGCAGGGGCAACGGTCGGCCGACAGCGGCTTGGCGACGAACCGGTACGACGGTCAGTCGTCCGTCTCGTCGTACCGGCCGTGGCCGAGGCGGCGCAGGTCGAAGGACCAGATGCCGCGGCCGAAGGTGGCGGCGTAGAGCTTGCCGTCGGGGCCGATCTTCAGCTGCTGCACCGCGGTGGTGGGCAGGTTGCGGCCGAGGGTCCGCCAGTCGGTGGTGTCCGGCGCTCGGTAGAAGGCGGCGAGGTCGGTGCCGAGGGCGAGGCCGCCGTTGGGGAGGATCTTCACCGACGTGGCCGGGACGTCGGGCAGGTTGGCCGAGACGTCGGTCCAGGTGGTGCCGCCGTCGTGGGTCTCGAAGACGTGGCCGATGCCCGCGCCGGGGCCCTCGGTCCAGGTCCGCGAGAAGCCGTTGAACGCGACCAGGACGTGCTGGGCGTCCTTCTCGTCCACCGCGAAGGAGGAGATGTAGCGATTGGGCAGGGTGCCGTCCACGGGCAGGTTCAGCTGGTGCCAGCCGGTGCCGTCGGTCTTGCCGACCGCGATGCCACGGCTGAAGCCGACGTTGTTGCACGGGCCGCACCAGCCCGCGTACACGGTGCCGTCGACGGTCGCGACCGCGGTGGCGACGTGTCCGGCGCCGAGGTCGTAGGCGGAGGTCCACTCGCTGCCGCTGCGGATCGCGTAGCCCTTGTGCTGGACCCAGACGTGTTGCCCGCCGGCGATCCAGGTGTTGACGTCCTTCGGGTCACTGGTGATCGGCGCGATGAAGCGGGCCGCGCTGGTGTCCTTGTCCGGCGGGGCGACCTCGTAGGAGGTGGCCTTGCTCGGGTCCTTCGTCCAGCTGCCGTCGTTGACAGCGCAGTTCTGGGTGACCCACATGTCGAGGTAGACGTACTCCTCGGCGATGTTGCAGCCGTTGTTCGGGTCGACGAGGGTGTCGGCGCCGTCACCGCCGAAGTTGGAGCCCATCACCTTGTCGTGGGCGCGCAGGATCGACTGTCCGTTGTCCTGCAGGCCGCCGCTGACGATGACGCCCCGGCCCGAGCGGTCCGCCGGATCCTTGCCGATGCCGACCGAGTAGTACTGCAGGGTGTCGATGGTGCCGTCGTTGAGCGGCGTCCAGTCCTTGGCGTGGCCGTACGCGTCCAGCTGCCCGTTGGTCGGGCGCCGGTAGATGCCGCCGTCGTTGCCGACGTAGACGGTGGACTTGCCCTGGTAGCTGCCGAAGGCGACGGCGTGCTGGTCGGAGTGGGTGGTCGGCGAGCAGTCACCGGTCTGCTTGGCCGGGTCGATGCTCCAGCACGGGAAGCCGTTGTTCCAGTAGGGCCCGACGGTGGCCCACGTGCTGCCGCTGTCGGTGGTCTCGAAGACCTCCTCCAGGCCGGCGTAGACGTGGTCCGGGTTGGCCGGGTCGACCTGGAGGAACTGGTTGTACCAGGCCTGGATACCGGGCTGGTAACCCGCGTCCTGCAGCGCGGAGCCGGAGTTCTTCAGCTTGTCCTTGTCCGCGATCTGGGTCCACGGACCGAACGGCGAACCGGACTTGGACACGTAGATGCCCTTGAGGCCGGTGTCCGGGTCGCTCGCCATGACTGCCGGGGACTGGTCGATCGCGTAGTAGCGGGAGCCGTCCGCGGAGGCGGCGAAGGTCACGTTGCCGACGTTCGCCGCGTCGGTCGGCAGATCGCCGAGCGAGGCGACGCGCTGCCACGTGCCGTCCGCGGCCTTGCTGTAGAAGCCGTTGTAGGTGTCGCCGCCGCGCCAGCCCACCGCCAGGACCACCTTGGTGGGGTCCCTGGGGTCGATCGCGATGTCGTTGGCGATGTTCTTGTACGGCGCGGCCGGGTCCCCGGCCTTCGAACCACCCGGCAGGTACTCCGGGTTGGGCGCGAACTCCAGCGTCCACGGGCCCGACAGGGTGGTGGCCGAGTGGCTCCAGACACCCCGGCTGGTGGCCGCCCACACCTTGCCGCCGCCGAAGCGCAGCGCGTGGATGATGGTCGATTCGAGCTCCGCGCCGCCGACCCGGTTGCCCGGCTGGAACTCCCCGTGCTTGGGGTCGGAGAGCACGTACACGCCGGTGCCGACGTACGAGGTCGCGCCGGTGTTGGACTCACCGGTGGCGTACCAGAGCCGGCCGCCGCCGTCGAGGTTCAGGGTGCCGGTGGACAGCGTGGGCAGCCTGTCGGCGATCGGCTCCCAGTGGCCGCCGCCGGTGCGGGAGCGGAACACCCCGCCGTTGGCACCGCCCGCGTAGACGTAACCGTCCTTGTCGGCCGCGACGCCGGTGATCCGGCCCGTCACCAGCCCGGAGCCGCCGCTGGAGTTGGAGTTGACGTCGCGGTAGCGCGGGTCGTCGGAGTTGTACGGTTTGTCGGTGACGTGGTCCCAGCTGCCGCCGGTGTGCGGCATCGACTGCAGCTGGGCCCAGGCCGCGCCGTAGGCACCGGGCGCGACGACACCGGGCGCGGTGCGGGCCTCGGTGTACTGCGCGGTGCCCTCGGCGGAGTTCTCCGCCTCGTCGCCGCCGTCCCCGGCCTCCGCCTCGGCCCGCGGGCCGAGGTTCGGCGCTGCGGTCGACGGCGCTGCGGTCGACGCGCCGGTGGCGCTCCGCACCTTCTGGGCGTGCGTCTTCCCGATGTCCGCCTGGTGCCGGACCTGCCACGGTTGCGGCTCCGGGGTCACGGGCGGCGCGGCGAACGCCTGGGTGGTGGTCAGTCCGATCACGGTGAGCATGACGGCGCTCAGCAGCAGCCGTCGTCGTTGCCTGGTGGGCACGGTCGCGGTCCTCCCCTGCGGCCGGTCGCGCGGTCGTGCGACTCGGCGGAAACAGGGGGCAAGCCTGGTCGGCCGCTCCGGCCGGGGGTAGGGGTATACGGTAAGAACCCGGTAAAAGCCTTACAGTTTCGAACAGTTGACTTTCACCGAATGCCGAACGTCCGTCACGTCTGTCACTCCTGTCGCGCCCGCCCCTGCCGTCATCACCATCACGGCCGTCACGACCATGCCGGCCGTAGCAGCCGGAGGGTGCCCGCGGGAACAGACCCGCGAGCACCCTCCGGTCACCGCCCGCGCGCCCGGCGCACCCGGCTCAGGACCGCGCGCACCGAGGCGACCGGGTCGAAGGCGCCCGGGCGGTCCCGGGTCAGCGGGTAGCAGGCGAACCCGATCAGCGCCGCGCTGAGGTGGCCGATGCTGGTGTAGTCCCGGTTCTGCTGGACGCCCAGGACGTAGACGGCCAGCACACCGGCCGCGTACAGGTACCGCCAGGGCCGCACGATCAGGTAGGTGAGCACCGCGACCACCCCGGCGAGCGCGTAGCTGACGCCGTAGTCGAGGGTGTAGACGGCTCGCGGCGGGGCCAGCCCGTTGTGGATCGCCCAGCCCAGCACACCCTCGCTGAGGTAGGTCGCGCCGACGTGCGCGAGCATCGCCACCGAGATCCAGCGCAGCGTGCCGAGCCAGCGCTCGGCAGGCACGTGGAAGAGGTTGTAGAGCAGGAAGTAGGAGAACCAGCCGCCGCCCGCGATCCACAGCGCGCTGGTCACCAGGACGCGGACCGGCGAGACCTGCAGGTGGTGCAGGTTGGTGGAACGCCGCTGCAGGATGCGGTCGGCGGTCAGCGGGTCGACGTGCCGGATCACCTCGGTGGTGACGAGCAGGACCGCCAGCCACGCGTAGGTGCCCGGGGCCCGCCGGACGTAGGCCCACACCGCGCGGGCGGCGCGCGCCCACCAGGGCCGCCGGTGCGCCTCTGGGCCCCGGACGGTGCTGCCGGCCATCGGCGCCTCCTCGACAGTCCTCCCTCACCCTCCCCCCGCCCCGCCACCGCCCGCCGCCGTGGCGGCCCGTCCGGGTGACCTGCCTCCCGCCGCCCCGCCCGCTACCTCCGCCACGTCCCGGCATCGGGCGGCCGCGCCCTGCGGTGGCCGTCAACCGTCCGATGACGGTGCCCGGCCGTCGCCCTCCACTGTCGTACGCTGGCGCTCCGACCCTCCCGGCCACGACCTCCTCGGCCACGCACCGGGCGTGCCGACACCGGGAACAGCAGACAAGGGCACCAGGCACGATGAGCGATCGCCTCGGGACGAGGACACCGACCGACACCGCCACGCCCTCACGATCCGTGCCCGGAACGGCCGCCCGCCCGCGGCTCACCGCCGCGTACGTCCTGCTGCTGACCATCACCGCGTCCTGGCTCGCCAGTCAGGGCCACGCCGAGCGGGCCCGGTTCGTCCGGCACAACAGCAGCAACGTCCACCACATGGAGGTCGGCAAGTGGTGGACCCTGTTCACCAGCGGCCTGGTGGTCGACGGGGTACCGGCCTGGGCCGGCATCGCGGCGGTCGCCGTCGTGCTGGGCCTGGCCGAGTGGCGCTGGGGCCCCGCCCGGGCCGCCGCCGTCTTCGTCTTCGGGCACCTGGGCGCCACCCTGCTCACCGAGGGCGCCATGTGGGTGATGCTGAGCACCCACATTCCCGGCGCGCTCTCCCGGGCCCGGGACGTGGGCATCAGCTACGGGCTGGTCGCCACCGGCGCCTGCCTGCTCGCCCTGGGCCCGGCCCCGCTGCGCCGCTACGGGCTTCCGGCGCTCGCGCTGGCCCTGGCCACCGCCTGGACGCTGAACCAGCAGCTGGCCGACGCCGGGCACCTGGTCGCGCTCGGCCTCGGCGTGCTCGCCTCCCGGACGGCCTGGGTGCGCACCCGCGCGGCTACCCTCCCCCGCTGACCCCGCATCAGCACGAACCCTCACGAACACGCATGAACCATCACGGACAGGCACGGACGCGCACGTTCGGGCCGGACTCCCCTCGGGAGCCCGGCCCGTCCCGGATCCCCGCCCTTCTCGGCCTCCGCACTCCACGCCCATCCTCCGCCCGCAGGTCCGCCGACCTCGACCGCCCCGACGGCCCGACGCCCTCGGCCACCCGACGGCCCGACCGCTGCACGCGCCACCGACCCCGAAGCCGTTCACCGGTCCCCAACCGTCCGGCAGGTCGGCCGAGTTGACACCTCCGGCACGTGGCGGAGGGCGGCCTCGGGAGTCGTCGCCGCCATCGACCTGATCGCATGCCCTTGCATTACTCTGCAAATCTATGCCAGAGTTCGGGCATCGGATCGAATACGCCGAATTCCGTCACACATCGCTGATTCAGGAGCCCGCCAGCGCGGGTCAAGGGTGCATCCATGTCGAAGGTCTTGAGCAAGCTGCCGGTCGGTGAACGGATCGGCATCGCATTCTCCGGTGGGTTGGACACCTCCGTCGCCGTCGCGTGGATGCGCGAGCACGGTGCCTTCCCCTACGCCTACACGGCCGACATCGGCCAGTACGACGAGCCGAACCTCGCCGACGTCCCGGCCCGGGGCCGCGCGTACGGCGCCGAGCAGGCCCGGCTGGTCGACTGCCGGGCCGCGCTGGTCGAGGAAGGCCTGGCCGCACTCGCCTGCGGTGCGTTCCACATCCGCTCCGCCGGCCAGACGTACTTCAACACCACCCCGCTCGGCCGCGCCGTGACCGGCACGTTGCTGGTCCGCGCCATGCAGGAGGACGAGGTCTCCATCTGGGGCGACGGATCCACCTACAAGGGCAACGACATCGAGCGGTTCTACCGCTACGGCCTGCTCGCCAACCCCAGCCTGCGGATCTACAAGCCGTGGCTGGACCAGGCGTTCGTCGACCAGCTCGGCGGCCGCAAGGAGATGTCCGAGTGGCTCGCCGAGCGCGACCTGCCGTACCGGGACTCCGCCGAGAAGGCCTACTCCACCGACGCCAACATCTGGGGCGCCACCCACGAGGCCAAGCGGCTGGAGTACCTGGACGCCTCGATGGAGATCGTCAGCCCGATCATGGGCGTGGCCTTCTGGGACCCGGAGGTCGAGATCCGGACCGAGGACATCACCGTCGAGTTCGAGTTCGGCCGCCCGGTCCGGATCAACGGCCAGGAGTTCGCCAACGCCGTCGACCTGGTCCACGAGGCCAACAGCATCGGCGGGCGCCACGGCCTGGGCATGTCGGACCAGATCGAGAACCGGATCATCGAGGCCAAGAGCCGCGGCATCTACGAGGCCCCCGGCATGGCGCTGCTGCACATCGCCTACGAGCGGCTGCTCAACGCCATCCACAACGAGGACACCCTCGCCACCTACCACACCCAGGGCCGGCGCCTCGGCCGGCTGCTCTACGAGGGTCGGTGGTTCGACCCGCAGGCGCTGATGCTCCGGGACAGCATGCAGCGCTGGATCGGCCACCCGGTCACGGGCAGTGTGACGCTGCGGCTGCGGCGGGGCCAGGACTACTCGGTCATCGACACCCAGGGCTCCAACTTCAGCTACCACCCCGAGAAGCTGTCCATGGAGCGCAGCGTCGACGCCGCGTTCGTCCCGGACGACCGCATCGGCCAGCTGACCATGCGCAACCTCGACATCGCCGACTCGCGCAGCAAGCTGGAGCAGTACGCGGTGCACGGCCAGCTGGCGCCGTGGAGCGGCCTGATCGGCGAGCTCGCTCCGGGCGGGGCCGCGCCCATCGCCGCGGGCACCGGCGACGCGGAGGAGTCCACCGCGCTCGACCACGCGGCGATCGAGTCCGGCACCGACTGACCGGCTCGCCCCGGCCGACGGAGCCGACGCGTCCGGGGAGGCCGTCGCACCACACCGGTGCGACGGCCTCCACCGTTCCAACCATCCGACGCGCCCACGGGCCCACCCGCGGACCGGCCCGCCACCGCGCCCCCGGGCCCGGCTACCGACCCACCCGCCGACGCCACCCGCCGCGCCCGCCCCGCGCCCTCTCCACCATCACCCGAATGGCGGCACCGGCCGTGCAGGCCCGGCCCTGCCGTAGCCGAATGGCGTACGTGCGCCCGGCCACAGGAAGGCAGGCCCGGGAATGGGTGAAGCAGTCGGTTCGATGCCGGCGGTGGCGGTCGCGCTCTGCCCGCTGCCGGTGATCACCGTCATCCACATCCTGGGCACCCCGCGCGGCCGCACCAACGGCCTCGCCCTCACGGCCGGCCGGTGGTCGGCCTCGCCGGCCGCCGGTGTCCGTCACCCCGGCGGCCGGCGGCCGGCAGCTGACGGCGCACCGCGTCCAGACCACGCCCCCTGGTCGTCCTGACTCAAGCTCGCCCTCGGCGCGCCGCTCCTGCCGTCCACCGAACGCCCCCGGCAGTGGCACGACCGGCCGCGCGCGGGTCACGTCACAGCGCCGCCCGCCTGGCTGCGGCCCTCGACCGCTACCCGCCCGCCAGATCCGCGGGCCTCGCCCGGCACTGGCCGTGGGCAGTCCGACCGCACTCCTCCCGGCCGTCGGAGGCGCCGCCTCGATCGACGCCACCGCCACGGTCACCGCCGCCGCCAAACCGCGACCGGCTCCGGAGCTGAGGCTGCGGCGCCGCTGGTGACGCTCGGCACGCTCGGCTCGCTACTGCCGCTCGCGGTCCGGCTGCGCGCCCGTCCCGCCGCGCGGGCCGGATCCTCGGCAAGTGGCGGGCCCGGACGGGCCGCCCATCAGGCCGCGGTCCTGACCACGGCCCCAGCCGTGCTCTGCGCCGGTTACCTGGGCGACGCCCTCTCGGGGCTCGTGTGCCCCGGCCTCGACCGACCCACGCGATCGGCGGTTCTCCCAGGGCCGCCTCAGCGGATCCGCACCACCCCCCTGCCCCGCACGGCCCGGACACCCAGCCGCGCGGGGTCCGGCCGCGGGCGTGCCGCCACCGCCTCCCGCAGCGTCAACAGGATTTCCCCGTCGTAGCGCTCCGACAGCACGCGGGCCAGCTCGGCCGCTCCCCCCGGCCGCACCTCCTGCGCCAGGTCCGGCAACCGGCCCGGGGCGCTGAGGTCCTGGGCCTGGGCGGCCCAGCGCGCCGCGTCCCGCCGTTCCCCCTCGGCGGTGTAGTGCACGGCCAGGCAGTGCACCGCCAGCTGGTCCCCGTACTGGGCCGCTATCCGCCACCAGAAGACGCCGTCGGCTGTGCGCCCCATCCCGTACAGCAGACAGCCGAGGGTGCGGAAGGCGGTCTTCTCGGCGAGTTCGAGGTCGAGGGCCAGCTCCCCCGGCGTCACGGCGCCCGCGACGCCCGCGCACAGGTGCCGCAGGTCCCGCCGGAGTTCCGCCCTGCCCCCGGCCCAGGGGGACTGCCCCGCACCCGACAGCGAACCCGCTCCCGGTAGGCCGCCCGGCGCCGAACCCCAGCCCGGCCACGGCCCCGGACCGGGCCCCGCACCCGGCCCCAATCCCACGCCCGGGCTCGACCCCGACGCCGGAGCGTGCGGCGGTCGGGCCGCTGCCGGCGGACGGGCCGGACGTTCCCGCACGGTGGGGGCGGGCCGTCGGGCGGCGGCGAGCCGCTCGGCCAGCCGTCGGGTGAAGGCCACCGGGTCGTGGTCGCCGAACTCCCGTTCCAGCTCGGCGGAGTGTGCCCGCAGCAGGTCACCGACCCTCGTCTCCCCGACGTCGGCGCTTCCACCCCTCATGTCCCCGACGTCCGCGCATCCGTCCCTCGTGTCCCCGACGTCCCCGCATGCGCCCCGCGCGTCCCCGACCCTCGCGTCCCCGGCGCTCACGTCGCCACCCTCATGCGTCCACCCTCATGCGTCCACCCTCATGCATCCGCCTTCATGTCCGCGTCCTCATGCCTGCGTCCTCACGTCACGACCCCCACGTCACGGCGCTCACGCCTCCGCGTCCTCCTCGTCCGGATGCTCCAGCAGGTACTCCAGGTGGCGGCGCCCGAGGCTGTAGTAGGTGCGGGCGGTGGTGTGGGCGATCCCGAGCGACCGGCCGATGTCGTGGTAGGACAGGCCCGCCTGGCGCAGCCGGACCACGTCGGCCTGGACCGGGGCAGCCCGCGCAAGCTCGTCCATCGCCCAGTCCAGGGCGTCCAGTTCGGCGAGTTCGTCCAGCTCGTCCTGGCTGGTGTCGGGACGGCGCTGGGCGATCACCCGCAGCCGTTTGCGTTCGGTGCGCCGGCGGTCGCGCAGGACGTCCACCACCGCGTCCTTCACGACCTTGAAGGCGAAGGCCTGCGGATCGGCGCTGGCCAGGGCGCGGCGCCAGTTCTTGTAGAGCGTGGCACCGGCGTTCTGCACCGCATCCTGGGCGTCCTCGCGGTGACGCAGCCGCTGTCGGGCGTAGCGGAGGTAGCCGAGGTTCTCGCGGGTGAAGAAGGCCTCGAAGTCGTTCGGCAGGTCGCCGAGCGGGTCCGCCCGCAGGCCCCGCTCCTCGCCCGGCCCGGAAGTGTTCACGCACGCCCCCCTTTTCGTGGGTCAGCTGGCCGGCTCACCGGGTGGCACGCCGACGGCCCTTTGGGGGCTCGTCGTGTAACCGTCCGGGGGGCCGGGGATGTTGACCGGATCGGGCGGACAATTGGCGAACGTTTCCGTTCACTTTCGAACAACCCCACTGACCTGCCGATTCGAGCCCGCCGATCCCATCGGAACGCCGACCGAGTGACCCAGATCACACTGCCCGCGACGCCGGCTTGACAAGCCCGCCGCACCACCTCGCAGCCACGCCCGACCCGCGCCGTCGGCACCGCAGCCCGGCCGCTTCACCGGCAGCTCGACCGCGGCCCGGCAGCCACCCGCGCACGCACGGGGGTGCCGCGCCGCGACGCCGGAGGGCGACACCGCCTCGGCGAAACCGGCGGCCACCACCCGGGCCGGGACCTACGGGGCGGGCTCCACCGCCGCCGAGTCCAGCGCGGCAGTGACCCGCTCCAGCAGCCCGCGCAGCTCCGCGAGGTCCCGGACCGGCAGCCCGGTCGCGGCGAGCAGCCGCCGCGGGACCTGTCCGGCCCGCTCGCGCAGCGCCGTCCCCTCGGCGGTGAGCGCGACGGTGACCGACCGCTCGTCCTGCGGGCTGCGTTCACGACGGACCAGTCCGGCCGCCTCCAGCCGCTTGAGCAGGGGGGAGAGCGTGCCGGAGTCGAGCCGCAGGCGCTCGCCGATCCGCTTGACGGGCAGTTCGCCGTCCTCCCAGAGCACCAGCATGACCAGGTACTGCGGGTAGGTCAGCCCGAGGTCCCGAAGGAGCACCCGGTAGACGCCGCCGAAGGCGCGGGAGGCCGCGTTGAGCGAGAAGCAGATCTGCTGGTCGAGGCGGAGCAGTTCCTCGTCCGCCATGCCGGGAAGCGTGGTCATGGACCCATCGTACCGATGACGCGCACGCCATTGAGTTGTGCGCAATTGAATTGTGTGCTCTACTTGTGCCACGGCAGGGCACGGACGGACCGCAAGAACGACGGCGGCCCCCGGCCCGTCCGCCACCGAGCACACGAAGCACCACGAAGGGGACCGACCATGGACGCGCTCTACACCGCAGCCGCCACCGCCAACGGCCGGGAGGGCCGTGCCGTCAGCTCCGACGGCCAGCTGGACCTCGCGCTGGCGATGCCGCCGGCGCTCGGCGGCAACGGCCAGGGCACCAACCCCGAGCAGCTGTTCGCGGCCGGCTACGCCGCCTGCTTCGCCAGTGCGCTCGGCCTGGTCGGCCGGCAGGCCCGGGTGGACACCAGCGAGGTCTCGGTGACCGCCGAGGTGTCCATCGGCAAGGACGGCTCCGGCTTCGGCCTCGCCGTCGTGCTGCGCGTCGAGCTGCCCGACACACTCGCGGGCGAGACCGGCGAGCTGCTGGTCAAGCAGGCGCACGAGGTCTGCCCGTACTCCCGCGCCACCCGGGGCAACATCCCGGTCGAGCTGGTCGTCGAGTAACCGGTCCGCCGGCCGGCCGGGCAACCGGTCGGGCAACCGTCGCCCTCGGGACGCGATTCGACCCCGGGGCTCCGCAGACGCACCGGGCCCGCCGCACTGGACGTGCGGCGGGCCCGTCCCGCACCACGCTCCGGGCTCCTACTCCCCCGCACCGGGGCCGCCGGGGCCGGGCGAACCGCCGGCGGGCGTACCACTCCCCGGGGCACCACCCGCAGGGCCACCGCCACCCGGCCCGTTCGCCGAGCGCAGCGTCTCCAGTCTGTGCCGGTACTCCTCGGCGTCGATCTCGCCCCGGGCGAACCGCTCCGCGAGCACCTGTTCCGGGGCCGGGCCGGTCGCCCAGCCGCTCGGGCCGCCCGCGCCGTGCCCGCCGCCACCGGAGACGCCCGGTGCCGCAGTCGCCGGCGGGACCGGCTGCCGCGAGCGCGAAACGTAGCGGAACAGGGCGACGGCGGCGAGCACCAGGAGCGCCAGGACCAGCAGCGACCCGATCACCATCAACCCGATGCCCCAGCCGCCCATGCCGTGGCCGTGCCCGTACCCATGCCAGTGCCTCATCAGGACCTCCTCCTCCGGCCCCGTCCGGGCCCACCGAGGTGATCAGCGCCTTACCACCATCGTGCGCCCGGCACCGGTGAAAGTGCTGTGAAGAAAGCCTGAGAAAACGTTTCGGCGGCCGGGCCCGAAGTCCACGGGGTAGCGTGCCGCTCGTGAACCGGCACGCACGCACGACCCACCACCCGCCCCACGACGGCCGCTCCCCCGAGCAGCTCGTCGCCGCCGGGGTGCTGCGGCGCCACGCCGACCCCAGCCCCCACCCGACCCTCGGCCACTCCCCGATCGCCTACGTCGACACCGCGCTCTGGGCCGAACTCACCGCCCTCGCCATCGCGCCGACCGCCGCCGAGGCCACCGCGACGGCCCTGCTGCACGCACTCGCCGACCGCGCCGTGGACGCGGCGCTCGCGCCGGGCAACGAGCGCGCCCCGCACGACGACCTGTACGTGACCGACCCCGCCCACATCGGCCCGGACCGCCGTGCGGTCTGGTTCCAGCGCACCGGCCCGCACGGCCCGATCACCGCCGCCTTCGCACCCTGAGTCATGGGCTGCACCGGCCGCACCGGCCTGGCCCGCCGGGCCAGGCGGGGCGTACCGGCCGCGACCGCCGAACCCCGGACCCGAACGACCCGGACCCGAACGGCCTGGACCCGAACGGCCTGGACCCACCCAACCCCGATCCCGGCCCGCCCAGCCCAGCCCAGCCCTGCCACCGAACCGGAACTCCCTCAGCCTTGGTTCAGCGCTCCACCTGCAGGCTGTGGCAGACCCAGCTGAGCCGGTCCGGCCCGCCGCTCGGCGGCCGGTCGTGGTACGTCCCGTCCGCCACCGACAGGTTGACGATCAGGTAGGCGTGCCAGCCGGCACCAACCCCGTGCAGGTCCGCGTAGACCAGTTCGTCCTCGACGTACCAGTCCACCGAGTTCGCGCCGAGCACCACCCGCAGGCCGAAGGTCGCCCCGGGGCCGATCCCCGCGCCGCCGCCGTGCCAGTACCGGAAGCCGCCCCGGACGTGGTTGGAGATCTCCAGCAGGTCCGGGTTGTCGGGGTGGTACTCGAAGACGTCGACCTCGTTGCCACCGTCCCGCCAGGTCCAGATCGCCGGCCAGGCCCCCAGCTGAACGGGCAGCGTCACGCGCGCCGACAGCACGTCCCCGGCGCGGACCTGGAAGCCGTCCGGACTGCCCTCGGTGGTCAGCAGGTTGCAGTTCCACAGGCCACCGGTGTGCCGCCGGGTGGCGGTGAACACCCCGCCGGGGCAGTAGCCGCGGACGAGGTAATCGAGTTTGTGGTCGCTCCGGTTGGTCGGCCCCATCTGGGGATAGGCGCTGCTGCGCCCGGTGGTCCACTGCCTGGTCGAAGTGAAGTCCGCGTCGAACACGACTGTCACGGCCGCCTCCCCGGTGCCCGGGTGCCCCGGCAGTCCGATCGGCCGGGCACACAGAGTGAGTTACCCGGTACGGTCCGCTGTATGCGAAGCGGACCGCCCAGGTCCGAGACGGACCGACAGCCACCGGCTCCACTTGCCGGACCGCTGCAGCCCGACCGGCCGGACTCACCCGGCGAGCCCGATCATCCCGATCGACGCCACCTGCCGGACCCGTCCGACCAACCGGATCAGCCCGATCGGCCCCGCCCGGCCGGCTCGGCCCGTCAGCCGACCGTCGCCGCGCCCCCGGCGCCGAGCCGGTCGGTCACGGAGACCACGCCGTCCACCGAGCGGCACAGGTTGAGCACGATCGGCACCAGATGCGGCTCGGGCACGGTGCCGCTGAGCACCACCCGGCCCTGGCTGACCTCCACCCCGATCTCCGCCGGGCTGACGCCTTCGATCCGGCCGAGCACCTCCTCGACGATCTCCCGCCGGATCACCGTGTCCTCGCGCAGGAACACCCGCAGCAGGTCGCCCCGGCTGACCATGCCGACGACCCGCCCTTCCTCGTCCAGCACCGGCAGCCGCTTCAGCCCGTGCCGGCTCATCGTGCGGGCCGCCGCGACCACGCTCACCCCTGGTGTGGTGCAGACGGGCTGGGCCGTCATCAGGTCGGCGGCGGTGACCTCGCCGTCCGGGCCCACCTGCGCCGACTCGGGGGCCGGCAGCAGGCTGCCCGGGTCGTCCTGCGCGGCCAGGGTGCGCAGCAGGTCGGCCTCCGAGACGACGCCGAGCGGCCGCCCTTCCGGGTCCACCACCGGTACCCCGGTGATGTCGTACTCGCTCAGCAGCGTCACGATCTCCCGGAACCCGGTCTCGGGCGAGACCAGGACCACGGGGCTGGTCATCACGGATTCGACGGTGGCATGCCGCACGCCGGTTCACCTCGTCCAACGGTGCTGGTCCGACCGGGCGCGGATCGTCCCGGCCGGTTACCGGCAGCATGGCGTGTGGCGGCGCGGACCGCCAGGGGCCAAGGGGCCGAACGGGTGGGACCTTGGGCCTCGCACCTCGAACACGAACCCGACACGGACCCGACACGGACCGACGTGGCCCGACGTGGCCCGACGTGGCCCGACACGGACCCGTCCGCCGGTCACGGCCCTACCCGTCCGGGGTCCACACAAGGGCCTCACCCGTCCGGGGCCCCTCCCCTCAGGGGTCAGTCGTGCGAAACCGCCCCGCAGCCGACGGCGAATGGTCGCGGATGGCCGTGGCTGTTCCGACGCGTGGGGTCGGGGCCTCGGCCGGCGGGCGGCTCGCCCACAAACGCGGGGTGTCCGGCCCGGCGTGAGCCCGGCCGTCGAGCAGGGTGCCGTTGAAGCCGCTCGACCGTGCCGCCGGACCGCGGCCGGTCCCCGCAGCCGGCCCGGGAGCCGCGCGAGGCGACGGCTCAGGAAGCGCTGCAGGCCTGGGCCCGGGCGGGCTGTGCCGTCCCGGACGGGAAGCCGGGCGTCAAGCAGCTCAACCTGTGGGCCTTCGCCGTCCAGCCGCTGCCGCAGAACGCGGGCTCGGCCGCCTGGGTCTGTCTGCGCGCCGACCGCTGGAACGGCGAGGGCAGCGCGGCCACCGCCGTCGTCCTACCCGCGGGCCGCGGCCCGCAGCGCACCGGCGGCGGCCCGGGCCGGGCGTGCAGCCGGTTCGAGCAGGACACGGCGGCCTGGACGTGGTGGCGTTCGCCGCAGGGCACGGAGTTCCTGCTGGCGGCGGGCAGTCGCCGCGTCACCGGTTCACCGTCAAGGGGCCGGACTGGTCCACCGACCGGACCGCACCGGACCGGACGCTCGCCGTCGAGCGCCCCGCGCGCTCGGCCGTCCAGGTGGAGGCGCTCCTGGACAACGGTGTCAGGATCACCCCGCCGCACTGAACCCGCCCCTGCAGCAGCGACCGCCCAGCCCGTGCACACCCCGCCACCCACTCCGCCCGCTCGACCCACGCATCGCGCTCACCCTGCCGAACCTGCCCACCCCACCGAGTCCGCCCACCTCACTGAGTCCGCTCACCCCACTGAACCCGCTCACCCCACTGAACCCGCTCACCCCGCTGAACCCGACCGACCCGCAGGGCCGGCCGCACCCGACCGCTCCGCCCCGTAGTCCGGCAGTTCGACGCTGCTGACCTGCTTCCCGAGTTCCAGCATCTTCTCCAGCGCCCACCGCCGGTTCAGCACCGCGTTGCGGAACCGCAGCCCGGTCGCGGTGCGCGGTGCCAGGAACGGTCCGGTGCGGTCGCCGCCCTTCTGGCAGCCCTGCGCGTAGCCGCGCAGCAGTTTCTCGTAGCGCTCGAAGGCGGTGCGGTGGTCGCCGCGCGCCCGGACCAGCTCGCCCGCCAGGACGTACGCGGCGACCACCGCTGTGCCGGTGCCCATGCCGCCGATGGTCGCACCGCAGGCGGCGTCGCCGATCAGGGCGATCCGGCCGCTCGACCAGGCGGGCACGTCGGCCCGGCTGATCGAGTCGAAGTACACCTCGGGGGCGGCGTCCAGGCGCTCCAGCAGGTGCGGCACCCGCCAGCCGAGGCCCGCGAAGGCGGCCCGGACGAGTGCCTTGTGCTGTGCCGGGTCGTGGCGGTCGTAGCACAGTTCGGGCGAGGCGAACAGGCAGAAGGCGCCCGCCCGGCTCGGGTCGCGGTGGGCGGCGCCGACGGACATCAGCCGGCCGGGGACGTTCAGGCCCACGGATCCGGCGGGCAGCCCGGGTTCGTTCGGCAGCTGCCAGGTGGCCGCGTAGTAGCCGAGGTGGCGGACGTAGCGCTCCTCCGGGCCGAAGGCGAGCCGTCGGACGGTGGAGTGCAGCCCGTCGGCGCCGATCACCAGGTCGAACTCGCGGGGCGCGCCGTGCCGGAAGGCGACGCGGACCCCGCTCGGCGTCTCCTCCAGCGCGGTGATCGAGTCTCCGAAGACGTACTCGGCGCGGGCACTGCTGTGCCGGTGCAGCAACCGGGAGAGTTCCCCGCGCGGGATTTCGAGGTCGCCGCCCGCGAACTCGGCGGGCAGGTGCAGCAGTCGGCGACCGTCGGCGTCCACGAAGGTCATCGGGCTGCCGCCGGTGCCGAGTGCCCTCAGTTCGTCGAGCACGCCCATCCGTTCCAGCACGGTCAGGTGGGTGCGGCCGCGGAAGTCGACGTCCTGGCCGCCGTCGCGCAGCGCGGGAGCCAGCTCGACGACGGTGACCTCGAAGCCGTACCGGACCAGCCAGTGGGCGAGTGCGGGGCCGGCGATGCTCGCGCCCGAGATCAGGATCCTGGTGTTCACGGGAACCACTCCGTCCGGAGGTCAGAAACTGTGTCCGACGGACACTGTTTGTTGCTGTGTACGGTAAACACAGTTGAGGTGGATGGGCAACCCCCGAGGCCGAACGGGCGGAACGCCCGCCCCGGGCCCGGGAAGGCCCGGGGCGGAGCCGTGCCCGGCCCGGTACGGAGCGCCCCGGCACGGAGCACCCCAGGACGGAAGCGGACGATGAGCGGAACGGCGAACGAGACGGCGAACGACACGGTGCGGCTGCTCTGGGGCCCGCCGGCCAAGCCGACCCGGGGGCCGAAGCCGGCTCTCACCCCGGAGCGCATCGCGGCGGCAGGCGTCGAGGTCGCCGACGCGGAGGGCCTGGGGGCGGTGTCGATGCAGAAGGTGGCCGGCCTGCTCGACTTCACCAAGATGTCGCTCTACCGCTACGTCCCCGGGAAGGCCGAACTGGTCGCCCTCATGGTCGAATCGGCCGTCGGCGAGCCCGGGGCACCTGCGGACGCGGCCGACTGGCGAGAGCAACTCACCGCCTGGGCAGCCCAGTTGACCGATTCCTTCGCCCGGCACCCGTGGCTGCTGGACGCCACCGTCGGCCCCCGGGTGATTGGCCCGAAGGAACTCATGTGGCTGGAGCGGGTGGTGGCCGCGCTCGACGGCCACGGCCTGACCGGGCCCGAGCGGATGGACGCCGCCGTCCTGCTCGCCGGGCACGTGCGCGGGATCGCCGAACAGTCCCGCACCGCCGGCCCCGCCGGCTCCCCCGAGGCCGAACTCCTCGCCGTCCTCGGCACGGTGGTGCGGCAGCACGCCGACCGCTACCCCGCCGTCGCGGCCGCCATGGCCGAGCCGGGCGGACGCGACCAGGCCTTCGACTTCGGCCTGGAACGCATCCTGGACGGCCTGGCCGCCCTGATCGAGCGCCGCGCCGGGCAGGCCTGACCACACAGCCGGCCCGATCGCCCACCACAGCCCCGACCACGCCGACCGGCCCAGGCCCCGACCCCGACCCCGACCCCGACCTCGACCGTCCCCGGCCGGGCGCCCGGAAAATCCCTCGGACCGCGCCCGGCCACCCACTACCATCGCGCCCCATGGCGATGTTCGTGCACCTCACCTCCGCGGCCGACGCGCCGCGCATCCGCCGCGCCGGGATCCGAGCGGACAGCCGGGGCCAGGACGGCGCGCGCGGGCTGTACTGCTTCCCCGTGCTGCCCTCGTACACGCTGACCCACCAGTGGCTGCGCGAGTTGGCCCGGTTCGGGCCCAAGGGCTCGCTGGTCGCGGTGCACGTCCGGCTGGACGACGCGCAGGAGGTCCTGGCCGGGCACTACCGCGACCGGGCCAGGAGCGCACAACAGTCGGTGTCCGCGGCGGAGGCGGTCCGGCGGATCGGCGCACTGGCCGACCCGCGCGGCTGGGAGGTCTTCCTGCCACGTGCGGTGGGCGCCCGCGAGGTGCACCGGATCCGCGCCGTGCCGCAGGTCGCCGGCTGGCGCTACCTGCCGAACGCCCACGGCACCCGGCCGTGCACCTGCTTCGGCTGCCGGATCCGCGGCGAGTACGGCGGCCGCCGGCTGCGCGAGCGCCACCCGCACCCGCTGGACGGACCGCCGCCGCCGGTGCCCGTACTGCTGGCCCGGATCGGGGCGGCCGGCGATCCCGGCAACCCGGCCGAACTGCGGGCCGCCCTGCACTGGTTCGGGATGCGCCGCCGGGGCCCGGTGGGCGCCCTGGCCCGCCTGGCCGGCCACCCCGATCCCGGCGTGCGCGAGGAACTGGTCTGGGCCGTCGGTTCCTGGTCCACCCCGGGCACCGCCGAACTGCTGGACGGCCTCGCGGACGATCCGCACCCGGATGTCCGCGAGGCCGTCGAAGCGGTGCGGGACCGCTGACAGCGGTGCTGGACCGCCGAGGCCCCGCACCGCCGCAGGTCGTGCGCAGCCGTCAGGACACGCGCTTCAGCTGCCAGGAGTTCTTGTCGAAGCTCGGCACCGCGGAGTACTGACAGCCGACGCTGTAGAAGCTGCTGACGATGGTCCAGCCGTCGGGCGGCCAGGTCGAGGCGCAGGCGTTGACCACGGTGCCGACCGGGTAGCCGGTGAGCTGCATGATCTTCTTGGTGTTCGGGTTGAACCCGGAGCCGCAGCCGCCGCTGTTCCACCACTGCACGTCCACGTAGCCGCCGGGCGTGAGCGAGGAGGAGCACATGGTGCTGGTGTCGCCGGGTGCGGCCTGGGCCGTTCCCATGGTGAGGGTGAGTGCGGCGGCGGCAGCGCCGAGGGTCAGCGCGGCGGCACGGAGACGTATCACGGGGCGGGCTCCTCTCGATGACGCGGGACCTCCGCATCACCGCCCATTCCTATCCGTGTCAGTGGGTGGACGGACAGCGACTTTCCGGCCCGACTGGCGGCGCGTTCTCGCCCCTCCGTACCCGACTCACCCCGGCCCCGCGTCCGTGACCTGCGGCGATCTCCTCCGACATGCCCGTTCGGCCGATCCGGGTGATCATGGGACGAGCCGCGTCTTCGGCGATTCGGCGCGCCGGTCGCGCCCGGAAGGTGGACCGCGATGTTCCAGCTCCTGTGGATTCTGCTCATCGGCTTCGTGCTGGGCGTCCTCGCCAAGCTGATCCTGCGGGGGCCGCAGTCGATCCCCTGGTGGCTGACCATGCTGCTCGGCGCCGCCGGGGCCTGGCTCGGCAACGCGGTCTCCGGCTGGGTCGGTGTCCGTCACACCTCGGGCATCGACTGGATCCGCCACATCCTGCAGCTGGCCTTCGCCGTGGGCCTGGTGGCCCTCGTCGCCCCCGCCTGGAGCAGGTCCCACCCGAACCGCTGACACCGCGACGGCCGGATCCCCCGCGCCACCTCCACGGCGCCGACCCGCCGCGCCACGCCCCCTGCGCGGACCCCCGGCCCGCCGGGCGGCTGCCGCCCGGCGGGGGCGCCGGTCAGCCCACGTGCACGGACGGACGCCGCAGGCGGTCCGGTTCGGCCTCGCGCAGCACCTCGCGCGTCACCGGTGCGATCTCACCCTGGCCGAACAGGAAGAACCGCAGGAACTGGGCGAAGGGATTGCCCTCGGTCCACTCGAAGTAGATGTGCGGCTGCTGCCCGGTCAGGTCGCGCACCTGCAGCAGCAGGGCGGCCAGCGCGTTGGGCACGCTGGAACTCTCCAGCGACAACACCCGGTAGCGCTCGTGCAGCACCTCGCCGCGCACGGTCAGTTCGGCCTCGAAGTCCGACGGGTCGAGCACGGTGACCTCGACGAAGACCAGGTCGTCCTCGGGCGGGATGTCGTTGTCGGTGCGGATCTGGCGGATCTTGTCGCGGTACTCGGCGAGGTCCCGGCTGTTCGGCTCGTTGGCGATCAGCCGCAGCGGGCGGTGCATGTAGTCCCGGACGAACCGTTCCGCGACGTCGTCCAGCACCACGTCGGTGACGCGCAGTTCGAAGGCCCGCTTCAGCCGGGAGAGGAAGGAGAGCAGCATGATACCCGCGATGAAGCAGGCACCGATCTTGACGCCGTCCGGCCGCTCGGCGATGTTGACCGCCGTGGTGTAGAGGAACACCGCGGCGATCACGGCGAAGCCGGCCCGCCAGCGGCGCTGTCCGGCCTTGTGGGCGGCGATGGTGACGGCGATCGCGGCGGAGCTGATCAGTACCAGGACACCGGTGGCGTAGGCGCCGCCCTGGGCGTCCACGTTGGCGTCGAAGATCCAGGTGACCAGGAAGGCGATCAGGGTGAGCACGATGACGGTGGGCCGCACGGCGCGCGCCCAGTGCGGGGCCATGCCGTAGCGGGGCAGGTAGCGCGGCATCAGGTTGAGCAGCCCGGCCATCGCGGAGGCGCCGGCGAACCAGAGGATGGCGATCGTGGACAGGTCGTAGATGCTGCCGAAGGCGCTGCCGAGGTACTCGTGGGCGAGGTAGGCGAGCGCGCGCCCGTTGGCCGCGCCGCCCGGCTCGAAGGCCGCGGGCGGGATGAGCAGCGTGGTGATGAAACTGGTCGTGATCAGGAAGCAGCTCATGATCGCGGCGGCGGTGGTGAGCAGCTTGCGGGCGCCCCGGATCCGGCCGGTCGGCTTCTCCTCGGTGTCGTCGGGGTCGCCCTCGATGTGCGGCATCACGGCGACGCCGGTCTCGAAGCCGGAGAGGCCGAGCGCGAGCTTGGGGAAGACGATCAGCGCGACGCCGACGACGGCGAGCGCGTTGCCGTGTTCCGCGAGGAGTGCCGAGGTCCAGTCACTGAACAGGTGCGGGGCCTTGAGCACGTTGTAGAGCCCGTCGACCACCACGACGACGTTGAGCGCGAGGTAGACCGCGACCAGCACCACGGCCAGGCCGATGGCCTCGCCGAAGCCCTTGAGGAAGACCGCGCCGAGCAGGGCGATCATGATCAGGGTCAGCATGACCTGCTTGCCGGTCAGCGCGCTGTTCAGGTGCGGGTTCTCCACCAGGTGCGCGCTGGCGTCGGCGGCGGACAGGGTGATGGTGATCATGAAGTCGGTGGCCGCGAAGCCCAGCAGGGTGAGCACGAAGAGCTTGCCCTGCCAGAACGACAGCAGCCGCTCCAGCATCGCGATCGAGCCCTCGCCATGGGGGCTCTCCTTGGCGACCCGCCGGTAGACCGGGAGCGCGCCGAGCAGGGTGACGATCACCAGCACGACGGTGGCGATCGGCGAGACCAGGCCGGCCGCGAGGGCGGCGATGCCCGGCTGGTAACCGAGCGTGGAGAAGTAGTCGAGGCCGGTCAGGCACATCACCCGCCACCAGCGCTGGCCCTTCACGTGCGGGGCCTGCGCGTGCGGGCCGGGGTGCTGCTTGGCCATGTCCGCCAGGCCTTCGAGCATCCACGCCCGGAACCACCCGCGCCTGGTCCGGGAGGGCATCCCCGGTTCGGCCGAACCCGACGAGACCACGTGCACCCCTGTCCACGAATCGGCCGGCCGCGCGCCGGCCCGGGCCCCCTGCGGCCGCCGGACGGCGGGCCCGGTCAGGCTAGGTGACCCGGTCTCCGCGGCCCGGGACCGCGCGGGGCAACACGCCGCGGTGCGCCCGTACGGCCCCCCGGACGGCGGGCTGCGGGCGGCCGTGTGCGGCGGCCCGGCGCGTTGGCCCGGACGCGGCCGCCGGACGGGGTAAGGATGTCCGCGCGCGTTGACGCTCCGGGTTGACACTCCGGGTCGACGCCCCGGATCGGCACGGGCCGGCCGGCACGACTGCGAACCACAGGGAGGCCGCGGTGACGGTACCGAGCCGGCGGGGGATTCTGGGCCTGGGTCTGATGGCGGCCGCCGCCTCCTCCTGCGGGGCCCGCCAGCCGGAGGCGGCGCCGGCCCCGCACCCCTCCGACGGCCGGCCCACCGGCCCCGCCACGGGTGACGGCGGCGCGCAGCCCCCCGGGCCTGCGGACGACCTGAAGGACGAACGGGCCCGGCCCGGCACTCCCGGCTGGGAGATCACCGACCCCGGCCCGGAATCCGCGATCGAGGGCTTCGCCGACCGGGTCAGCGTGCTGCCCGGGGAGCCCTTCGGCCTGCACGTCTCCACCCCCGCCGGCGCCTTCACCGTCTCCGCCTACCGGATGGGCTGGTACGGCGGCGCCCGCGCCCGCCTGGTCTGGCGCCGCCGGCACGTCCCCGGCACCGGGCAGCCCGCGCCGCACGTCGACCCGACGACGCGCACCGTGCTGACCGGCTGGCAGCGCACCCTCACCGTGGACACCGCCGGCTGGCCCGCGGGCGCCTACCTGCTGCGCCTGGACACCGAGGACGGCTCCGGCCACCGCTACGTCCCGCTCACCGTGCGCTCCGCCACCACCACCGGCCGGACCGTGGTCATGAGCGCCCCGGCGACCTGGCAGGCCTACAACGAGTGGGGCGGGCACAGCCTCTACAACGGCCCCACCGGCGGCCTGGCCACCCGTTCGCTGAAGGTCGTCTTCGACCGGCCGTACGACTACGACCACGGCGCCGGGCTGTTCCTGGTCTACGAGGCGCCGCTGATCGCCCTCGCCGAGCGGCTGGGCCTGCCACTCGCCTACACCACCGGCATCGACGTGGCCCGCGCGCCGGGGCTGCTGGCCGGCGCCACCACCGTCGTGTCCCTGGGCCACGACGAGTACTGGTCCCCCGAGCAGCGCGCCGCAGTGGTCGCGGCCCGCGACGCCGGGACCAACCTGGCGATCCTGGGCGCCAACTGCTGCTTCCGGCGGGTGCGCTTCGAGCCCACCGACCTCGGCCCGGACCGCACCGTGGTCTGCTACAAGGACGCCTGGGCGCAGGACCCGGGCCACCAGGCGGGCGCCCCGGCGACCACCGACTTCCGCGCGGGCCCGGGCGCCGACCCGGAGAGCTCGATGCTCGGCGTGATCTACGACGGCTACCCGGTGGACGCCCCGTACGTGGTCTCCTCCCCCGGGCACTGGGCCTTCGAGGGGACGGGCGTCGCGGCCGGGGACTCCTTCCCGCACCTGGTCGGCGTCGAGTACGACCGGGTGGACACCGGCTTCCCCACCCCGCGCCCGATCGAGGTGATCGCCCACTCCCCCGTGGTCTGCGAGGGCCGTCCCTCCCACGCCGACACCGCCTACCACACCGTGCCGAGCGGCGCCGGGGTCTTCGCCTCGGGCACGATGCGCTGGGTCGAGACCCTCGACGCCCGAGGCCCCGGTGGCCCGGCCGACCACGGCATCGACGCCCGGGCCGGGGACCTGGTCCGCCGGGTCACCGAGAACGTGCTGCGTACCTTCGCCGCCGGCCCGGCCGCCCTCACCCACCCGGCCCAGGACAACCTGGGCTCCGTCCACGGCCCGGCCTGACCACCCCGGCCCGGCCGCCCCCGACGGAACGCCGCGGGAATTCTCCGGGCCGGCCGACCGGACCGGGGCGGCCCGGCACCGCACCCCATCGTGATCGAACGGACTTCCGGCCCACCGTCCACGGCCGGAGCAGGCCCGCAGCCCCGATACACTCGCACGGTCCAACCAGCGCAGGTCGTCCACGCAGAACGGACCGGTGCGGCACAGGTGCCGACCGGCGAGGGCACAAGGGAATCAGAACATGGTCGAGGCCTCCCCCAAGGTCGTTGTCGTCGTGCCCACGTACAACGAGCGGGAGAACCTCCCGGTCCTCGCGGGTCTGCTCGCCGAGCTCCCGCTGCCGGACCTGCACCTGCTGGTGGTCGACGACAACTCGCCCGACGGCACCGGCGAGATCGCCGACAAGCTCGCCGCGGACTCCGGCGGCACCGTCGGCGTGCTGCACCGCACCGAGAAGAACGGCCTCGGCCGCGCCTACCTGGCCGGGATGGACCGGGCCCTCGCCGAGGGCGCCGACGTCGTGGTCCAGATGGACGCCGACCTCTCGCACCCGGCCTCGGCGATACCCGAGATGGTGCGGACCCTGCTCACCGACGACACCGGCGTGGTGATCGGCTCCCGCTACGTCACCGGCGGCTCCACCGCCGCCGAGTGGCCCTGGCACCGCAAGGCCCTGTCCGCCTGGGCCAACCTCTACGTCAACACCATCCTCGGTCTGGGCGTCAAGGACGCCACCGCCGGGTTCAAGGCCTGGCGGGCGAGCACCCTGCGCGCCATCGACCTGCCGACCGTGCAGAGCAACGGCTACTCGTTCCAGGTCGAGATGAACTACCGGGCCGTCAAGCGGGGACTGACGATCCGCGAGGTGCCGATCCGCTTCGAGGAGCGGATCGAGGGCGCCTCGAAGATGAGCGTCGGCGTGCAGGTCGAGTCCGCCCTCGCCCCCTGGAAGCTCCGCTTCAACCGCGGCGAATAGGCCGGACAGCGACTGGCGAGCCGTGTCCGCCGTTCCCACCGGGCGCACGGGTTCATACGGGTGCCGGGCGGGCCACGGGGCGGTGTGAAGGGCGGTGACGGGGAAGAAGGGCGACATGGCCCTTATCCCGGAGTCCCTCACGGCCCTGATCCGCCGCAGCGCGCGGGAACCCTTCGTGGTCCAGAGCGTACGGGCCACGGTCGCGGCCACCATCGCCTTCGCGGTGGCCACGCAGCTCAGCAGCGAGCCCGCCCCGCTGACGGCGCCGCTGACCGCGCTGCTGGTCGTCCAGGTCACCGTCTACTCGACCCTCAAGACCAGCGTCCGCCGGGTCAACTCGGTGGTCGTCGGGGTGCTGATCGCCATCGGCTTCAGCGCCGTGGTCGGGCTCTCCTGGTGGAGCCTCGGACTGATCATCCTGGCCTCGCTGGTCGTCGGCCGGTTCGTCCGGGTCGAGGAGTTCGTCCAGGAGGTCGCGATCAGCGCGATGCTGATCCTGGGCGTCACCAAACTGGCCTCGCAGGCCTGGGACCGGGTGCTGGAGACGCTCATCGGCGCCGCCGTCGGCCTGCTGTTCAACCTGCTCTTCGCACCGCCGGTCTGGGTGGACACCGCCGGGGAGTCCATCGAGGACCTCGCCCGGCGGGCCCGCCAGCTGCTGCTCGACATCGCCGACGAACTGGGCCGCCCCACCCCGGTCGCCCGGGCCGCCGAGCGGCTGCACGAGGCCCGCCGGCTGGACCAGGCGATCGCCGAGGTGGACGCCGCCCTCCGGCAGGCCGAGGACAGCCTGCGGTTCAACCCGCGGATCAGCGAGGGGCTGCTGTCCCGGCTGGTGCTGCGCACCGGTCTGGACACCCTGGAGATCTGCGTCGTGGTGATCCGGGTGCTGGCCCGCTCGCTGACCGACCTGGCCAAGCGGCGCACGCCCGGCGAACGGCTCTTCCCGCCGGACGTCGCGGTGGGCCTGGAGGAACTGCTGGAGCACGTCGGCGGGGCGCTGGTGAGCTTCGCGGTGCTGGTGACCACCCAGGTGAGCAGCAGCGCGGAGGAGGCGGAGACCCGGCTCACCTCCGAGCTGGCGGCGGCCTGGGTCTGCCGGGAGAACGTCGCCCAGGTGCTGCTGCGCAAGGTGCAGGAGCACCCGGAGGCCTGGCAGCTGCACGGCGCGATGCTGGCCGAGGTGGACCGGATCCTGGACGAGCTGGACCTGGAGCACCGCGGCCACCGGCTGATGGAGGAGCTGGACCGGGCGTCGGTGGCGAACCGGGAACGCTTCGCGCGGTTCGCCGGGCTGCGCCGCTTCCTCCGCGGCGAGCGGTGGCGGGAGCGGCGCGGGCGGAAGCGGCGGGAGACGACGGGGCGCCCGGCGGCGGAGGCCGGGCGCTGATCCGCGACGGGGGCCGCCGGCTCGGCGGGGCCGGGGTGGTGTGCTGCGGCGCGGTGTCGAGACTGCGGGGGCGTCGAGGCTGCGGAGGCTTCGCGGTTCAGGGACCTCGGGGTTCAGGGACCTCGGGGTTCAGGGGGCTTCGCGGTTCAGGGCATCAGCCAGGGCGGCTGCGGGAGCGGGTGGCCGGTCTCCAGGTAGGTCTTGAGGTTGGAGAGCACCGCCGCCCAGCCCCGTTCCGCGTCGGCCCGTTCGGCCTCGTCGGCCAGGTCCTCGTGGGTGACGGTGAGCCGGGTGAGGTCCTGCCAGCCGTCGAGGTCGAAGGTGACCCGGGAGGGCCCGCCGGGGCGCCGCTCGTCGGGGCCGGCCCAGGTGGTGACCAGCCGGTGCGGACGGTCGACCGCCTCGACGGTGCCGGCGACGTCGGCGGTCCCGGAGCCGTCCGTGCGCCGGTGCTCCCAGGGCGCGCCGGGCAGCCAGGTCGAGACGTTGCGGTGGCCCCAGTAGAGGCCGGACTCGTCGGCGTTGGTGAGCGCGTGCCAGACCCGCTCGGGGGTGGCCCGCAGGTAGACGACGGCGCGGTGGGTGGGGGCGGTCACGGCGTCAGTCCCCGGCCGCGTCGAGCAGGGGCTGGATGTCGAGCTTCTGCATCTGCAGCATGGTCGCCACCACACGGTCGGCCTTGGCCCGGTCCTCACCGCCGATCAGGTCGAGCAGGACGCGCGGCGTGATCTGCCAGGACAGGCCGAAGCGGTCCTTGAGCCAGCCGCACGGGCCGGGCTCGCCGCCGTCGGCGGTGAGCTTGGCCCAGAGTTCGTCGATCTCCCGCTGGTCGTCGCACTCCACCTGGAGCGAGACGGCTTCGGTGAAGGTGAACTGGGGGCCGCCGTTGAGGGCCACGTAGGGCCGGCCGGCGAGTTCGAACTCGACGGTCAGGACCGTGCCGGCCGCGCCGGGGCCGGCCTCGCCGTTGCGGGTGACGCGCGTGATGCGGGAGTCGGGGAGCAGCGAGGTGTAGAGGGCGGCGGCCTCTTCGGCCCGGTCGTCGTACCAGAGGAAGGTGCTGATCTTCTGCATGCGCCCGACGGTAGCGGCGGGGTCCGACGGTCGGGCCGAGCCACGGCCGGGGGTCACCGGTTCGGCGCCCCCGGCCGCGGGGAGGTGGGTCAGTGCACCCAGCCCGCGTAGCGCTGGGTGAAGCGCCGGCCGGTGTGGGCGGTCACGACGACGTCGTAGCGGCCCTGCTTGTCCAGCGGCCAGGCCAGGTCGACCTGCTTGCCCGGCTTGACCCGGACGGTCTGCGCGGTGCCTGCGAAGTCGTTGGGCGCGGCGGTGAAGTCCACGTCGGTCATGCCGTCGTTGGCCAGCTGGAGGGTGAACCGGCCGTTGCCGCGCAGGTCGGCGGTGACGATCGGCACGCCGACGTCGTTCTGGCCGTCCTGCCCGTCGCGGACGACGGTGCCGGAGAAGCGGCGGACGAAGCCGTCCGGGCCGTGGACGGTGAAGTCGTAGCGGCCGTTGGTGGCGGCCGCGTCCCAGACGTACCGGGCGGTGGCTCCGGGGGCGACGGTGTACGGCGTGCCCGCGAAGGGGAGCAGGATGTTCGGGTAGACGGTGTAGGGGAAGGCCACCGACCCGTCGTTGGTCATGGTGCAGGTGACCTTGCCGGTCTTCCGGTCCACCTCCGCGTCGGCCCACGGCTGGTACGGCAGCGGGCGGTGCGGGCGCTCGCCGCGCTCCTGGACGGGCATCGACTGGGCGCCGGCCGCCGGCAGGACGACGCCGGGCAGCTTGACGCCCGCGTCGGCCTTGGCCATCAGGGCCTTGGTGTCGGGCAGTTTCGGGATCGAGTACTCGGGGGCGGCGAAGTCGAAGCAGCTGGTGAGGTCGCCGCAGACGGCCCGGCGCCAGGCCGAGATGTTGGGCTCGGCCACACCGGTAACGACCTCCATGAAGCGCAGCACCGAGGTGTGGTCGAAGACCTGGGAGTTGACCCAACCGCCGCGCGACCAGGGCGAGATGACCCAGAGTGGGACGCGGTTGCCGAGACCGATGGCGCGCCCGTGGGTGAACTCCTCCGGGGTGTCGGGCTCGGGGGTCGGCGGGACCATGTGGTCGAAGTAGCCGTCGTTCTCGTCGTACATGACCAGGAAGACGGTGTGCCGCCAGACCTCCGGGTTGGACATCAGCGACTGCAGCGCCTGGTCGACCCAGTGCGCGCCGTAGGCCGGGCCGGCCTCCGGGTGCTCGGAGAACAGGTAGGGCGCGACGAGCCAGGAGACGGTTGGCAGGGTGCCGTCCTTGCAGTGGCGGTCGAAGTCGGCCGGGTCGAACTTGGTCATCGCGTTGACGTAGCGCGGGTCGTCGGGCCCGAACGCGTGGAACTGCTTGAAGTAGGAGAGCGCGTTGTCGTCGTAGTCGCCGGTGCGGTCGTCCTTGCTGGGGTTGTGGTAGACGCGCCAGGTGACGCCGGCCGCCTGCAGGCGCTCGGCGTAGGTGGTCCAGTCGGCGACGGGGTTGTCGGTGACCGGGGTGTTGTCGATCCACGGGCCGGTGGTGCCGTCGCGGCCGGGGCCCGAGGTGCCGGTCCACAGGTAGAGGCGGTTGGGGTCGGTGGGGCCGGCCAGGGAGGTGAAGTAGGCATCGCAGACGGTGAACGCGTCGGCGAGGGCGTACTGGTAGGGGATGTCGTCCCGGGTGAAGTAGCCCATGGTGCGCTCGCCCTTGGCGGCGACCCACTTGTTCATCGCGCCGTTGTTGATGGCCTGGTGGCCGGTCGCCCAGTCGTGCGGGAGGCCGCCGGCGTTCTGCGCGTTGTACCTGTCGGTGTCCATCCGGTACGGCAGCATCGCGCCACCGTCGCTGCGCCGGCTGTCGGGCTGGCGGAACACGTCGGTGCCGTCCGGGAACTGCAGCGCCTGCTTGTCGCCGAAGCCGCGGACGCCGGCGAAGGTGCCGAAGTAGTGGTCGAAGGAACGGTTCTCCTGCATCAGGACGACGACGTGCTTGACGTCCTTGACGGTGCCGGTGAGCGGGGCGGCTGTGGTGGTGCCGGGCGCTGGGGCCGGGGCGGCCTCGGCCGGCGCGCCGGCCAGACCGGTCAGGGCGGTGGCGCCGGCCGCGGCGGTGGCGCCGACGAAGGTACGGCGGGAGAGCTCGGGCATGACGAACTGGCCTCTCGGGGCTGTGGGTCTCAGAGCTGGAAGGTGGCGACGGCGGCGGCGGTGTCGGACGGCCACTCGTTGCCGGCCGCGTTCGGCTCGGGCTGCGGCCAGTCGGCGACCAGGGTGTGCGCCTCCACCAGCTTCAGCGGGCCGGCGTACTGCACGTAGTCGATCCGGTCTTGCGGCTCCGGCCGGTCGCCGCGCCGCTTGCGGGTGGGCGACCAGGTGGCGCCCGGGGCCTTGGCCGGGTCGCGGTTCTCCTCGCGGAAGGTGTCGGTCAGTCCGGCGGCCTGCAGCGCCACGGTGACCGGCCAGTCGAGCGGGCCGATCCCACCGTGCGCGGCGGCGGTGGCGGCCGTCCAGTCCAGGTGGGAGGGCGAGGAGAGCGCGCCGGCCAGGACGACCGGGACGCCCCGGGCGGCGTCCGCGCGCACGGCGGCGGCGAGCGCCTTGGCCTGCTTCAGCCGCAGCGAGCCGTTCTCGGCGGCCACGGCCTGGGCGGCGGTGCCGCCGTCCTGCACCGCGTACGGGCCGTAGCCCGCCTCGTCCAGGTGGGCGGCCCAGAAGCGGACGGCACGGCCGCCGGGCAGCTGGAGGGTGGCCGCGGCGGCGGGCAGGTCGGCGGTCGGCGGGGTGATGTCGGCGAGCGGGTGGCGGCTGAGGATGCCGACACTGCCGGGGCTCTGGTAGGCGTACCAGCCGAGGGCGTCGGCCAGGGTCCTGGCGCGCTCCCCCGCTGTCTCCTGGAGGGCGAGTACGTCCAGGCCCTGGGCGAGGACCACGCGCAGCTGCTTCTCCAGCGCGTCGGTGTAGGCCGCGCCCGCGTTGTGCAGGTTCCAACTGGCGGCCTTGAGGCGGGGCTTGGCCGCCGGGTCGACGACGGGTACCAGCACGGTGACGGTGTCGACGGCGCCCGCGCCGTCCTTGACGCCGACGACGACCACCTCGGGGTTCCTGCCCGTGGTGGCGGGCGCGGTGCCGGTGAGCGTGCCGTCGGCGCTGACGGACGCCCAGGCCGGGCCGCTGACCTTGCGGAAGGTCGCGGAGCCGGGCACGTTGCCGGCCGGGCGGGACCAGAGGCCGCCGAGCTTGACCTGCACGGCGGCGCCCGGGGCAACCGGCGTGGCGGTGAGGGCGTCGACGGCGGCGTGCGGGCGGACGACCGCGGGCTTGGGGCGGAAGCTGAACGGGGCGGTCTGGGCGAGGATGCCGTAGCCGTCCTTGGCGAGCAGGTAGGCGGTGTACGGGCCGCCGGTCAGCGCGGAGGTGTCGAGCTGGACGTCACCGGCGGCGTCCGGGGTGTACTTCCACAGCAGCGAGGATCCGGTGCCGGGCTGACGGCTGCCGTCGTAGATGCCGACCCAGTTCTTGGCGTCGGGCGCGTCGGTGCTCCAGTGGAAGGTGAGCCGGTCGCCTTCGGTGGGGTCGGAGGATGAGGTGAGGGTCAGGGCGCTGCCTGCGGCCACGATTGTCCTGTCCGCCGCGCCCGGGGCCCGGTCCGCCGGGGGACGGTTCACGGGGTCGGTTACGGCTGGTCACGGAGTCAGGGAGGGAGGGTTCACCGCGGTCGGCTGTACGGGCAGTTGCGGGCTGTCCGCACAGTTGGCTGTACAACTGCGGGCGGCCTCATTCACCCGGAAGCCAGCGACCGGGACATGAACGATGCGTGACGGGTCATCGGGCGGCACGGGAACTTCAGCGGGCACGCGAAGAGGGCCGCGACGGATGAACCGTCGCGACCCTCCGGTACGTGCAACCAGGCTCGTTCGCGCCTCTCGGAGGACACGCCGAGCCGGGCCGCCAGGGCAGGGCGTCAGGCCAGGGCAGAGCAGGCCGGCGCATCAGGCGGCCAGGGCAGAGCAGGCCAGCGCGTCAGGCCAGGGCGTCAGGCCAGGGCAGAGCAGGCCGGCGCGTCAGGCCAGGGCGAGGAACAGCTTCTCCAGCTCGGCCTCGCTCATCGGCGGGGCCTCCTCGTCGGCGACGGCCATGCACTGGCGCATGCCGCTGGCGACGATCTTGAACCCGGCCCGGTCAAGGGCGCGCGAGACGGCGGCGAGCTGGGTGACCACGTCCTTGCAGTCCCGGCCCGCCTCGATCATCGCGATCACTCCGGCCAACTGGCCCTGGGCGCGACGCAGCCGGTTCAGGACCGCACCGACCGCCTCCTCGTCCACCTGCATGTCGGGGCCGCCTTTCACATCGACTGTCGATGGACAAGTGTACCCGGTGGGGTATTCATTCCCCGGTGGACCGAGACCGTGGCGACCGCACCACCCCGCGCCCCCTCAGCGACGGGCGAGGCGGCGCTCGCCACCGGCGCCGGTCGCGTACGGAAGCTCGTAGTGCGCGAACACCGCGGGCTCGTCCTCGGCGGGCAGGACGTCGTCGGTACCGATCGCCGGCGCCTGCTTGACCTGGTTCCGCCCGTACGCCACCCGGACGTAGTCCGGCCCGACCACGGCCCCCTCCAGCGGGACGAACACCAGGCGGCGGCGCCCGGCCCAGCCGACCGTCACGGTGGCGAAGAACGCCTCGTCGCTGACCGTCTCGACGTAGACGGACTCCAGCGAGCCGATGCGGCGGCTCTTCTGGTCGACCACGGAGTGGCCGCGCCACTCGCGGATGTCTGCCATTGCGATCACCACGGCCGGGACCTCCCGTCGCCCGATGTGCCACTGCCCCGAGGCTCCCATCCTCCGCCGGGACGGGCAGGGCCGCACGGTGGGACGCGGGTGTGCGCGGCGGCGGCGAGCGGCGGGTGCGAGCGGCGCCCGGGGCCTCGTGACGTCGGCGGTGCGCCCGCCCGGTGCCACCCGGGGCCGCGTGGGGCGCATGGGACGACGAAAGGGATATATGGGGGCGACCCGACCTACCGGCACCGGCGCCTTGACCCGGCCTTTAGGCTGTCCGCCAGCAAGGCCGTGAGTGGATCATCAGACTTTTGCGGGCAAAGTGTCCGGGCGAAGGGCGGCAGCCGTGGGATACGAGGACATGTGGGCACCCGGCGGGGCCGGAGCCGCGGCCGACCTGCGGCCCGACATCCCGCATCCGGCCCGGATGTACGACTACTACCTCGGCGGGAAGGACAACTTCCCCGCAGACCGCGCCGCCGCCGAGAAGGCCCTCGCCGCCAACCCCGAGTTCCGGTCCACCGCCCGCGCCAACCGGGGCTTCCTGACCCGCGCCGTGCGCTGCGTCGCCGACCTCGGCACCGACCAGTTCCTCGACATCGGCACCGGCATCCCGACGGCCGGCAACACCCACGAGATCGCCCAGGCCGCCGACCCGGACGCCCGCGTCGTCTACGTCGACAACGACCCGATCGTGCTCAGCCACGCCCGCGCCCTGATGGCCGGCGCGGGCCACGGCCGCACCACCGTCATCCAGGCCGACCTGCGACAGCCCGAGCCCCTGCTGGATACCGTCCGCGCCGCAGACCTCCTCGACTTCTCGCGCCCCGTCGGCCTCGTCCTCGCCGCCGTCCTCCACTTCCTGCGCGACGAGGACGAGCCGTACCGGGCCGTGGCCACCCTGCTGGACGCCCTGCCCTCCGGCAGCCACCTCGTCCTCTCCCACGGCACCGCCGACTTCATCCCGGCCGCGGTCCGCGACCGCGTCACCGGTGTCTACGACAAGGCCACCGCCCCGCTGGTCGGCCGCAGCCGGGCCGAGGTGCACGCCTTCTTCGACGGCCTCGACCTCCTCGACCCGGGCGTGGTCACCGTCCCGCTCTGGCGCCCCGACACTCCCCCGACGGCGGGCGCCGAGCGCGTGAGCATGTACGGAGCAGTGGCCCGCAAGCTCTGAGCCGTGACCCATGAGGCGTGTGGCCTGCCCGGCCACCGGCGGCAGTCTCGGCCTCGGACACCTCGAATCGGCCCCCACCCCGGGCACCGAACACCCCGGGTGGCTGTGCGGGAAGTCGAACTTGCCGCCTTCCCGCGCGACCACCGACACGACCGTGAGTGGCAGAAGCTACCGCAGCTCGTGCGCCGCGAGAGCATCGGCTCGGCTCGCTACGTTTGCGGCCACACCGCGCCGCAATGTCGTTGGACGATGCGTCAGCCGTCTCAAGGAGCAGCGATGAAGCGCACGTTGATCGGCCGTCTCGTCATCACCACGGTCGCGACCGCCGCCCCCGCCGCCGCGGGCCTGGCGATCACCTCGGCCGCCGCGGTCCAGGGCAGCGCCTCGTCGTCGCAGGTCGTGGCCGGCGACCACTTCATCCTCACCGTCCTGAACGCGAAGTGAGTCGCGTCGGCCGCGCGCACCGACCGTAGGGTCGACCGCGCCCCGCCGGCACCGACGACGGCCCTCCGGGTCGCCCTCCCGCGGGCGGGGCTCGGCGTACCGGCGGCCCGGCGAACCCGCATCCTGGTGCCCCAGGCGTTCCGGCGTCCGCCCGAAGCACTCGACCGGCGAAGAGGCGGCGCAGCGCCGGCCCGAGGAGGTCCGCGTGCGGGCCGGGGAGGGCGGCGGCCTCGGTCGGCGAGCCGATCAGGATCCGGCCGTCGTCGGCGAGTTGGACGACGGCGACGTACAGCGAGCCCACCCGGCTGGTGGCGCCCGGGACGAGGCGCGGGGCGAAGCGGCGGTAGCCGATCCGCGCCCAGTTCACGGCGAGCGTGTCGGGGCCGTCCTGCACGAGACCGGTGCAGGCGGCGACCGGCCCGCCGAAGAGCCCGGGGTCGGCCCGGACGACCTGCGCCCTGGCACGGTCCATCGCGGCCCGCTCGGTCTCGGGGAGGGGCGGTGCGGGGGTTTCGAGCGGACGGATGCCGGCGGTTTCGAGGAGTCAGACGTCGACAGGCCCGGTCGTCCTGGCCGCGGGCTTCAGGTCTTCGGTCATCCCGCCATGACGGCAGGGCCCCGGGTTCGTCGGCGGTCGACCGGAATTGTCATGACCGGACGGCGAGTTCACGAATCGGGGGCGGAGAAAGCCGGTTGGCGCGCGATTCGCCGAATCGTGGGCGAATTGATCGGCCGGGCGGGAAATGCCGCTCCGGGCGCACGCGTCGACGTGTGCACCCGGAGCGTGGACGTCCTGCAGTCAGAGGCCGACCTGGATCTCGGCGCGGTGCCGGATGTACTCGTCGGGGTGCGAGCGGGCGATCGCGACCGCCGCCTCGACCAGGCCGTGCAGCTCCGCCGGGTAGGCGCGGAGCACGAGCGGGAGGCCGGGGAGGATGCAGCGGCGGACGTCCAGGTCCTGGTTGGCCACGAACTCCCGCAGCGCGGTCTCGTACCAGGTGTCCCGCACGCTCGCGCCTTCGTCGGCGGCGGCGCCGTTGCTGCCGTCCCCGACCGACAGGGCCGTCCAGTACCAGGCCCGCGCGGCTCCCGCCCGCTCCGGGTTGGTGCCGGTACGGAGGCAACCCAGCAGGGCGAGGCGGACCCGGCGCTGCCCGAAGGCGAGCAGGGCGGGCTCGACGAAGCGCCGGTTGAAGCTCGGGTTGGGGTCGTGAACCGCCGCCTCCAGCAGTGCCTCGAAGTACTCCTCGGGCAGCTCGGACCGTCCGGCTACCGCCTTGTGGACCTCCCATCGAGCCGAACTCTGGTAGTCGGGTCCAGGTGCGACCTCGGCCCCGAGCAGGCGGAGCAAACGCGCGAGCCGAGTGTCGAACGCCTGCGATTCGTCCGCCGTACGCCCGGGCAACGGCTGGAGAATCCGCACCTCGCCTGCCGTGTCCTTGGTTTCCACGAACATCCTCCTCATTCTGAGTCATCGGCAGACTACTCGCCGATACACCAGTTCGGAGGCGGTTTTCGGCCAGGCCAGGAACTTGATCGCTTTCCAGCGCGGAAATATGACGAACCCTCAGTCCACAATCGGCCCAAATGGCGCGAGTCGGCCGGTCCTGCCCGACCCCGGTCCGCCCCCGTACGGTCCGGGTCGCCCCGGTACCGGCCGCCCGTCGCGGTCAGGACGGGCGGCCGGGCGGGACCAGGCCGGACTGGTAGGCGATCGCGACGAGTTGGGCGCGGTCCCGGGCGTCGAGCTTGGACATCGCCCGGTGCACGTGGGTGCGGACGGTGAAGGGGCTGACGAACATCCGCTCCGCGATCTCCTCGTTGGTGAGGCCGGTGGCGGCCATCGACATCACCTCGCGCTCGCGGGCGGTGAGGACGGCCAGCCGCTCGCTCGCCGCACCGCCGGCGCCGCGGTCGGGCTGGGCCAGGAGCCGGTCGATCACGGCCCGGGTCGCGGCGGGCGAGAGCAAGGCGTCGCCGGCCGCCACGGTGCGCACGGCGGCGAGCAGTTCCTTCGGGTCGGCGCCCTTGCCGAGGAAGCCGCCGGCGCCCGCGCGCAGCGCCTGGGCGACGTACTCGTCGATCTCGAAGGTGGTGAGGATGAGCACCCGGGTGCCGGAGAGCTCCTCGTCCCCGCAGATCGCGGCGGTGGCGCCGAGGCCGTCGGCACCGGGCATCCGGATGTCCATCAGCACGACGTCGGGCCGGGTGGCCCGGGCCAGCTCGACGGCCTCGCGCCCGTCGGCGGCCTCGCCGACCACCTCCATGTCCTCCTCCGCGTCGATCAGCATCCGGAAGGCTCCGCGCAGCAGTGCCTGGTCGTCGGCGAGCAGTACCCGGATGGTCATGCGTGGTCCCTGTCCTCTCGGGCGGCGCGGGCCGGCCGGGTGGCGCGGTCCGGTCCTTCGGCTTCGTGCGTACGGGCGGCGCGCGCCGTGCGGGGGCCGCACAGGGAGGCGAGGCCGGTTCCCCGAACGGCGTGATCTTGTCCCCCGGCCCCTGCCCCGGCCCGGTGCTCGGTCCCGGGCCCGTCGACCGCGCCCGAGCGGGCGGGGCCGTCGTCACGGGCTCCGGTGCGCAGCGGCAGCTCGGCGGTGACCAGGTAGCCGCCGTCGGACCGCGGGTCGGCGCTGAGCCGGCCGCCGACCGCGCCGGCCCGCTCGCGCATGCCGATCAGGCCGAAGCCGCTCTCGCCCGGGACGGGCTGGGGCAGCGGCGCGGCGCGGGGGCGCCCGGTCGCGGTCGGACGGCCGTTGGCGACGCTGACCGAGACCCGGCTGCCGCTGTAGGCGAGGGTGATCTCGGCGTCGGCGCCGTGCGCGTGCTTGGCGATGTTGGTCAGCGACTCCTGGACGATCCGGAAGGCGGTGAGGTCGACCCCGGGCGACAGCGGCCGGGGCTCGCCCCGGACGGTGAGCCGGACCGGCAGTCCGGCCCGCTCGAAGGAGCCGATCAGTTCGGGCAGCCGGTCGAGGCCCGGGGTGGGTTCGAGCGGGGCGGGCTCCTCCGCGCGGCGCAGCAGGCCGACGGTGGCGCGCAGCTCCTGCAGGGCCGAGCCGGTCGCGTCGGTGATGTGGCTGAGCACCTCGCGGGCCTGGACGGGGTGGTTGTCCATGAGGTGCACGGCGATGCCGGCCTGGGCGTTGGCGAGGGCGATGTGGTGGGCGACCACGTCGTGCAGGTCACGGGCGATCCGGATCCGCTCGTCGGCGACCCGGCGCAGGGCCTCCTCCTCCCGGGTGCGTTCGGCGCGTTCGGCGCGTTCCTCGATGGCCGCGAGGTGGGCGCGGCGGTTGCGGACGGAGTCGCCGATGGCGCCGGGCAGCAGGGCCCAGGCGAGGACGCCGAGGCGTTCGCCGATCGGGCCGCCGGAGCCGAACAGCAGCGATATCCCGGTGAGCAGGACGGCGGTGGCGATCGAGGCGCGCAGCGCGGTGGCGCGGTCGGTGCGCATGGCGAGGAAGTAGAGGGCGAGCAGCAGTGGGGTGGCCAGCGTGGGGGTGAGCCGGGGGCTGGCCCAGGCGAGCGTCATCGTGCAGAGCAGCGTGACCGCGACCACCGCGCGCGGGTGGCGGCGGTGGGCGAACACGGCGGCGGCGGAGACCATTGCGATGACGCCGGTGGTCGGGTCGAACGGGGTGAGGTGGCCGCCGGTCTGGTCGATGGTGGCGCCGAGCGCGGTGACCGTGATCATCGCCGCTCCGCCGACGGCGTCGAGCAGCCGGGGGTGGTCGCGGCGCAGGCGCTGCCAGGTGGTGGTCATGCTCGTGCTCTCCGGGTCGGGGCCCCAGGGGAACGGAGGCCCTGGGGTGGGGTGCCCTGAGGGTCGGGGTGCCCTGGCCGCACCCTCGCCGGGCTCCGCCAGTTCGTGCCGTGCCGCCTCCGTGGGGGCGGCGGGCCGGGTCGGGGCCTCCGCACGGGCGGCGGCCCCCGACAGCAACGGTAACGGCAGGTGCTCGAACCGGTGTCCGAGTCGGCCGGTGCCGGGCCGGGCGTTGTCCGCCCGGCCCGGCGGGCCCGTTCCGTTGCCTGGACGAGCGCTACCGCGAGGCCGTCAGACCGTGACCGACTCCCGGGGCGGGGCCGGTTCGGGGGCGAGCGTCTGCAGCTTGCTGCCCTCGACGTCCACGTCGGGTACCAGCCGGTCCAGTCGCCGCGGCAGCCACCAGGCGCGGCGGCCGAGCAGGGCGAGGACGGCGGGGACGATGGTCATCCGGACGACGAAGGCATCGAAGGCGACGGCCGTGGCGAGCCCCAGGCCCATCATCTTGATCATCGGCTCGCTCATCCCGATGAACCCCGCGAAGACGGCGATCATGATGAACGCGGCGGCGGTGACCACCCGGGCGTTGTGCCGGAAGCCCGTGACGATCGCCTGGTCGGGCTCCTCCCCGTGGACGAAGGCCTCCCGGATCCGGGTGACCAGGAACACCTCGTAGTCCATGGCGAGGCCGAAGACCACACCGATCATGAAGATCGGCATCATGCTCATCACCGGACCGGTCTGCTCCACGCCGATCAGGTCGGCCAGCCAGCCCCACTGGAAGACCGCGACCACGGCGCCGAGGGCGGCGGCCACCGAGAGCAGGAAGCCGAGCGCCGCCTTCAGCGGGACCGACACGGAGCGGAAGACCACCAGCAGCAGCAGGACGGCGAGGCCGACCACCACGGCGAGGTAGGGCAGCAGCGCGTCCGTGAGCTTCTGCGAGACGTCGATGTTCATCGCCGTCGTACCGCTCACCAGGACCGTCGCGCCGGTGGCCGACTTCAGGGCGGCCGCGTCACCGCGGATGACGTGCACGATGTCCTTGGTCTCGGCCTCGCTCGGGCCGGTCGCCGGTATCGCGTTGAGCAGCGCCGTGTCACCGGCCTTGTTGAAGATCGGCGGTGCCACGGTGACGACGCCCGACAGGGCGGCGAGCTTCTTGGACACCGCGTCCGCCGCCGCCTTCGGGTCAGCGACGCCCTTGGCGTCCACCAGGACGGTCAGCGGGCCGTTGAAGCCCGGGCCGAAGCCCTCGGAGAGCAGGTCGTAGGCGCGGCGCTGGGTGGTGGAGGTCGGCTTGGCCTCGTCACCGGGCAGGCCGAGCCGCAGGTCCAGCGCGGGCGCCGCGAGCACGCCGAGGCCGATCACACCGCCCAGCAGCACCGCGAGCGGGCGGCGCAGCACGAACCGGGCCCAGCGGGCACCGCCGTTCTCCTTCGCCGCCGCGCGCGCCGGGTCGCCGCCAGCCTTGCGGGCCTTGCGCGGCAGCACCTTGCGGCCGAGGAAGCCGAGCAGCGCCGGGACCAGGGTGAGCGCGACCAGCACGGCGATGACGACCGTCCCGGCGGCGGCCATGCCCATCTTGGCCAGGATCGGGATGCCGACCACGGAGAGCCCGGCGAGGGCGATCACCACGGTGAGGCCGGCGAACACCACCGCGGACCCGGCGGTGCCGACGGCCCGGCCTGCCGCCTCCTGGGGCGTCCGGCCCTCGGTGAGCTCGGCCCGGTAGCGGGAGACGATGAAGACCGCGTAGTCGATGCCGACCGCGAGGCCGAGCATCATGGCGAGCGTGCCGGTGGTGCCGGACAGGCCGAGGGTGCTGCCGAGGGCGGTGATCAGCGCCATGCCGAGGCCGACGCCGACGATCGCGGTGAGCAGCGGCAGGCCGGCCGCGACCAGCGAGCCGAAGGTGATCACCAGGACGACGGCGGACAGCGCCATGCCGATCGCCTCGCTGCTGCCGCCCGCGTCGGGCTTGGCCATCAGCGCGTTGCCGCCGACCTCGACATTCAGCCCGGCGTCCCGGCCGTGCCGGGCGGCCTGCTCCAGCGCGTCGGTGGCGCCCTTGGAGAGCTCGCCCGCCTTGGCGGAGTAGCTCACGGTCGCGTACGCGGTGGTGCCGTCCTTGGAGACGGCGCCGGCCTTGTACGGGCTGACCGCCGCGGTGACCTGCTCGGCGTGGACGAGCTCGTCGACCGTCCGCTCGACCGCCTGCTGGTTGGGCCCGGCGGTGATCTTCTGACCGGAGGGGGCGACGAACACCAGCCGGGCCGAGGCGCCGTCGGCGTGCCCGCCGGGGAAGCGCTCGTTCATCAGATCGAAGGCCTTCTGCGCGTCCGTGCCGGGCATCGCGAAGCCGTCGTCGGGGGCGGCGGGGGCCTTGGCCGCCAGGACTCCGCCGACCGCCAGCACGGCGACCCAGAGGAAGGTCACCAGCCGGCGCCGGACGAAGGCCCATCGGCCCAGGCGGTAGAGGAACGTGGCCACGGGAGAGCGGACTCCTTCGGATGCGGTTTTCGCGGTACGGGCGCGCTGCGGGCGGGCCGTACGTCCCCCGGGGACGCGGTCCGCCGCAGCGTGACCAATCCTTGATCGCCGGCCCCTGCTCCGTCGTCGTCCCGGTGCAGGCCGTTTGCGTACTGCGGACGCAGTACGGCCCTCCCCCGTTCGGAGGAGCGCACGCCCCGCATCGGGAGTAGCCCTCCTACCTGCGGAGGAAGCAGCCGGATCACCCGTGCGGGCGGCGACGACGGGCCGCGACCCGGCCGGGCGAAGTAGCGTGATGTGCCTGACCCGACCGCTTTCCGTGCGGTTCGGGAGGATCCGACCCGATCGGTGCTGCTCGCGCAGCCCGCCGCCGGAGGTGCCCCATGGGCGTTCCAGCCGCCCGCATCGTGTTCGACGAGAGCGACCGCGCTGCCGTCGCCGAGGCGGTGACCGAGATGCTCACCACCGGCGCCCTCACCCTCGGTCCGTGGACCGAACGCTTCGAGCAGGCCTTCGCCGCCGAACACGGCGCCTCGCACGCCGTCGCGGTGAGCAGCGGCACAGCCGCGCTGGAGGTGATCCTGCGCACCGTCGACGTCCGGGGCCGCGACGTGGTCGTCCCCGCCGTCTCCTTCTACGCGACCGCCGGCGCGGTGGTCCACGCGGGCGGGCGCCCGGTGTTCGCCGACGTCGACCCGGCCACCCTCGCGCTCTCCCCCGAGACCCTCGCGGCGGCCCTCACCCCGGACACCGCAGCCGTCGTCCTGGTCCACATCGGCGGGCTGGTCACCCCGCAGGTCGACGCCCTGCGGGCGCTCTGCGACCGGCACGGCGTCCCGCTGGTCGAGGACGCCGCCCACGCCCACGGCAGCAGCGTCAACGGACGCGCCGCCGGGACCTTCGGGCTGGCCGCGGCGTTCTCCTTCTACCCGACCAAGGTCACCACCAGCGGCGAGGGCGGCATGATCCTCACCGAGTCGCCGGACCTGCGCGACGAGGCCCGGATCTACCGCGACCAGGGCAAGGGCTCCTTCACCACCAACCACCACGTGCTGCTCGGCTACTCCTGGCGGATGAGCGAGCTCCACGCGGCGGTCGGCGCGGTGCACCTGCGCCGGCTCAAGGAGTTCATCGAGACCCGCCGGGCCGTCGCCCGCCGCTACGACGAGGCGCTGGCCGGACCTGACGGTCCGCAGCCGGTGCTCGAACCGCCCGGGTGCCGCGGCAACTACTACAAGTACGTGGCGCTGCTGCCGCCCGGCACCGACCGCGCGGCGTTCAAGCGGGCGGTCGCCGAGGAGCACGGCGTGCGGCTGTCCGGCGAGGTCTACGACCTGCCGCTGCACCTGCAGCCCGTGTTCGCCCCGTACCGGCGCGGACCGCTGCCCGTCGCCGAGGACGTCTGCGCCCGGCAGGTCTGCCTGCCGGTGCACTCCGACATGACGGAGGACGAGGCGGAGCAGGTCATCGAGGCCGTCTCGGCCGTGCACCGGCGGCCGGCCCGATAACCGGCCGCGAGCGAAGGGAGCAAGAACGTGCGGATAGCCGTCACCGGGGGCTGCGGATTCATCGGCTCACACGTCGTCGACCACCTGGTCGCGGCCGGCCACGAAGTCCTCGCGGTGGACACCACCGACAAGTACCTCAACCCCGACGCCGAACACGCGCGGATCGACGTCCTCGACCTGAAGGCCCTCACCTCCGCGCTCGCGGGCAGCGAGGTGGTCTACCACCTCGCCGCGATGGCCGACGTCGAACAGATCTCCGCCGACCCGGTCAGGGCCGTGCGGACCAACATCGACGGCACCGAGGCCGTCCTGGAGGCCGCCCGGCGCAGCGGACTCAGCCGGACCGTGCTCGCCAGCACCGTCTGGGTCTACGGCGCCGCCCTCGCCGGCGAGCAACTCGGCGGCGAGGAGCAGGAACTGGACGAGCACGTGCCGATCGAGCTGGAGCACAGCGGCCACCTGTACGTTGCCACCAAGCTCTCCGCCGAGATGCTGGTGCACAGCTACCGCGAGCTGTACGGGCAGCACTTCACCATCCTGCGCTACGGCATCCCGTACGGTCCCCGGATGCGCGACGAACTCGTCGTCGCCCGGTTCGTCCAGGCCGCGCTGGCCGGACGGCCCATCACCATCGCCGGCGACGGGCGGCAGAGCCGCAACTTCGTCTACGTCGAGGACCTCGCCGACGCCCACGTCCGGGCCCTGTCCCCCGCCGCCGAGGACCAGACCTTCGCCCTGGAGGGGTCCACGGCCGTGTCCGTGCGCGACATCGCCGACACCGTCGACGACCTGCTCGGACCCGTCAGCATCGAGCACATCGGCGGCCGGAAGGCCGACTACACCGGGCGGCGGATCTCCTCCGCCCAGGCCAAACGACTGCTCGGCTGGTCGCCGCAGACCAACTTCACCGAAGGCGTGCGGCGGTACGCCGACTGGTACCGGAGCGCCACCGGCGCGTCCGCCACCACCTGACCGGGGCCGCCCGATGCCGCACGCCCTGCTGGTCTCCGGCTCGCTCGGCCAGGGCCACGACGTGATGGCCCAGGCCTGCGCGGACTCCCTGCGGGAGCGCGGCTGGACCACCACCACCGTCGACGCGATGGCCCTGCTCGGCGAACGCTCCGGCGCCGCCGGCGAAGCGGTGTTCCGGCGGCTGCTCGACCTGCCCGGGGTGTACGACGCCTTCCACTTCTCGGCGCTGCGGCCGGGCGCCCGGATCGCGCTGCTCGCCGACGCGGCCGCCCGCGCCCGGCTGGTCCCGGCGCTGCGCCGACTGGTCGAGGCGCAGCGGCCGCAGCTGGTCGTCTCGGTGTTCGCCACCGCGACGTCGGCGGTCAACCGCCTCCAGGAGTGGGGGCGGGGGCGGGAGTTCCGGCACTTCGTGTTCTGCACCGACGTGACGCCGCACCGGCTCTGGGTGCAGGAGGGGACCGACCTGTACCTGGTCACCTCCGAGGTCGCCGCCTGCGCGGTGCGCCGCTACCGGCCGGACGCCGACATCGCCGTCGTGCCCGCGCCGCTGCGGCAGCCGTTCTACCACCCGCCGGAACGGGCCGGGGCGCGGGCCGGGTTCGGCGTGCCGACGGACGCCCCGTGCGTGCTGCTGATGTCGGGCTCCTGGGGGCTCGGACCGCTCGCCCGGACCGCCGCCTCCCTCGCCGCCGCCGGACCGCACGTGCTCGCGGTGGCCGGGCGCAACCGGGAACTCGAACGCCGGCTGCGGGCCGCCGCGCGCCGGCAACCCCGGCTCCACCCGTTCGGCTACACCGACCGGGTCCCCGGGCTGATGACCGCCGCCGACCTCGTCGTCACCAGCTCCGGCGACACCTGCAGCGAAGCCCGCGCGCTCGGCCGGCGACTGCTGCTCCTCGACGTCGTCCAGGGGCACGGGCGCGACAACCTCCAGCACGAACTCGAACTCGGCCACGCCGACGTCACCTCCGCCCGACCGGCCGAGGTCGTGCGCAACGCCCTCGCGGCACTGAAGCGTCCCTCCCCCGCCCCCTCGCCCGGAGCCACCCCGGAAGGGTGGCGGACGGGCTTCGGCGAGGCCCTGCGGCGGGTCGGCCTGGCGTAGCCGGACGGCCGGTCAGCGGGACGACCTGGCATACCCGGACGGCGGGACGACCTGGCGTGGCGGGACGGCGGCCCGGGCCGCTACCCGCCCCTTACCGGTCCTATGCGAATCCTTTACACTCGGCGACGCCCTGCGGCGCCGGGTCCTCCCGGGACGCCCGCACCTTCCCGAGGAAGCAGCACTTTGACGCACGATTCGTTCCGGCCGCCCGCGACGCGGGCATTTCCTCCCCGGACACCCGCGAACCGGCTCGTACGCGCGGCCGCCCTGGTGTTCGTCCCGCCGGTGGCCGCGGTGTGGCTCTGGCGCTCCCGCCGCCTCCACGTCGCCGTCAAGGTGGCACTGACCGTCCTCTGCGTGCTGGGAACGTTCTTCTGGATCGGCGTCATGACCGGGCCGCCGAAGAAGGACCGGCCGGTCGCGGCTCCGACGGTGGCACCGATGACGACCGCCGCGACGCCGGTGCCCGCGCCCACGCTCGCGCCCACCGAGACTCCCGCCCCGGATCCTTCGCCGGTGGCGACGGAGGCACCGCGTCAGACCCTCATGCCCGAGGTCGGCGGACACACCGCCGTCGAGGCACGGACCCTGCTGATCGCCGCGGGCCTGACGGCCGATCGGATCCACGAGGTGAGCCGCTACCAGGACCTCGCGCTCCCGGCCGATCACGGGTCCTGGCTCGCGTGCACGAGCGAACTGCCGCAGGGAAGCCCGCTGGACCCGGGCACCGAAGCGACCCTGCGGCTGGTGCAACCGGGGAACTCCTGCCCCGCCGACCGGCAGCAGGCGCTCTACGCGGACCCGCGGAACGACCCGGCCGCCCCAGGCAACCAGGGCGGTTCCACCGGCGGCGGCGCTCCGACCGGAACCGGCGGCAGCAGCGGCGGGACCTCGGGCGGAACCGGCAGCACCGGCGGCACGACCGGCGGGACCTCGGGCGGCGGCTCCTCCGGCAGTGCGACCGGCGGCGACGGGGGCGGCACCGGCGGCGGCAGCGTCTACTTCAGGAACTGCGCCGACGCGAAGGCCGCGGGCAAGGCGCCCCTGCACCGGGGCGACCCCGGCTACCGGACCGGGCTGGACCGTGACAACGACGGTGTCGCCTGCGAACGTTGAGCCTCTCCGACGGAAGGCCCCGCGCGCACCGGTGCCGGTGCGGGTGGGGCCTTTCGCGCTTCGCCGGACCGTGTCCCGGCCGGGGGCGGTGCGCTCAGGAGGGCACCGCGTGGTCGCGGAGGGGGCCGAGGGTGAGGCGGTGGGCGCGGCAGTGGGCGGCGATCAGGGGCAGGGCGGCGAGGGTGGCGCGCCAGGAGTCGGGGGCGGAGGTGCAGTCGGAGTCGTGCAGGAGGAGGGTCGCGCCGGCGCTCAGTCCTGGGCGGGCGGTCGCGTAGACGGAGGCGCCGGTGGCGTCCGCGGTCCAGTCGCGACCCCAGGCGGTCCACAGCACGCTGCGCAGGCCGAGGCGGCGGGCGGCCAGGGCCGGGCCGGCGGTCAGGACTCCGTACGGCGGGCGGTACCAGAGCGGGCGGGCACCGCAGTGGTCGGTCACCGCCTCGGTGGCGCGCCGGAGTTCGCGCAGGTCACGAGCGGGGGCCGGGTACCACTGCGGCCGGTGGTGCCAGCCGTGGACGGCGACCTCGTGGCCGCGCCGCACCAGGTCGCGGCCGAGCCCCGGGGCGCGTTCCAGCATCGCGCCGAGCAGGAAGAAGGTGGCGCGGGCGCCGAGTTCCTCCAGCGCGTCGAGGACGTACGGGGTGCTGCGCGGGTCGGGGCCGTCGTCGAAGGTGAGGGCGACGTGGCGGGGGGCGGTGCCACGGCCGGCGGTGCGGCGGCACAGGGTGCGGCGCAGCGGCGGGAGGCGGACGGCGGCCGGGGCGAGGTGCAGGAATTCCACGCCGACCGCGGCGGCGAGGGCCCTGGTCGCGACGGTCACCGCGGGCTCACCCGAAGCGGGAGGCCATCCGGCGGAACACGCCCGGCGCGACGCCGTGGACGCGGGCCGGGAAGCCGAGCCAGTGCGGCACGTAGAGGCGGTCGCGCCCGGTGGTGATGGTCGCGACCACGGTGTCCGCGACCCGCTCCGCCGAGACGGGGCGCGGCCGTTCCCGCTGGTACGGAGTGCCGCGCCGGTCGAAGAACGGGGTGTCGACCGCGCCCGGGAGCACCAGGCGCACGCCCACGCCGGTGCCGCGCAGCTCGTACCAGAGGCTCTCCGCGAACATCGCCAGCCCGCCCTTGGTGGCCGAGTAACCCGACTCGTCGCGCACGCCGACCTGGCCGGCGATCGAGCCGAGCAGCACGATCCGGCCGTGGCGGCGCGCCAGCATGCCGGGCAGGAGGAGGCGGACCAGGCGCAGCGGGGCAGCGAAGTTGACCTCGACCATCCGGTCCAGGGTGTCGGAGGGGGTGTCCGCGTACGGGCCCCGCCAGCCGAGGCCGGCGCTCGCGACCAGGGCGTCGACCCGGCCGGTCTCGGCCAGGGCGGCCTCGGCGAGGCGGCTCGCGCCGTCCGGTTTGCTCAGGTCCTCGGGCAGGGCCAGGCCGCCGGTGCGGGCGGCGACCTCGTCGAGGCGGGCGCGGTCGGTGCCGGAGAGCAGGGTGTGCCAGCCGGCCTCGGCCAGCCGGACGGCGGTGGCGAGGCCGATGCCGGAGGAGGCGCCGGTGACCAGCGCGACGGGCCGCTCGGTCGCCGCCGGCCGCCGGGAGTGGGGGTCGGGCTCCGATCGGGGGCCTGGCCCCATTCGTGGGTCGAGGTCCGATCGGGGGCCGGGGCCCACTCGGGGGTCGAGGTCCGATCGGGGGTCGAGGTCCGATCGGGGTTCCTCCGCCATCGCCCACCTGCCGCTCTGAGGCCGTGTCGCCGTCCGTTTTGTCCGGCAAGTCACCTTCGCACGGCCGAGCCGGACGGGCTACCGGGGCGGGACGGCGGGCTCGGCGTCGGCGTCCGGGTGCGGGGCCGACGACTCGGCCGGACCGCCCTCCGGTTCACCGAAGCGGGACAGGAGGAAGGTCCCGCCGACCGCCACCGCGAAGCCCGTCAGCGCGCACCACTCGAACCCGGGGCGCGCGGCGTCGCCGAGCGCCACCACGCCGATCAGGGCCGGGCCGAAGGTCTCGACCACCGTCCCGGCGGCGGTCGCGGCCGTGACCGTGCCGCGCTGCAGGGCCAGCGCGTACGCGAGGTAGCCGCCGAGGCCGCCGGCGGCGAGGGCATACGCGGCCGGGTCGGTGAGGATCGCGAGCGGGCCGGACGCGTCCATGACGCGCACCGCGAGGCTGGTCACCCCGAACCCGACGCCGGCGAGCACGCCCAGCCCGGCGGCGGCCGCGGTGCCGTTCCGGCGCACCAGGACGAGGGTGGCGAGCAGCATGACGACGGTGGTGGCGAGCAGCGACCAGTGGAACGCGGCCGGGGCGTAGTTCCGGCCATCCCGGCCGGACCCGACGGCCAGCAGGGTCAGGCCGACGACGACGGCGATGATGCCCGTGACGTCGGCCCGGTGGAGCCGCGCGCCGAGCAGCCAGACGGCGGCCAGGGCGGTGACGGCCAGGCCCGCGTTGGTCACGGCCTGCACGAGGAACAGGGGGAGGCTGCGCAGGGCGACGATGCTCAGCACGAAGCCGGCGATGTCCAGCAGGGTCCCGACCAGGAACTGCCACGACCGCGCCAGGGCGGCCAGCAGCCCCGCCCGCACGCGGTCGGCGCGCGGGGCCGACCGCGCCCCGCGCGCCTGGAAGACCGCCCCGAAGCCGAAGCAGACGGTCGCGACCAGCGCGGTGGTGAGTCCCAGCAGCATGCGTCTCCCAGCGTCGTGGGGCTGCATCCGGTCCACCACCAGTCTGTGCCCGGGGTGGCGGGGGCGCACGGGTGCGACGGGAGGGACGACGGGGCCTGCCGGGGCCGACGTACGGGCCGGCGGCCCACGTCGAGCGGTGCGGGCCACCGGCCCGCCGGAGCCGGCCGGCGGGCCGTGCGCGGAGCTACCCGAGGGCGGCGGCGAGCAGGGCGGCGGTCGTGGCGACCAGGGGTTCGTCCATGGCGGCGGTGGCGTCCGCGGGCTTGGTGGTGAGGACGGCCAGGAGAACGGGGTCGCCGGACGGGGTCCAGGCGATGCCGACGTCGTTGGTGGTGCCGTAACTGCCGGTGCCGGTCTTGTCGGCGAGGGTCCAGTCCTGCGGGAGGCCCGCGCGGAACCGGCGGGTGCTGGTGGTGTTGGCCCGGAGCCAGCCGGTGAGCCGGTCGCGGTCGGCCGGCGGGAGGGCGCGGCCGAGGGCGAGCCGGCCGTAGGTGCGGCCGATGGCGTGCGGACTGGTGGTGTCGGTGACCCGGTCGGGCTCTGCCGTGTTGAGTTCGGGCTCCCAGCGGTCGAGGCGGGTGACGCGGTCGCCGATCGAGCGGCAGAAGCGGGTGACGGCCGTCGGCCCGCCGAGTTCGCGGAGCAGCAGGTTGGCCGCGACGTTGTCGCTGTAGTCGATGGCCGCCGCGCAGAGTTCGGCGACGGTCATGCCGTTCGCCAGGTTCTCGGGCTTGCCCGTGACCGGCGCGGCGCCGGCCCGGTCGACGTCGGCCCGGGTGTACCGGATCCGCCGGGCGAGGAACTCTCCGTCGCGGTCGAGGTCGCGCAGGACGGCGGCGACGGCGACGGTCTTGAAGACCGAGCAGATCGGGAACAACTCGTCCGCGCGGTGGCGGACGGTCCGGCCGGTGGTGAGGTTCCGGGCGTACACGCCGAGCCGGGCCGAGTGCTGCTGTTCGAGGGCGGCAAGCCGGTGGTGGAGGTCGGTGCCGCCGGGGCCGCCGGGTGTTCCGGTGGTGGCCGCCGCCTGCGCCGGTCCACCGGTCGCGGCCGTGACGGCGACGGCCGCCCCGAGGCCCAGGCCGAGGAGGGCGCGGCGGCTGTGGCGGGTTTCCGAAGGCTGCGCGTGCATGGTGCCCCTCTGTTCGAACGTCGCGGTGCGATACCGCCTACTCGATCACAGGACGCAGTCGGGGCGCCGATGGTTCGTCAACAGTCGGTCAGGGACGCACGGCGACCGCCGCGTAGGCCGAGGCCTCCGGGGCGGGAACGGTGGGCTCGTCCGCCGGCGGGCGCCACTGGGGGGTCGGGACGACACCCGGGGCGAGCAGGTCCCAGCCGTCGAAGAAGCGGGCGAACTCGGCGCGGGTGCGGGCCTGGACGGCGGTGCCGGCGGACCCGTAGATCCGGACCAGGTTGGTGATGTCCTCGGGCGCGAAGTCGGGGGTGACATGGGTCATCACCAGGGCGCTGCCGCGGGCGAGGACGGACTTGAGGTGTTCGACGAGGTCGTACGCGCCGCGCGCGTCGGGCACGAAGTGGAGCAGGGCGTTGAGGGAGAGGGCGACGGGGCGGTCGAGGTCGATGGTGTCGCGCAGCCCGGGGGCGCCGAGCAGGCGGGCGACGTCGGTGACGTCGGCCTCGACGTAGGCCGTGCGGCCCTCGGGGGTGCCGGTGAGCAGCGCCTGGGCGTGCGAGAGGACGATCGGGTCGTTGTCGGCGTAGACGACCCGGGCGTCCGGGCGGACGCCCTGGGCGACCTCGTGGAGGTTGGGCGAGGTGGGGATACCGGTGCCGATGTCGAGGAACTGGTCGAACCCGGCCTCGGCGAGGACGCGGGTCGAGCGGTGCATGAAGGAGCGGTTGGCCCGGGCGCCGGTGCGCAGCCAGGGCGCGACGGCGAGGGCGTGCCCGGCGGCCTCGCGGTCGGCGGCGAAGTTGGTGAAGCCTCCCAGGAAGTAGTCGTACATCCTGGCCGAGTGCGGCACGTTCAGCCGTAGATCCACCCCGTCGTAGAGCCCCATCGTTTCCCCCTCGGTACACCGCTCGCAACCGATCGAATTGCTGCCCACGGTATCCGGCAACCAATCACGGGCGGACCGACTCAAACAGTCACCAGATCACATGAGATGACAATCTGTGTTCGCATTGCAGCCTGGAGTGACAGGCCTGATGGAATGAGGATGGGCACGGACAGCCCGACCCTCGGATGGCCCGGCGAGCAGCCGACGGCCGCGGAAAGCAGGCTCGATGACGATCGACAGGGGCGCCCCCGCACGCGGGTACCGGGGCGGGACGGCAGTGGACTGGACCGGCGGAAGCGGCCCGGAGCGGACGGCCGGCGGGGACCTCGGCCTCCGCCTGGACCTCGCCTACGCCGCCTTCTGCGAGACGCACGAACCCGCCTGGCACGCCCTCGCGTTGACCAGGATAGGCAGCCACGCCGACGCCGCACTGGTGGTCGAGGCGGTGAAGTCCGACCTGGCCCGCTGCTGGCCCCAGGTGCTCCGGTTCGAGGAACCGGCCGCGTACGCCTGGCGGTTGGCCAACCGGCACGTCTCGGACTGGGTCGCCGCCGAGGAGCCGGTGCAGGTGGAGGCGGTCACCTTCGCGGCGGTGATCGGCGCGTTCAAGCAGGTGGCGAAGGGCCTGCTGCACAACGAGGCCGACGAGGTGCGGCTGTACGCGGCGATCCTCGAACTGCCGGACCGGCAGCGGGACGTGGTGATCCTGCGCTACCTGCTGGGCCTGCACCCCCGAGTGATCGCGGCGTACCTGGGACGGCCGGTGGCGACGGTGCACTCCAACCTGCGGCACGCCCGCGAACGGCTGGCGCGCCGACTCGGGGTGGGCGAACTCCCGGACCGCGGAGGCGAGCTGTGACGGAGCGACGGACGACCGGGGCACCGGCCGGGGCACCGTGCGCGACGGGCGGGGGGCGTGCGGTGTTCCGCGTGCCCCGGGCCGAACGCGCCCACGCCGAGCGGATCGCCGCGGTGCGCCAGGCCCGGCTGACCGCCGCGCCGACCCACCTCCCGTCGGAGTACGAGCAGGCCGCCTTCGAACTGGGCCTGGTGGTGGCCCTGGTCCTGGGCGCGCCGGACGCCTCGCGCGGGCTCGACCTCCTGGTGAACGCGCGCCGGATCCAGCCCGAGGGCGCGGAGGTGTTCGGCGCGCTGCTCTACGCCACCGGGAAGGAGGAGGGCGCCGAGTTCTGGTGGCGCTTCGCGGCCGGCTCCGGCAGCGGCACGGCCGCGTACTGCCTGCACCTGCACCACCTGATGCTCGGCGAGACCGACGACGCCGACTACTGGCGGGCCTGGTCGGACCAGCTGTCCACGGTCGAACACCCACCGGGGCCGGGGCCGCTGCGGATGAGCAGACCGCTGCTGCCGGAGGACGTGCGGCGCGACATCCTGTCCCGGGTGCACCGCGGACTGGCCCCGCAACTGCCGCCCGCGCTGGTCGCGGTGATCGACCGGCTGCCGCTGCAGGGGGACGACGACGCGGAGGAGGTCCCGAGCCCGTGGGGGCTCACCTCCGGGGCGACCTCCGCGTGCTCGTGGGACCTCCCCTGGGGGTTCGCCGAGGACGCGACGGACCCGCCGGGGTGACCGGCCGACCCGCCGCGACGACCGACCCGCCGCAACGACCGGCCTACCCGCCGATCTGCCGATCTCCCGGACCGAACGGCGGGCGACCGCCCGGGCGCCCGGCGGGGACCCGTGGGAGTGAGCCGCCCACGGCCGCCCGCGGTCATTCCTTCAGGTGAGCGTGGACAGCCGGGCGACGATCTCCGGATCGCGCCCGCTGCCGGCCTCGACCTCCTCGCCGTCCGGGGTGGTGCGACGGACCACGTAGCGGTGCGGCGCCATCGCGGTGTCCCGGCCGGGAAGGGCCGCCACGACGGCACGGTGCGCGGCGGCCGGGCCGAACGCGGCGTCGACGGTGGCGACCTCGGCCACCAGCTCGCCGTCGGCGAGCACGAGCCGGTGCGGGCCGATTGCGGATTCCAGCAGGGCTTCGACGGCGTCGAGGTCGACCCAGGAGCCGTCGACCAGCCGCCAGCGGTCACCCCGGCCGTCGACCGACGGGCCCAGCACGGCGGGCAGGTCGGCCAGCAGCACCGGGCCTTCGGCGGCGGCAGCGAGCAGGGCGAGCAGCGCCCGGGAGAAGCCCTCGGTCTCCTCCGGATCGAGCACCTGGGGGCAGGCGACCAGGACGAAGTCCAGGCTGCCGGTGATCCGCACGATGGCGAGCATCAGCCGCACCGGCAGCGGCGGACTGGGCATCGGGGTCAGTTCGGGATCGGCGGACGGGGGCGCCTGGGCGTCGGCGACGGCGGCCGGGACGGTGAGGCTCAGGTCGTTGACGACGACCTGCCGGGCGAACCGGGCGCCGCGCCGGTGGGCGATGTCCTCCACCAGCTGCCAGACCTGCTCGGCGTCCAGGATGCTGTGCCAGTAGGCCTTCAGCGAGGCCGCCTTGGCGCGGCCGATCAGCTGGTCGAGGTCGGCCGCGTCGGTGTCCAGCAGGACCAGCGCGTCCTGCGCGAGCGTGCCGACGTGGTCCATCAGCTCGGCCTGGTGCCGGTTGGCGGACAGCGCCGACATCACCAACTCGCCCCGGCGGCCGGCCCGGTGGGCCACCAGGGCGGCGAAGGCGGCGAGCAGGACGACGGACGGGCTCGCGCCGACACGGCGGCAGACGGCCGCCAGGTGGTCGGCCGCCCCGCGCGAGCGCACCAGCAGCGCGGTGTGGTCGCGCGGCGGGCCGGTGATGCGCGCGTCCGCGAAGACGGTCTGCGGGCCCGTGCCCAGCACCCGGGCCCAGTGCCGCAGGCCGGCCGCCGCCCTGCGCCGGCCCTGCGCGCTCTGCTCCGCGGCGGCGAGCCGCAGCGGCGTCGGGGCGACGACCGGCGGCAGCTCCTTCCCCGCGGCGAGGGCGTACCAGTCCTGGATCAGCACGGCGGTGGCGGCGCCGTCCGCGCCCGCATGGCAGACCACGGCGACCAGCCGGAGCAGCCGATCACCCCGGGCCACCAGGGTGAAGCGGATGCGGGGCGCCGCCGCCAGGTCCAGCGGGACAGCGATGTCGGCGCGGCCCAGCACCGCCGCCAGCGCGTCCAGCCGGCTGTCGTCGTGGTCGTCCGCCTCGACCACCGTCACGGCGAACCGGCCGCTCGGGTGCACCACTTGGCGGTCCGGGAAGCCGTCCCTGCCGGGCCCGGCAGGGAAGGAGGTCCGCAGCGACTCGTGCCGCTCGACCAGCAGCCGCAGGGCGACCAGACCGGCCGGGACGGAGGTGCCGGGCGGCACCGGCCAGACGGAGTCCTTGTTGATCTGCTCCGGGGCGTCGCTCCGGATGCAGCGGATCATGTTGTCCTGGCCGCGGGTGAGCGGGCCGGCGCCGCTGCTCGCGGCGGCGAACCGGACGGTGACCCGCCGGTCGGCTGTTCGCGGTGCGGCTTGGGGGTCCGGCGCCCGCGTGTCCGGGGTGGTCGCCCCGGTCGGCGTCGCCTGGCGCGGGGGCGTCTGGTGCGGGGCCGTTCCGTCCGGAGCCGCCTCGCGGGAAATCAGGTCGTGCGGAGTCACGTCGTACGCGCCTTTCGGCTCGCCGGGAGGGGCTCAGGGAGGGTGTGATCGGGACGCTACCAGCGGATCTCCAAGCTGGTCCAGACCACAGCGGGCCGGATTCGATTGAACGTCACATCGGCTTCCACACAAGCGAGTTGACATGTATCGGCGATTCACCGAGGGCCGCCACGGCCGCCCGGAACGGCCCGGGCACGGGCACGTCACAGAGCCGCGCCGGACCCGTTCCGAGCGCGCCGGGATCGGCCACCAGCAGCGGGGATGGGCCGCCCACGGACACACCGAAGGACTGCGCCAGCCGTCCGCCGTACGCCTTCGTACAGGCCTCCCGCCGGCACCACAGCGCGGTGAAGCGGGCCGCCCGCTCGGACGGCTCGGCGGGTTCGGCGACGGCGCACGCCTCCTCGAACGGGAACCAGCGGGCGGCCATCCGCTCGGCCGTCCGGGCCGCGTGGAGCCGCTCGACGTCGACACCGACCGCCCGGCCCTCGGCGAGGGCCAGCACCGCCAGCGCGCCCGAAGCCGACCAGTTCACCCGCAGTCCGCCGGCGTCCGCGGCCTCGGGCTTCCCGTTCGGCCCGTGCCGCCAGACCACCTCGGCCGGGGGCAGCCCGAGCCGGGCACCGACCAACTGCCGGACCGCGCCCCGCACCACCGTGAACCGGTCGCGCTGCCCGGGGTCCGCACCGGCGGTCCGGGCGCGCTCCCGCGCGTCGAGCGAGCGCCACAGCGCCGTGACGACACGCGAAGGCCGGTCGGTGTCGATGACCCAGAACTCGACCTCGGTCACGGCAGGGTCAGCGTGCTGAGCACCCCGAGCCGCCGGTCGTACCCGGCGAGCAGGACGGGCTGCTCCGCCTTCCGCCACCGCGGCAGGTCCTCGGCCACCCGCGCCCAGAGCCCGGTGAACGGCTGGGCCGGCAAGTCCTCGGCGTCGAAGCCGGCGCCGAGCACGACCTCCACCTCGGGCCCCGACTCCTCGGCGCGGGCCCGTACGGCTTCCTCCGGCGACCCGGCACCGGTGACCTGCCGGACCTCCAGGCCCGCACCCGGCGCCTCCTCGCAGACCAGCACGACCGCGGCGTGCCGCTCCGGCAGCGGGACCGGCACCGACGGCTCGTAGTGCAGCGCGGTCTGTTCGGCGAGCACCACCACGGCCCGGCGGCAGCCGCCGGTGCGGTGGTGGTCGGCGGCCAGCCGCAGGGCGGTGAACGCCGCGGCGGTGCCCTGGTCGCAGATCGCGAAGGCGAGCGGGTCGCCCGGGGCGGACCGGGCGAGCGCGAGCGAGGACGGCGCGCCGGGGCGCACGTCCGGGGTGTCGAAGGCGAGGATCAGCAGGTCCACCGGTTCGTCCTCGGCGAGCACCTCGCGCAGCAGTCCGGCGGCGAGCTCCTCGTAGGAGTGGCCGACGCCCTCGCGCAGCAGGTCCTCGCGCAGCGGCAGGCCGTAGGGGCGGACCAGGTCGGAGACGAACACCCGCAGGTCCGGGTCGAGCGAGGTCTCCGAGCGGCCGTCGAAGCGCCGGGCGAGCGCCCTGGTGATCCGCAGGCCGGAGGAGCCGGGGGCCACCCGGTCAGTCCTCGGGGATGACGTGCCCGGCGACGTAGTCGGCGAGCCTGGTGACCGAGCGCAGGTCGTCCTCGGTGATCTGCTCGACGTCGACCTGGATGTCCAGCGACTCCTCCAGCTCCAGGATGAGCTCGATGGTGCCGGCGGAGGTGAGGCCGAGGTCGTCGAAGAGGCAGGCGTCCTGCGGGATCTCGGGCAGTTCGCGCTTGAGGACGCGCGGCAGGAGTTCGCCGATGCCGTGCAGGATCCGCTCGCGCAGCGCGGGGTCAGTGGTCTGGACCACAGGTTCTGACATGGGGGTACCGTCCCGTCGTACGTGGGAAGTGCGCCCTGAGGGCTCTGGGGTGTGGCCGACGATCCCGGATGACTGACCGGTCGTCAGTACCGCATGGCCATCGCGGAGAAGGTGGCTCCGACACCGGCGGCGGCGATCAGGTAGTGGTCGCCGCGGCGGAGCAGCCCCCGCGTGACGGCGGTGTGAAGATTGATGAGGCTGTCTGCAGCGAAACTGTGCCCGACCGACCGCACGTTGTCCAGCACGACTTTGTCGATCGGGAAGCCGATGCGGCGCGCGATCATCCGCCAGGACGCCTGGTTGACGTTGTGCGGGAGGATCGCGGCCAGGTCGGAGAGGTCCAGACCGGCTCGGTCGAGGGCGGCCTCGATCGCCTCGACCATCACGTTCGGGTACTCGCGCTGGTAGCGGGCGAGCAGGTCCGGGTCCCCGGCCAGGCGGCCGTCGAACTCCGGGCGCTGGCGCACCTCGAAGGAAAGCACCCGGTGAGCCCCTCCCCCGGCACTGACCAGACAGGCGGCCGCGCCCTCGGCGAAGATTCCGGTCTCGGGCACCACCTGGGCGTCCTTGGTGAAGGTCTTCTCCCCCGCCAGGACCAGCGCGCGCGCCGCCGGGTCGGGGTCGGACGCGAGCAGCCGGCCGGCCAGGTCGATGGCCAGCAGGCCCACCGCGCAGGCGTGGTGGGTCACCGTGAAGGCGTTGGCGTGCCCGAGCCCGCGCGCGGCGAGCAGGTCGTGCAGCGGGTTGAGCGGGTGGGGCACCGCCACCGGCATGCTGCGGGCGTGGATCACGAAGCGGATGTCGCGTTCGCGTCCGCGCAGCTCCGGCAGGTCGTCCAGGGCGGCTTCGAGCAGGTCGGGCAGCGTCCCGGCCGGATCCAGACGCAGCTGGTCCAGGCCGTGGAAGCGGCGGAAGAGACGGAGTTGACGTGGGGTCAGGCCGATGCGCTCGCCCACCGCCTCGATGGGCACGGCGTGTGGGGGGAGGTGGACGGCCACTGCCTCCAGTGCGGTCACGCGGGCTAGTATTCCGACGCCCGCCGGGTCGCACAAGTGATCCCGGGCCCGTCTTCCGGCTCCCGTCCACGGGAGTCCGACGACGGGGAAGCGGGCCCTCCGCCGTCGTGGCCACACCCTGGAAGTCGTCAACTGCACTCCGGTGCGGCCACGTTCACCCCAGCGCCGTCGAGCAGGTGGGAAATCTCTCATGCCGAATCCTGAACCCCCTTCCTCCGCAGAACCGTTGGATCCCGAGCTGGTCGCACTCGTGGTCGAGGTGGCCGGTGCACCGCCCGGCTGGGCCCGCCACGTCACACCGGCCGCCCGACTGGACGGCGACCTGCTGCTGGACGAGACCGAACTCGCCGCGCTGGCCGGGCGCCTGCGCCAACGCTTCGGCCCGGCCGCCGACCTGGCCGCGCTGCGCGCCGGGCTGGACCTGGCCGGCCTGGAAGCGCTGACCGTCGCCGACCTGCAGCGACTGCTCCCCGAGGAGGGTGCCCGATGACCCGGTTCCTGTTGGTGATGCCCCCGTTGACCGGACACGTCAACCCGGCCGCGGGCATCGCCGCCGAACTGACCGCGCGCGGCCACGACGTCGCCTGGACCGGTACGGAGTCGGTGCTGCGGCTCCTGCTCGGCCCCGGCGCGCGGGTGCTCGGCACCGGCACCAGGGCGTTCCGGGCCCAGGGCGGACACGGGCTGGCCGCACTGCGCTCGCTCTGGGAGGGGTTCATCGTCCCGTACGCGCGGTTCACCGCGAAGCCGCTGGACACGGCCGTGCGGGAGTACCGGCCCGACGTGCTGCTGGTCGACCAGCACACCCCGGCGGGCGCACTGGTCGCGCACCGCCACGGCCTGCCGTGGGCGAGCTTCGCGCCCGGGGCGATGGAACTCGACCGGCCGTACCGCGCGTTGCCGCAGGTCGAGGCGTGGATGACCGGGCTGCTGCGCGGGTTGTGGGAGCGCGCGAGACTGCCCGGGGCGGAGTACGTGGACCCGCGTTTCTCCCCCGCGCTGGTGCTGGCGACCACCGGTCCGGCGCTGACCGGCACCGTCTCGCCGTCGCACCACGCTCCGGTCGGACCGGTGATCGCGGCACGGCCGCACGATCCGGAGTTCCCGTGGGAGCGACTGCGGCCGGACCGGCGCCGGGTGCTGGTCACCATGGGGACGCTGGCCGGGGACCTGGGCGCGGACTTCCTCGCCCGGGCCGTCCGGGCGCTGGAGCTGTGCGGCGAGGACGTGCAGGCCGTGTTCGCGGCGCCGCGCGAACTGCTGCCCGGACTCCCGGCGCACGCGGTCGCGGTGGACCGGGCGCCGGTGCTGGAGCTGATGGCCCGCGGCGAGCTGGACGCGGTGCTGTGCCACGGCGGCATGAACACCGTGGGCGAGGCGCTCGCGCACAGCCTGCCGCTGGTCACCGCGCCGATCCGGCACGACCAGCCGTTCGTCGCCGCCCGGGGGGCGGCGACCGGGGCCGGGCTGCGGGTGCCGTTCGCCCGGGTCGACCCGGAACGGCTGGCGCAGGCACTGCTGGCCGTACTCGGGACAACGGGCTACCGGGACGCCGCGGTTCAGGTCGGGAGGGACCTGCTGGCCGGGGGCGGCGCGGTGGCCGCGGCGGACCGCCTTGAGGCGCTCGCCTGACGGCTCCGGCGCGGGAGTGCCCTTAGCAGAAGCGGAGATCACACGTCTATTGGTCTAGGCCATTGTCTCCGGGCCGCACTTCGCCCTAGGGTGTCGCAGCAGCACCGCCCTCCGCAGGTGCCGAGCACCGCCTTCCCAGGTGCCGTGGCAGCCCACCCCGTCCGGGAGTTCCGGTTGATCAAGACCACGGGACTGCGCAAGTCCTACCGCAAGAAGACCTCCCGCCGCAGCGGCGACAGCCGGACCGTCGACGCCGTCCGCGGCATCGACCTCTCGGTCGCCGCCGGCGAGATCTACGGCTTCCTCGGCCCCAACGGCGCCGGGAAGACCACCACCCTGCGCATGCTGGCCACACTCATCCGCCCCGACGGCGGACAGGCCGACATCGCCGGTGCCGACCTGTTCACCGACCCCGCCGGGGTCCGCCGCCGGATCGGCTACGTCGCCCAAGGCGGCGGCACCACCGACAACGTCAGCGCCCGCGAGGAACTCGTCCTGCAGGCCCGGATGCACGGCGCCGCCAAGGCTCGGGCCGTCCAGGCCGCCGAGGACGCACTCAAGGCCTTCGACCTGGGCGAGTTCGGCGACCGGCCCTGCGCCACCTACTCCGGCGGCCAGCGCCGCCGGGTGGACATCGCGCTCGGGGTGATCCACCAGCCCCGGGTGCTGTTCCTGGACGAGCCGACGGTCGGGCTCGACCCGGCCAGCCGCGCCCACGTCTGGGAGGAGATCCGCCGGCTGCGCACCGAGGGCATGACGGTCGTCGTCACCACCCACTACCTCGACGAGGCCGACGCGCTCTGCGACCGGGTCGCCATCGTCGACCACGGACAGGTGGTGGCCGAGGGCACGCCCGAGGCGCTCAAGCGCGAGATCTCCGGCGACGTCGTCCTGGTCGGCCTGGACGCCGGGGAGGGCGCCACCGAACGCGCCGCGGAGGTGCTGCGCCCGCAGCCGTACCTGCACCGCATGGAGTCCGACGGGGACGGGGGGCTGCGGCTGTACCTGGAGGACGGCGCCGCCGCCATCCCCCAGCTGCTGCGCGCGCTGGACGCCGCGGGCGTGAGGCCCGGCACCGTCCAGCTCCAACGGCCCAGCCTCGACGACGTGTTCCTGGCCCGCACCGGACGCTCGCTGCGGCAGTCCTGACCCGCAGCGGTGGTCCCCGCAGCAGTTCCGGCCCGCCGCGGCACGCTCGCTCGCTGCGGCAGTCCCCGCACCGACACCCGGTGACCCCGCTCCCGCCACCCTGCCCCGAACGACCCCCTGGGGAGACCGTGAAGCTCGCCCGCGACACCTGGCTGGTCTTCCAGCGCCAGCTGCTGCTGATGATCCGCACCCCGGTCTGGATCGCCGTCGGCATCATCCAGCCCCTGTTCTACCTCCTGCTGTTCGCCCCGCTGTTGAAGAAGGTCCTCGCCCCCGACGGCGCGAGCAGCTACGCCGACGCCTACCAGGTGTACGTACCGGGCCTGTTGGCGGTGCTGTGCATCTTCGGCGGCCTGTTCACCGGCTTCAGCCTGCTCGGCGAGCTCAAGGCCGGGATCATCGAGCGCTCCCGGGTCACCCCGGTCAGCCGGCTGGCGCTGCTGCTCGGACGGGCGCTGCGGGAGATGGTGGCGCTGCTGGTGCAGGCCGTCCTGATCACGCTGATCGCGCTGCCGTTCGGACTGCGGGTGAGCCCGCTGAGCCTGCTGCTCGCCTACCTGCTGCTCGGGCTCCTGGCGCTGATGACCTCGGCGATCTCGTTCGGCATCGCCCTGATGGTGCCGGCGGACGCGGCGATGGCACCGGTCGTCAACACCATCGCGCAGCCGATCGCGCTGCTGTCCGGGGTGCTGCTGCCACTCACCCTGGCACCGGACTGGCTCCAGCAGCTCGCCAAGTGGAACCCCTTCTACTGGGCCGTGGAGGGCATGCGCGCGCTGTTCTCCGGGCACGCCGGGGACAGCGCGGTCTGGCAGGGGCTGCTGGTGGTCGTGGCGATGACCGTCCTCGCGGTGTACTGGTCGGCCCGGCTGTTCTCCACCCGGGTGCGCTGAGCCGCCCGGACACCGCGGCCCGCCGGACGCCGGACGCCGCACCGAAGGGGCCCTGCTCCCACGGGAGTTCCCGTGGGAGCAGGGCCCCTCCGCCGTGCTCGGACGCGCCCTCAGGAGGTGATGAAGGCCGCCAGCTTCGCCACCCCGTCGATGATCCGCGCCTGCGTCAGCGAGCTGACGGACAGCCGCAGCCGGTGCGCTCCGCCGCCCGCCGGGTAGAACGGCGCCATCGGCGTCCACAGCACCCCGTGGTCGCGGGCGCACCGCTCCATCGCCGCGTCGTCGGCCGTGAAGGGCACCGTGAGGACGGCGAAGAAGCCGCCGTCCGGCCGGTTCCAGGAGACGCCCAGCCGGCGCCGCTCGGAGGCCGGGAAGTGCCGGTCCAGCTCCCGCAGCAGGGTGTCCATGCCGGCCGCGTAGTGGGCCGTGGCCCGGGCGTTGGCGGCGCGCAGGCGGCAGTCGTGCGCCAGCAGCATGCCGCCGATGACGGCCTGGCTCAGCGCGGGCGTGTTGACCGTCGTCATGCTCTTCAGCTTGGCCAGCTCGTCGGCGAGCAGGCTGCAGCGCCCGTCGGGCCCGGTGACCTCCTGATCGGCGACGACGTAGCCGAGCCGGGCGCCGGGGAAGCAGGTCTTGGCGAAGGAGCCGAGGTAGACGACCCGGCCGTGACCGTCCAGCGCCTTGAGGGTGGGCCGCAGGCCCGGCGTGCGGGCGAAGAAGCCGTACGGGTTGTCCTCGATGACCAGGACGTCCTCCTCGGCGGCCGCCGCCAGCAGCCGGGTACGGGCCTCGACCGGCATGCTGGTGCCGGACGGGTTCGCGAAGTCGGGGACGACGTACAGGGCGCGGGGGCGCCGGCCCTCGGCGCGGACGGCCCGGGCCGCGGCGGCCACGGCCTCCGGGTCGGGTCCGCCCTCCGGCGCCTCGGGGACCGGCCGGGTGGTCAGGTCGAGCAGCCGGGCGGCGCCGGTGACCCCGACGTAGCAGGGCGAGCTGACCAGCAGGACATCGTCGGGGCCCGCGCAGAGCGCGCGCAGGGTGAGCAGCATGCCCTCCTGGGCGCCGACGGTGAGCACCAGCGACTCGGGAGCGACGGCCAGGCCCTCGTCGTTGGCGAGGGTGCGCGCGACCAGGTCGGCGATGATGCCCTTGGTGGGGCCGTACTGGAACAACGCGGTGCGCACGGCGTCCCGGTCGAGGCCGCGGTCGGCGAGGTGGGCGAGGAAGCGGTCCAGGTGCGCGGGGACGTCCTCGGGCTCGAAGAAGCCCTCGTAGGGGCGGCCGGGGGCGAACGAGACGGCGTCGGGGTAGCGGGTGGTGACCTCGTTGAGGAAGGTCATCGCGTCCAGCAGCGGGTCGGCCAGGGAGGCGTGCAGGTCTTCCAGCGGGAGCTTCACCGCAGGGCCTCCCGCAGCCGCCCGGCGGCGTACGCCTGGGCCTCGGCGGCGGCGTCCAGGGTGCCGGTCATGGCGAAGAAGCCGTGCGGCACGCCCGGGTAGCGGCGCAGCTCCACCGGGACCCCGGCCGCGCGCAGCGCCTCGGCGTACTGCTCCCCCTCGTCCCGCAACGGGTCGTACTCGGCGGTGAGCACGGTCGCGGGCGGCAGGCCGGCCAGCGTCGCGGCGCGCAGCGGGGAGGCGTACGGGCCGGCACCGTCGGCCGGGTCGGCCAGGTAGTGGCCCCAGTACCAGGCGACCGAGCGGCGGTTGAAGAGCAGCGGGTCGTCGTGTTCGCGCAGCGAGGGGGTGTCGGCGCCGTGGTCGGTGTTGGGGTAGACGAGCAGCTGGTGGCGCAGGGTGGGGCCGCCCTCGGCGCGCAGCAGGAGGGTCAGGGCGGCGGTGAGGTTGCCGCCGGCACTGTCGCCGCCGACCGCCAGCCGGTCCGGGTCGATGCCGAACTCCTCGGCGCGTTCGACGAGCCGGACGAGGACGGCCCGGCAGTCGTGCAGGGCCGCGGGGAAGGGGTGTTCGGGGGCCAGCCGGTAGCCGACCGAGGCGATGACGCAGCCGACGGCGTTGGTGAGCCGGCGGCAGATCGCGTCGCTGGTGTCGGGTGAGCCGAGGGTCCAGCCGCCGCCGAACAGGTAGAGCAGGGCGGGCAGTCGGCGGCCGGGCGGTTCGGGCCGGTAGAGCCGCAGGGCAAGTTCGCCGCCGGGGCCCTCGACGCGGTGATCCTCGACGGCGGCGACGCGCTCGGGGGTACCGGCCGCGGCGCGGATGTCGGCGAGGTCGGCGGCGCGGGCCTCGGCCAGGGTGAGGGTGTAGAGCGGCGGGGCGCCGCTGCGCGCGCGGCGGGCGCGCAGGGCCTCGGCCTGGGGGTGCAGGGGCATGGGTGGTCCCGTTCTGGAGCGGCGGGGTTCGGCGGGCGACAGAGGGTCGGCGGTCGGCCGGTGTTGCCGGGCGGCCGCGGTGGCCGGTGTTGCCGGGCGGCCGCGGTGGCCGGTGTTGTCCGGCGTGCTCGGCGCGCGGCCCGGGGGTCGTCATGGCCGTCGGCGGTCAGCAGCCGGCCGGGTCGGTCAGCGGTCGGCCTCGACGTAGACGGTCTCGTCGGTGCGGAAGGCCGTGTCGAGGTCGGCGACGTCCGACCGGACGCCCTCGCGGTAGGCGCAGTGGCGGATCTGCTCGGGGGCGAAGCCGGCGAGGGTGAGGACGTGCCGCAGCTCGTCCAGGTCGTAGATCCACTGGTGACCGTAGTAACGGAAGATCTGGTTGACCAGGAAGGCCGGGCGGGCCGGCATCGGCGGGCCGAAGCCCAGGGTGGTCAGGCGGCGCCGGTGCTTGGTGAGGAAGCCGTCGCCGGTGACGTAGCCGGCCAGGTAGCGGGCGAGGTCGGGGGTGGTCAGACGCAGGACGCCGCCGGGGCGCAGCACCCGGCGGGCCTCGCGCAGCCAGCCGACGGCGACCGGCATGGTGACGTGCTCGATGAGGTGCTCGGCGTACACCCAGTCGACGCTGGCGTCGGCGAAGGGCAGCGGCTCGGCGATGTCGAGCTGGGTGAACCAGCGGTCGCCGTCGACCCGGTAGAGGGTGCCGGGCTCGGTGCGGCTGCCGGTCCCGCTGACGGTGCCGGTGCCGCGCAGGGCGGTGAGGTCGGTGCCCAGGCCCTCCGGGTGGGCGGTCCGGAAGGCGGCGAACTCGATTCCGGTGAGGCCGAGTTCGCGGAAGCCCGCGTGGTCGCGCGGCAGCCCGCCGGGGTGAGCTTCGAGCGTGTCGCAGGTGGCGACCTGCGCGCTGAAGTCGTCCAGGCGGGCGGCCAGGCCGTCCTGATCGTCCCAGTCCCAGCCGGGGAATCGTTCGGTCTGTTCGGTCATGTCGGGTCTCTCTCTCGGAACTACGGGGTGCGGCCGCCGTACGGTTCAGCCGACCGCGCACGGCCAGGGAGCGAGGGCCGTGCGGTCCAGGTCGGCGAGCCGGGGGCGGCCCAACAGGGCCATGGTGTGCTCCAGTTCCTCGCGCAGCAGGGCGAGCACCCGGTGTACGCCGGTCTCGCCGTCGGTGGCGAGGCCCCAGAACGCCGGACGACCGACCAGCACGGCGCGGGCGCCGAGGGCGAGGGCCACGGCGATGTCCGCGCCGGTGCGCACGCCGCCGTCGAGCAGCACCGGCAGTTCGGCGGGGACGGCCTCGACCACCTCGGGCAGGGCGGCCAGGGCCGGGACGGCTCCGTCGAGTTGACGTCCGCCGTGGTTGGAGACCAGGACGGCGTCGGCGCCGTGCTCGACGGCCAGCCTGGCGTCCTCGGCGGTGAGGATGCCCTTGAGGACCAGGGGCAGCCGGGTGCGCTCGCGCAGCCAGGCGAGGTCCGCCCAGCTCAGGGTGGGGTCGAACTGCTCGCGGGCGTGCTCGGCGATGCCCGAACTGCCGCCCGGCGCACGGTGGCTGGCGGACATCAGGCCCGGGTCCAGGTTGACCGCGCGGACGGCGGGCGGGATGGCGAAGCCGTTGCGCAGGTCGCGCAGCCGGCGGCCGATCCTGGGGGCGTCCACGGTCAGCACCAACGCGTGGAACCCGGCCGCCTCGGCGCGTTCCACCAGGGCGGCGAGGGCGGCTCGTTCACGCAGCCAGTACAGCTGGAGCCAGAGCGGGCCGGTGGCGGCCCCGGCGATCTCCTCCAGGGTGCGGCTGGCGAACATCGCGGCGACGAACAGGGCGCCGGCCCGGCCGGCGGCGCGCGCGGTGGCGGTCTCGCCCTGCGGGTCGACCAGCCGGTGGTAGGCCATCGGGGCGATGCCGAGCGGGAGGCCGAGCGGTGCGCCGAGCAGGGTCAGCGCCGGGTCGCAGGCGGAGACGTCGACCAGGGTGCGCGGGCGCAGTGCATAGTGTCCGAACATCTGCCGGTTGGCTGCCAGGGTGCGTTCCGCACCGCTGCCGCCTTCGATGAAATCCCAGATTTCCGGGGAAAGTTGTGCGCGCGCCGCGCGCTCGATCCCGGTCAGCGTGAGTGCTCCCACGGGCATTCCTCGTTCCAGGACGGCCACGCGCGGACCAGTCCCGGTTCGGCAGCGTAGGAGCAACGAGCACATTGGTATAGACCTTGATTTGACCAAACGTCTGTGCCATGGTCTGGCAACGGAATTGACCGTTTTGGTTGCGAACGGCGTTCATGTCAAATCCCCTCGCTCGTATGGAGCCGCGTTGACCGGCTTTTCCCCTTCTTCACGTCCGCCCTCCGCTCCGCCGCACTCCGACGCCCCGGACGACTGGGTCGACCGGCTGCTGCTGGCCGGCGCCGGCGGCGAGGAGTGCCTGCACCTCGGCGCGCCGCTCGACCGGGACGCCCTGCGCGCCCTGGTCGACGAGCACTCCGTCCGCCTGGCGGCCGCCGGGCTGGGCCCCGGCGGCACGGCCGCGCTGCGGCTGCCACCCTCGGTGGCGTTCGTCGCGGTGCTGCTGGCATGCTGGCGGCTGGGCGCCCAAGTCGCCCTGCTCGACCACCGGTTGACCGACCACGAGATCGACGCGGCGGTCGCGCGGCTGGCCCCGCAGGTGCTGGTAGGCTCCGCCCACCGGCCCGCGGCGGCGCTGCGCGGCTTCTCCGAGGTGGAGCCGGTGGCCGTCCCGCTGCCGGACGGACGACTGGCCCGCACCGGGCACGCGTTGATCCAGCTCAGCTCCGGATCGACCGGACCGGCCAAGGTCATCGCCCGCACCGCCGGCGACCTGCTCCGCGAACTCGACTGCTACCGCAGGCTGGTGGAGTTTCCCGGCGAGGGCGAACGAGTCGTCCTGCTGTCGTCGGTGGTGCATGTGCTCGGCCTGGTCGGCGGGCTGCTCAACGGCCTGTACGCCCGTGCCGCGCTCACCGTGCCGGAGCGGATGACGGCCGCGGGCATCCTCGCCGCGGTGGCCGGCTCCGACCGGCCGACCACGGTCATCGGGGTGCCCTTCCACGCCGAGCTGCTGGCGGGGGCGGTCGCTCCCCCGCCGCTGCCCCGACTGCGACGGATGATCGTCGCGGGCGAACTGGTCCGCCCTGGCCTGCCCGCGCTGTTCACCGGGCGCTACGGCGTCCCGCTCGGCACCATGTACGGCATGACCGAGACCGGGGTCATCGCCACCGACCTCGACGGCACCCTCCACCCGGCCAAACGCCCCGTCCACGGGATGCGGATGCGCCTGGTGAAGGGCGAGTTGCAGCTCGGCGCTACGGCCTCCCCGTACCCCGGGCCGGACGACCCGACGCGCTGGTCGGACGGCTGGCTGCACACCCGGGACGCGGCCTGGCTGGACGAGGCCGGCGGCCTGGTCACCGTGCTCGGCCGGCTGGACTCCCAGGTGTCGATCGGCGGTCTGAAGGTCGACCTCACCGAGGTCGAACAGACCCTCACCGCACTGCCCGAGGTCCGCGAGGCCGTGGTCGTCTTCGACGGCGGCGCCATCGAGGCCTACCTGGCCACCGAGGCCGACGCCGACCTCTCCCTGCTCCAGGCCGGGCTGGCCCGCCGCCTCGCCGCCTACAAGCGGCCGCGCCGGCTCGCCCTGCTCCCCGTGCTCCCCCGCACCGCCACCGGAAAGCTGCTGCGCGACCCGGCCGCCCTGCGCGACACCGCCACGACCTCCGCGGCGACGTCCGCCGCGAACGTGCGCTGAGCACGCGCCCGACCGTCCGACCCCGCACGCACCGCGGCCCGACCCCGCAGGCACCACCACCCCGACAAGGAGCCCACCACCATGCAGGACCGCATCCGCGCCTTCGTCCTCGCCGCCCTCACCGAGATGCAGTACGACGTCTCCGAGGTCACCGGGGACACCGACCTCGGCCCGGCCGGGCTGGACCTCGAATCGCTCGCCCTGGCCGACCTGTCGGTGCAGGTCGAGGACGAGTTCGGGATCAAGTTCGACCTGGACGAGATGGAGACCACCGCGCTGATGACGCTGGACGAGTTCACCGCCGACGTCGCCCGGCGGATCGACGCGCTCGCCGCCACCTCCGGCAGCGCGGCATGACCGGCACCTCGCGTCCCGACGGCCTCCCGGACCGGGCCGAGGTGCTCACGATGCTGGCGGCGTTCGGGCAGCGCGCCGCCGACACCGTGCCCGAGGAGCTCGGCTCACTCGAACTCACCTGGCTCGTCGCCGAGTTCGAACAGCGTTACGGCCTGCAGCTGGACCTGGACGACGAGCAGTTCGGCGCGGTGCGGACGGTCGACGACGCCACCGCACTGCTGCGCGACGCCGTCCTGGCCGATCGGGCCGGCCCGGCCGAGCGCGCGGGCGCGCAGCCGTGAGCGGCCACGCCACGGGCGCCGGACCGCCCGGGCCGCCGGGGCGGACCCGGCCGGTCGTGACCGGCGTCGGCGTGCTCAGCGCCGCCGGCCGCGGGCTCGCCGCACTGACGACGGCCGCCACGCACGGCAGGGCGGCGTTCGGCGCGGTCACCCGCTTCGACGTCAGCGCCCGCCGCACCACCCGGGCCGCCCTGCTGCCCGCCGACCTGCCGGTCACCGACCTGCCGACCGATCCGCTGCGCTCCGATCCGGTGCTACCCGACCCCGTCCGGTCCGACGCCCCGGTCCAGGACACTCCGCTCCAGGACGCCCCGATCCAGGACACTCCGGGCCCCGACGCCCCGGTCCCGGAGGCCACGCCCGCGGCCGGCGCCGTCCCGTCGGCCGCGGCGGTGCTCGACGCCATCGGCCAGGCCTGTCGGCAGGCCGGGCTGACCGCCACCGAGGGCGCCGCGCTGCCCGTCCTGCTCGCGCTGCACAGTGACGAGCGGACCCGCGCGACCGCCGACGCCGTGGCCGCCGGGGTCCGCGCGGACTGGGGAGCCGCAGGCGTCACCCGGGTCTACACCGGTGCCTGCGTGGCCGCCGCGACCGCCGTCGCCGACGCCGCCGCACTGGTAGCCACCGGCCGGCACGAGCGGGTCCTGGTCGCGGCCGTCCACCTGGTCGGACCGGGCGTGTTCGCCGTCTTCGACGCCGGCCGCGCACTGGCCCGCGACGGCGAGCTGCGCCCGTTCAGCGCCGGACGGACCGGCACCCTGCTCGCGGACGCGGCCGCCGCCGTCGTGGTCGAGGCCGCACCGGCGGCCGAGCGGCGCGGTGCACCCGCACTCGCCCGGCTGGCCGGCTGGGGCCGCACCGGGGACGCCCACCACGTCTGCCGCCCCGAACCGGACGGCACCGGAGTGGCGCGCGCGGTCGAGGCCGCGCTCGCCCGCGCGGGCGTCGCACCGGCCGAGGTCGGCTACGTCAACGCCAACGGCACCGGCTCCGGCCTGTCCGACCAGGCCGAGGCCCGCGCCCTGCGGCGGGTGTTCGGCCCGCACACCGACCACCTGCCGGTCAGCTCCAGCAAGTCCGTGCACGGGCACGCCCTGGAGGCCTCCGCCCTGCTCGAACTGGCCGTCACCATCGGCGCGTTGGACAGCGGACTGCTCCCGGTCAACGCCGGTTGGCTGGGTCCGGACCCGGACGTCGGCCTGGACCTCGTCCTGGACGGCCCGCGAGCCGCCCGCCCCGCCTACGCACTCAGCCTCAACTCCGCCTTCGGCGGCGCCAACACCGCGCTGCTGCTGGCCCCTGGATGACACCGACACCACCATGACCACCCCTGCCGACGACACCCACCGCCTGCGGGTCCTCGCCGAGGCCCGCCGCCCCGCACCCGGCCTGGACGGGCCGCCGCCACCGCTGCCCGGCTTCTCCGCCTCCGGCTTCAACCCACTGGTCGCCGACACCGCCGACCGCTGCCTGCGCGAGCACCACGGCGCGCCCCCCGCCCCCGGGCGGACCGCCCTGCTGCTGGCCAGCGCGAGCGGCGACCCCGCCACCGCACGGGCCATCGAGCAGAGCTCCGAACCCGGACGACGGACCGGCCCGCTGCTGTTCTTCCAGTCCAACCCGAACGCCGTCCTCGGGCACATCGCCGCCCGCTGGGGTCTGACCGGCCCGGTCGTGGCGATCTGCCCGGCCGGGGCCGAACCCGGCCGCGTCCCGGCGGAGGCGTACGAACTCGCCGCGCTGCTGCTCGCCGACGGCGACGCCGACCGGGTGCTGGTCATCGCCGCCGAGCAGACACCCGACGGGGACCACGCCGCCGCGGTGCTGCTCACCGTCCCCGCCGCCTGAGCCCCCGAAGCGAACGAGGCCGACACCACCGACCCGAACCCGCCGAGAGCCTCCGGCCGTACCCGGCAGCGAGGCCCGGCGCCTGACGCAGCCGCACCCGGCACACCAGCCGCCCCGCCGACACGCCTCACCCCGACATGCCTCACCCCGACACCGCCCGGTCACCCGCCGCCCACACGGCCGACCGAACCCTGCCACCCGATCAGCCGATCAGCCGCCCGGGCCGTCCACCGGCCCCGATGGAGGGATCCACCCCCGTGACCATCCGCAGTCTCCGCACCCTGCTCGCGGACGACCCCGACGTCGGCGCCGGCAACGTCCTGACCGCCCGGATCGCGCTCGGGCTGGACGTCGACGAGCCGCTGCTCACCTTCGACACCCCGGTGGACGACCGCCCCGCCTGGCAGCCGCTCACCCTGCGCGAACTGGACCGTGCGGTCCGGGCCCGCGCCGCCGCCCTGCACTCCCTCGGCATCACCCGGCGCGACCCGGTCGTGGTCTACGCCGACGCCGCCGCCGACCACGTGCTCGCCTTCCTCGCGCTGGCCCGGCTCGGCGCCATCCCCGCCCTGCTCAACCCCAACCTGGACGGCGAACGCGCCGCCCGCTACATCACCCGCCTCGGCGCGGCCGGCGTCCTCGCCGACCCGGCCCACCTGGCCGCGCTGGCCGGCCACGACCCCGGCGCGCCCCTGCTGCCCGAGATCGGCACCCTCGGCGCGGGCGACCCGGAGGACGCGCTGGCGCCGTACCGGCACTGGTCCGGCGACCCGGTGGCGATCACCCACTCCTCCGGCACCACCGGCATGCCCAAGGCCGTCGTCCACTCCCACGCGAGCCTGTACGCGGCGATCCGCCACCGGCTGCGGCTGCCCCGCCCGCAGGGCCAGGACCGGATGCTCAGCGCCCTGCCCGCCCCGCACGCCGCGACCCTGATCGCGCTCAACCTCGCGCTCAGCTCGCACACCCGACTCGCCTTCCTGTCCCGGCAGTCCGGCGACGGCGTGCTCCGGGCGATCGAGCAGTGGCGGCCCACCGGGGTGGTCGGCTTCGCCGCCACCTGGGCCGACCTGGCCCGCCACGACCTCACCACCCGGGACCTCACCTCCGTCGCACTCTGGTGGAACACCGGCGACTGCGCCCACGAGGTGCACATCCGCCGGCTGATCGCCACCGGCAGCCGGGAGACCGTCACCCGCGCGGGCCGCGCCCGCACGCCCGGCTCGCAGTTCGTGGACGGCCTCGGCTCCACCGAGATGGGCCACTCGCACTTCTTCATCACCCACGGCCCCGGCACCGAGCGTTACGGCCGCTGCGTCGGACGCCCGCACACCTTCGTGGACTGCGCGGTCGTCGGTCCGGACGGCGAGCCGCTCGGGCCCGGCGAGGTCGGCGAACTCGCCACCGCCTCACCGACCCTGGCGCTCGGCTACTGGAACGACTCGGCCACCACCTTCCGGACCCGGATCCGCGGCCGCTTCCTCACCGGGGACCTGATGTACCGGGACGAGGAGGGCTACTACTACCACGTCGACCGGGCCGTCGACTCGGTCGAACTCGCCGACGGCGGAAGGCTGTTCACCGCGATGTCGGAGGAGCGGGTGCTGGCCGCCTGCCCGGACGTGCTGGACTGCACGGTGGTGGCGGTGCGGGACTGCGGGCGCGTGGTCACCGACGTCCTGCTGCTCCTCGCCGAGGACGCCGACCGGGCCGCGGACCGGACCGGGGCGGTCGTGGCCGCGCTGGACGAGGCCGCCGCCGCGACCGTCCGCCGGGTGCTGGTGGTCTCCCCCGACGACATCCCGCTCGGCCCGACCGGCAAGGTCCGCAAGGTCCTGCTGCGCGAGCGCCACCTCGCGGCGGTGGGCGCGTGAACGGCCGGAGCGAACGAGGCGCCGAACGAGCCGCCGAACGAGGCGACGGCCGGAGCGAACGCGTCGACGGACCGGGCGAGCCTGGTCACGGACCGAGCGGACCGAGCGGGCCGAGCGGGCCGAGCCGGCAGGGCGGGCGCACCGCCGCGCGCCGCGGAGCCGTCGTCACCGGCATCGGCCTGGTCTCCCCGCTCGGCCGCAAGCCCGCCGAGGTGTTCGAGGCCCTGGTTGCCGGGCGCTCCGGCGTCCGCGCCGTCCCCGAGGGCCACGCCGCGTACGGCTGGCTGCCCGCCGCCGGGATCGCCCCCGCCGTGGACGGCCGGGAGGTGCTGCCGCCCACCGAGACCCGCTGCGTGGACCGCTTCGTGCTGCTCGGCCTGGCCGCCGCCGACGACGCGCTCGCCGACGCCGCGCTGGTGGTCGGCCGGGACGCGGACCCGCACCGCACCGCCGTGGTCCTGGCGACGGGCGGCGGCGGGCTGGAGACCTTCGAGCAGCAGTCGCACCGTCGGCTGGAGCGCGGCCGCCCGGGCGTGAGCCCGTACCTGCTGCCGGGCATGCTCTCCAACATGGCCGCCGCCAGGGTCGCCATCAAGCACGGCATCCGGGGCTACAGCTCCGCCGTGGTGACGGCCTGCGCGGCCGGCGCCCAGGCGATCGCCGAGGGGCTGCGGCTGATCCGCGCCGGTGACGCGGACGTGGTGGTGTGCGGCGGCACCGAGTCCTCACTGCACCCGACCATCGCCGCCGCCTTCACCAACGCCCGTGCCCTGGCGCAGGGTTGGGAGGACGCCGAGCAGGCGAGCCGGCCCTTCGACACCCGCCGCAACGGCTTCGTGCTCGGCGAGGGCAGCGCCGTCCTCGTCCTGGAGAGCGCCGAGCACGCCGAGGCGCGGGGCGCCGCCGGCTACGCGGAGGTGATCGGCTGGGGCGCCTCCACCGACGCCCACCACCCGACCATGCCCCGGCCGGACGGCAGCGGCGCCGCCGACGCGATGCGCGCCGCGCTCGCCAACGCGGGCCTGGCCCCGGGCGACATCGACTACGTGAACGCCCACGGCACCGGCACCAAACTCGGTGACGTGGCCGAGACCGCGGCCCTGCACGCCGTCTTCGGCGCGCACCAGCCCGCGGTCAGCTCCGCCAAGGGCGCGACCGGCCATCTCCTGGGCGCCGCGGGCGCGTTGGAGGCGGCGGTCACCGCCCTGGCGGTGGCGAGGGGGACGCTGCCGCCCACGCTCAACCTGACCGACCCCGACCCGGCCTGCGACCTGGACCACGTCCGGGGCGCCGCCCGGCCCGCCCCGGTGCGCGCCGCGCTGAGCAACGCCTTCGCCTTCGGCGGCCACAACCTCAGCCTCGTCCTCGGCCCGACCAGCACGCGGGCCTCCCGGTAGCGACCGGGAGCGCCCAGCACCCGATCGACCGGCAACGCGCCGATCCACGACCTGCCATCCCTCCGGGGGGAGATCCCGATGTCCGTCCAGACCATCGCCCACACCGAGTTCCACTGCGCCGACGCCGACAAGACCGCGGCCGGACTCTGCGCCGACTACGGCTTCACCGCCGACGCCCCGGCGACCGCGCCCGACGGCACCCGCACCGTCGGGCTGCGCCAGGGCACCATCCGGCTGCACCTGTCCTCCGCCGCCGACCCCGCGCACCCGGTGGCCGAATTCGTCACCCGCCACGGGGACGGCGTCGCCGTCCTCGCCCTCGGCTGCACCGACCCGCGGGCCGCGCTGGAGCGCGCCGAGCGGCACGGCGCCCGGGTGCTCGACCGGGACGGCGCCCTGATCGCCGGCTTCGGCGACACCGCGCTGCGCTTCGTCCCGCTGCCGACCGGGGAACCCACCCCGGAGCCCCGTCTGCTGGACGAGCTCGACCACGTCGCGATCTGCCTCCCGGCCGGTCGACTGGTCGAGTCCGTACGGTTCTGCGAGGCCGCGCTGGGCTTCCGCACGATCTTCGAGGAGTACATCGAGGTCGGCGAGCAGGCCATGGACTCCAAGGTGGTGCAGAGCCCCTCCGGCGCGGTCACCTTCACCCTGATCGAGCCCGACACCGGCCGCCGGCCCGGCCAGATCGACGACTTCCTCGCCGCCCACGGCGGCGCCGGCGTGCAGCACCTCGCCTTCAACACCCGCGACATCACCACCGCCGTGCGCACCATCCGCGCGCGCGGCGTGGAGTTCCTGACCACCCCGGGCGCCTACTTCGACGTCCTGGCCGAACGCTTCGGCGAGACGGTCATCCCGGTGGAGACGCTGCGCGACCTGCACGTCCTGGTCGACCAGGACCACGGCGGCCAGCTGTTCCAGATCTTCGCCCGCTCGACGCACCCCCGGCGCACCTACTTCCTGGAGCTGATCGAGCGCCAGGGCGCCGGCACCTTCGGCACCGCGAACATCAAGGCCCTCTACGAGGCCATCAAGCGGCACAGCTCCGCCGCCTCGGTCTGACCACCCCCGCGCACCCGAAGGAGGCCCACGCATGACGACGACCGCCGAGTTCCGGCTCACCGAGGCCGAGCAGGCACTGCTGCCCACCCCCGACGAGGTGGCCCACTACCGCGAGCACGGCTGGTACCTGTCCCGCCGGCTGTTCAGCGACGAGGAACTGGACACCCTGCAGGCCGCCACCGAGCTGTACTACGCCGGCCACCGGGACCGCGAACTGCCCGTCCGCCCGCCCCGGTTGGCCTCCTGGAAGCCCTCGGACGGGCCGGTCCAGCGGCACAACGACTACGTCCACCACGAGAGCGACGCGATCGGCGCGGTCCTGCGCAAGCCGCTCGTCGGCGCGGTGGCCGCGCTGCTCGCCGGGGCCGAGGAGATCCGGATCTTCCAGGCGACCCTGATCTACAAGCCGCCGGTGCCCGGGGAGCCCAGCAACCGGGTGCCGTGGCACTTCGACAAGCACTACTGGCAGACCTGCACCTCGCAGGAGATGCTCACCGCCTTCGTCCCGTTCCACGACTGCCACGAGGAGAACGGCACCATCACCATGGTGGACGGCAGTCACCGCTGGCAGGAGCTGCCCTCCGGCGAGGACTCCACCCGGCACTTCGCCGACCGCGACGGCTCCGAGCTGGACGGCATCCTGGCCGCCAACGCGGCCCACAACGGGGCGCGGGTGACCAAGGTCCCGATGCGGATCCCGCGCGGCCACATGTCCTTCCACCACTGCCGCACCTATCACGGCAGCGGCCCCAACCTGGCCTCCTACCCGCGCCGCGCCGTCTCGCTGCACCTCCAGGACGGCGCCAACGAGTACCAGCGGCACGACAGGGCGGACGGCAGCCCGGTGGTGTACAACCACGACGTGCTGGTGCGCCGCACCGCGGACGGCCGACCGGACTACGCCGACCCGGAGTTCTGCCCGACGGTCTGGCGGGGACGGCCGTGACGGCCCCGCCGGCCGGCCCGGTCCGGCCGGCCACCGCGGCGGGCGGGCCGGGCCGGCCCGCCGACCTGGGCACGACCGCCGGGCGTTACCGGATGCTGCGGCTGATCCGCGGCTTCGAGGAACTGGCGCTCGGCCTGGTGAAGTCCGGCGCGATCCCCGGCGGCATCCACCCGTACATCGGGCAGGAGGCCGTCGCGGTCGGCGTCTGCTCCGCGCTGGGCCCGGCCGACCGGCTCACCAGCACCCACCGCGGCCACGGCCACGTGCTCGCCCGGGGCACCGCGCCGCACCGGCTGCTCGCCGAACTCCTGGGCCGCGTCGGCGGATCGAACGGCGGCCGGGGCGGCTCCATGCACGCCGCCGACGTCTCGCTGGGCATCCTCGGCGCCAACGGCATCGTCGGCGCCGGTGCCCCGATCGCGGTCGGCGCCGCCTGGGCGGCCCGCCAGGCCGCGGCCGACCGGGGGCCTGCGGAACCGGGGCCGGCGGAGCGGGTTCCGGTGGCCGTGGCCTTCTTCGGCGACGGCGCGCTCAACCAGGGCGTGCTGCTGGAGTCGTTCAACCTGGCCGCGATGTGGCGCCTCCCGGTGCTGTTCGTCTGCGAGAACAACGGTTACGCCACCACCCTGCCCGCCGCCACCGCCGTCGCGGGCAGCGCCACCGGGCGGGCGGCCGGCTTCGGCATCCCCGCCGAGGAGGTGGACGGCATGGACACCGAGGCCGTCCGCGCCGCCGCGCTGCGGGCCGTCGAACGGGCGCGTGGCGGCGACGGCCCCGGCTTCCTGGAGTGCCGCACCTACCGCTACGAGGGCCACCACACGATGGAGCGCCGGATGAAGCTGCGCTACCGCGCCCCCGAGGAGGTCGAGGCCTGGCGCGGGCGCGATCCGCTCCCCCGGGCCGCCGCCCTGCTCGATCCCGCGACGGTCGCCGAGCTGGACCGTTCGGTGGCCGAACAACTGTCGGCCGCCGAGGAGTTCGCACTCGCCTCCGAACACCCGGACCCGGCGGGCGCGTCGGACCACCTGTACGCCGACGGGCTGCGGCCCCGGGCGGGAGTGACACCGTGACCAGGCTCTCGTACACCAAGGCGCTCAACCGGGCGCTGGCCGACGAACTCGCCGCCGACCCGGCGGTCTGCGTCTTCGGCGAGGACATCGGCGCCGGCCTGGCCGGTCCCACCCTGGGCCTTCTGGACCGGTTCGGGCCGGGCCGGATCGTCGACACCCCGCTGTCCGAGCAGGCGTTCACCGCGATGGCGGTCGGCGCCGCACTGGCCGGCCGGCGGCCGGTGCTGGAGTTCCAGATCCCCTCGCTGCTGTTCCTGGTCTTCGAGCAACTCGTCAACCAGGCACACAAGTTCTCGCTGATGACCGGGGGCCAGGCGAGCGTTCCGCTGACCTGCCTGGTCCCCGGCTCCGGCTCCCGGGACGGCTGGGCCGGGCAGCACTCCGACCACCCGTACAGCCTGTTCGCGCACGCCGGGCTGAAGACCGTGGTGCCCGCCACCCCGACGGACGCCTACGGGCTGCTGCGCTCGGCGATCCGGGACCCGGACCCGGTCGTGGTGTTCGCGCCCGCCGCCGCCCTGCCGGTGCGCGAGACCGTCACCTGGGATCTGGTACCGGTGCCGCTCGGCCGGGCCCGGATCCACCGCCCGGGCACCGACGTCACCGTGGTCGCCCTCGGGCACCTGGTGCACGACGCGCTCGCGGTGGCCGAGGAGGTCGCGGCGGACATCTCGGTGGAGGTGTTCGACCCCCGCACCGTCCACCCCTTCGACTGGGACGCACTCGCCGATTCGCTGGAACGCACCGGCCGGCTGGTCGTGATCGACGACTCCAACCGCAGCTGCGGCTTCGGCGCGGAGGTGCTGGCCACCGCCGCGGAGGAACTGCGCCTGGTCGCCCCGCCGCGCCGGATCACCCGGCCCGACGGCGCCGTCCTGCCCTTCGCCCCGGCCCTGGACCGGGCCGTGCAGCCGAACCGCGAGCACCTACGGGCCGCGCTGCACGCCGTCATGAAACAGCCGTCATGAAACAGCCTTCATGGCACAGTTGAGGTGAAACAGCCGGCGCGGATCAGCCGTGACCGTCCCTTCCACGGCGCGGCCCGACCCGAACACCCGCCCCGCACCGCACCCGTCCTGGCCCCGCACCCGTTCTGGCCCCGCACCCGTTCTGTACCCGTCCTGCGCCCGTTTCCCGCCCGTTCCCCGCACCCGCGAAAGCCCGTGACCGACAAGGAGATCCGCATGTCCGCCAACCGCTACCACTGGGACCGCTCGCACCCCGGACTGACCAGCCTGCAGCAGGCCATCGACCCGCTGCGCCGCGAGGTGGTCGGCCACTCCGTCTACCACCGGCTCACCAGCATCGAGCGCGTCCGCACCTTCCTGGACAGCCACGTCTTCGCCGTCTGGGACTTCATGTCGCTGCTGAAGAGCCTGCAGCGCGACCTGACCTGCGTCGAGGTGCCGTGGGTCCCGAGCGGCCCGACGGCCAGCCGTCGGCTGATCAACGAGATCGTGCTGGTCGAGGAGAGCGACGAGCTCGGCGAGGGCTACACCAGCCACTTCGAGCTGTACCTGGAGGGCATGCGTCAGGCCGGCGCCGACGCCCGCCCGGTGGAGGAGTTCCTGACGCTGCTGGGCACCGGCACCGCCGTGCCCGAGGCGCTCAAGGCGGCCGAAGTCCCGCGGGCCGCCGTGGACTTCACCGGGACGACCTGGTCCATCATCGAGACCGCCCCGGTGCACTGCCGGGCCGCCGCCTTCGCCTTCGGCCGCGAGGACCTGATCCCTGACATGTTCGCCCAGGTGATCGCGATCGACGACCCGGCCGGTGTGCTGACGGTGTTCAAGGACTACCTGGCCCGGCACATCGAGGTCGACGGCGAGCAGCACACCCCGATGGCGATGCAGATGCTGATCGACCTGTGCGGCGACGACCAGGACAAGTGGGACTCCTGCGCCGAGACCGTGCGCACGGCGCTGAAGGCCCGCTCCCGGCTGTGGACCGCGATCGAGCAGTCCTTCCGGTAACCGTCCCTGCCGGTAGCCGTCCCGCCGGTAACCGTCCTGCGGTAACCGTCCGTCCGGCAGCGGTCAGACCACCTTCGGCAGCACGGCGGCCGACGCGGGCGGCTCGTCGGCCGCCGTCCGGTACCGGTGCAGCGCCGCCCGGCCCTCCGCCCCGCGGACCCGGGCGGCGAGCCGGGCCGGCAGCACCACCGTGGCGAGGTATCCCTCGCCGCGGAACCCCTCGACCGTCCAGCACACCCACGGCAAGGGGTAGTTGGCGGCCGGGCTGAAGAACACCGGGCGGTTCCCCTGGAAGCTGACCAGGTAGGCGCCGAAGCGGCTCCAGTTTGAGAAGCTGAACCGACGCGCCTGCGGGTCGAAGCCCAGCGGCACGCACTCGCGCAGCCGCGCCCGGCCGAGCGCAGCCAGGAACCCCAGATTGGCACGGAGGTTGAGGTGCGCGCTCGGGAACTCCTCGACCGCCGTCCGCAACGCGCCCGCGAGCGCCGCCGGCCCGTCCTTGGGCCGGTGCGCCACGTGGACCTCGCTCAGCAGGTTGCCCACCAGGGCGGGTGAGAGGCCGAGCCAGCGGCGCGCGTTGACCGGGACGGTCAGCATCCGCTCGGCGTCGTCGCCGTCCAACTCCCGCAGGGTGTCGACGAGATGGGCGCAGAGCACGTCCCCGGAGGAGAGCCGGCGCCCGGCCGCTGCACCGAACTCCTCGCGCATCCTGGCCACTTCGGCGTCCGTGAAGGCGATCTGGACGGTCCGGTTGGCGCGGGGACCGACGGCCACCTCCCGGGCCAGCAGCTCCGCCTCCGCCGCCGAGGGCACCCGGAAGCCGGGCCGGCCGCAGTCCTCGGCCGGCAGCGCCCGGTCCAGCAACTCGTCCTGGTCGCCGACGAGTTCGGCCTCCGGGAGCGGCTCCCCCTCGACCGCCGCCGACCAGATCCGCAGCAACAGCATGAAGCTGTTCAGATCGCCGATCGCGTGGTGCCAGGAGCAGCCGAGCACCGTCCCGCCGTCGGCGGTGCGGGTGACCCGGACGGTGAGCAGCGGCGCTCCGCCGCGCCGGGCGCCCGGGGCGTCGACCCGGTCGACGAGTTCGGAGCCGGCTGCCGTCACCCGGCCCATCGCCTCGGCGAGGGTGCCGTCCACGGTGTAGACGTCGAGCGGCACGCCGGAGTCGTCGCAGACCGCCTCCAGGACGCCGTCGACCGTGCGCAGCCGCCCGGCGAAGACCGGTACCCGGTCCAGGGCGCGGGCCAGGCCGGCCGCGAGCCGGTCGTCGTCCAGCGGCCGCTCGAAGCAGAGCACGACCGAGACGGCGAGGTCGGCGAGCATGGTGTCCATCAGGCCGCAGCGCAGCACCCGGCCGGTGGCGCGCCCGGCTCGGACGGTCCGGGATCGGCGCAACTGGGTCCAGATGCTCATGGGTTCCGTTCCGAAGCACTCGATGACACTCGGCGACACCCTGCGCTCGGCGACCCGCGCGGGCATGCCGAACGATAGTGCCGCCCCGGGGAAGTGGTCCAGTCCAATCCCGGAGTCCGAAGGGGCCGTCGGCATCCGTCGGCGATAGAATGCGCAGCATGGGAGAGCGCTCCGGCGCGCTCACCGCGCCACCCCTCGTCCTGGTCACCGACACCGACTCCCAGCTGATCGATCCGGCTCGGGCCTACCACGTCGGCCGCGACCCGACCAGCGAGATCGTGCTGGACGACCCCCGGGTGTCCTGGCACCACGCGGTCCTGCGCGCCACCGATGGTCACTGGCTGCTGGAGGACGTCGGCAGCACCAACGGCACCTACGACGAGGGCCACCGGGTCAGCCGCGACGACGTCGGCCCGGGCACCCGGCTGCGCTTCGGCGATCCGGTCGACGGCCCGGCCGCGAGCTTCGCCGGGCTCCCCGGCGCCGCCCCGGACGGCGGTCCGGGCCCGGGCGCGCGCACCGTCCTGCTCGCCCCGCAGTCCTCCGGCGTCTTCCGCAGCCCGAGTTCCGTGCTCCAGCTGCCCGGCCGCACCGTGCGGATCGGCCGCGCGCCGGACAACGAACTGGTCCTGGACGACCTGGTGGTCTCCCGCCACCACGCCGAGCTGCGCGAACTGCCGGACGGCGGCCACGAGATCGTCGACCTGGACAGTCACAACGGCACCTACCTCAACGGCCGCCCGGTCAGGCGCGCCCCGGTCGGCCCGGCGGACATCGTCGGCATCGGCCACTCCGCGCTGTGCCTGGTCGACGGCCGACTGGTCGAGTACACCGACACCGGCGAGATCTCGCTGGACGTCCAGCACCTGGTCGTCCACGTCGGCCCGGACCGGCGGGTCCTGCTGGACGACGTCAGCTTCCCGCTGCCCGAGAAGACCCTGCTCGCAGTGGCCGGCCCGAGCGGAGCGGGCAAGTCCACCCTGCTCAACGCGCTCACCGGGCTGCGCCCCGCCGACGAGGGCACCGTGCTGTACGACGGGCGTGACCTCTACCGCGACTACGCCGAGTTGCGCCGCAGGATCGGCCTGGTCCCGCAGGACGACATCCTGCACACCCAGCTCACCGTCCGCCGCGCGCTGTCCTACGCCGCGGAGCTGCGCTTCCCCGGCGACACCGACCCGCACGAGCGGGAGGCCCGGGTCCTGGAGGTGATGCACGAACTGGGTCTGGACAACCGGGCCGACCAGGTGATCGCCAGTCTCTCCGGCGGCCAGCGCAAGCGGGTCAGCGTCGCCCTGGAGCTGCTCACCAAGCCGTCCCTGCTCTTCCTCGACGAACCGACCTCGGGCCTGGACCCGGGGATGGAACGCTCGGTGATGCGCATGCTGCGCGGGCTCGCCGACGACGGCCGCACGGTGGTCGTGGTGACGCACAGCGTGCTGAGCCTGAACGTCTGCGACCGCCTGCTGGTCCTGGCGCCGGGCGGTCGCACGGCGTACTACGGACCGCCCGGCGAAGCCCTCGACTACTTCGGCCACGACGAGTGGCCGGAGGCCTTCGAGGCGTTCGAGAACGACACCGAGGGGGTCTGCCGGTCCCGCTTCCTCGCGTCCCCCCAGTACCAGCGGTACGTGACGGCCGAAGCCGCGCACCCGCTGCACCAACCCGCGGCCGCCGCGCCGACCATCGGCCACGAGAAGCCGCAGAGCTGGCTCTCCCAGCTGGGCACCCTGGTCCGCCGGTACGCCGCGGTGCTCGCCGCCGACCGGTTGTTCCTCACCGTCATGACGGTGCTGCCGTTCGTCATCGGCCTGATGTGCCGGGTGATGGCGGGCTCCCGGCTCACCGACGAGAACGCCATCAACTGCCTGCTCACGCTCTGCCTCGGCGGCGTGCTCACCGGCTCGGCCAACTCGGTGCGCGAGGTGGTCAAGGAACGCGCGATCTACCGGCGCGAACGCGTGGTCGGGCTGTCCAGATCGGCGTACCTGGTCTCGAAGGTCGTGGTGCTCGGCGCGGTCACGGTGGCGCAGGCCGCGGTGCTGACCGTGGTCGGCCTGGCCGGGGTCAAGCTCTCCGCGCTGCCGCGCCCGGGCGCCCCGCCGGGCGTGACGACGGGCGTGGTGATGCCGCAGCTGCCCGAGCTGATCATCGCGGTCGCGATGCTCGCGTTCACGGCGATGATGCTCGGCCTGGTGGTCTCCGCGTTCGTCGACAAGGAGGAGACCACGATGCCGCTGCTGGTGCTCCTCGCCATCGTGCAGATCGTCCTCAGCGGGCTGATGCTCAAGCTGTACGGCGTGCCCGGCCTGGAGCAGTTCGCCTGGCTGTTCCCGTCCCGGTGGGGCCTGTCGTCCATGGCCAGGACGGTCGATCTGAACCGGCTCACCGTGCCGTCCCCGATCACCGCGGACCCGCTGTTCCGCCACGACCGCACCGGCTGGCTGGTCGGCATGGGCGCGATGATCAGCCTGTCGGTGGCGTACGGGCTGGCGGTCCTCGCCCTGCTGCGGCAGCACGAGCCCGCGATCATGCGCAAGTAGTCCGGTGACCGTGCACCGTGCACCGCCCGCGACATCGGGCCGGCCCTCGACATCGGGTCGGCCCGCGACGCCGGGTCGACCGGGGCCCGCGCCGGTAGAGTGAGAACAGCCCTGTGGTGCGAGTCGTGCCGCGCGCGGCGGGGGTCGCGCGGCGGAGGAAATGTAGCCGCCCATGGACGAGTTCGCGTTCAACCCCACCCACGTCGTCCCGCCGGGCGGTCTGGCCTCCTGGACGGCCCCCGATCCGGCCCGGCCCACCGCCCGGCTCGACGAGCTGCTCCCGCTGCAGCTGCTCGCCCGCCAGGGCGACTGGGCGCAGGTCCTCTGCTCCAACGGCTGGATGACCTGGGTCGACGGCCGGCTGCTGGTCGCCCTGCCGCATCCACCGCCGGCGGCCGGGGGGCCGCCCGCCCGGACCGCCGACCCGCGCCCGGCGCTCGCCGAGGCGGAGGCCGCACTGGCCCGCTACCGGGCCCTGCTGGAGGACCTCGCGGCCGGGACCCTCGACCTGGAGGCCTTCCGGGAGCGCTCGCGCGGCCTGCGGGTGGGCCTGGCGGTCGACGGCGAGGCGCTCTGGGTGTTCGACCCCGTGCACGACCGCTGGTGCTACTGCGACGGGCTGCAGCTCCAGACGTACGCGGCCACCGACCGGCGCCCGCCGGCCTCCACGCCCACGCCCTCCCCCGCACCGTCCACGACGCCGCCCACGGCCGCACCGTCCGCGACGCCCTCCGAGACGCCGCCCACGGCCGCGGCACCGGCACCATCGCCCACTCCCCCGCCCGGAGCCGCACCGACGCCGGCCGCCTCGCCCGGACCCGCGCCGACGCCCGGCCCGTACGCCCCCACCCAGGCCGGTGAGCCGTGACCCCCGACGAACAGCTGTCCGCCCCGAGCCTGCCCGCCGGCCTGGTCGGGAGGAAGGTCGCGGGCTACCGGCTGGAGGGCGAGATCGGGCGCGGCGGCATGGCCGTGGTCTACCGGGCCAAGGACCTGCGGCTCGGGCGGACCGTCGCGGTCAAGCTGCTGGCACCGGAACTGGCCCGCAACGAGGTGTTCCGGAAGCGCTTCATGCACGAGTCCGAGGCCGCCGCGGCGATCGATCACCCGAACATCATCCCGGTCTTCGAGGCGGGTGAGCACGAGGGCATCCTGTTCATCGCGATGCGCTACGTCGACGGCGGGGACCTGCGGGCCCTGATCAACCGCAGCGGCCCCTTGCCGCTGGACCGGGCCACCCGGCTGGCCCTGCAGATCGCCTCCGCGCTGGACGCCGCGCACGACCGCGACCTGGTGCACCGGGACGTCAAACCGGGCAACGTGCTGGTCGCCGCCGGAACGGACAGTGAGCACCCCGAGCACCTGTACCTGGCGGACTTCGGGCTCACCAAGAAGTCCCTCTCGCTCAGCGGGCTGACCAGCGTCGGCCAGATCGTCGGGACCCTGGACTACGCGGCGCCCGAGCAGATCTCCGGCAAGCCGCTGGACGGCCGCTGCGACCAGTACAGCCTGGGCTGCGTGGTGTTCGAGATGCTCGCGGGCACCCCGCCGTTCCGCCGGGAGAGCGACCTCGCGCTGCTCTGGGCGCACCTCAACGACCCGCCGCCCACACTGGACGAGTACCGGCCCGACCTGCCCGCCCCGGTCGCGGCGGCGGTGGCCCGGTCGCTCGCCAAGACGCCGGGCGAACGGTTCGAGAGCTGTCGGCAGTTCGTCGCCGAGCTGCGCGCGGCGACGGCACCGGCCGGATCCGCCCCGAGCCCGTGGGAAGCGGGCGGTCCGCCCACCCGGGTCGTCCCGGCGGTCGCCCGGGGCGGGCCGCACGCGCCGCCGGAGCCGCCCGCCTGGGCCGCGCCGGTGGTCCGTCCGCCGTCCGCACCGCTGTCACCGTCGACCTCGGGAGGGAACCGCCCGCCATGGACGCCGTGAGCCAGGTCTTCGCCATGGTCGCCGCCGCGATCCACCTCGTCGCGTGGCCGCTGGAGAGCTTCCTGTACGGGCACCCGCGGGTGCGCTACCTGCTCACCGGCAACACCGCCGACGCCCCCGAGGTCCGGCTGTGGCGCTTCAACGTGGGTTTCTACAACCTGTTCCTGGCCCTCGGCCTGGTCACCGGCCTGGTCCTCCTGCACTCCGGGCACAGCGGCTCGGGCCGAGCGGTGATCCTCTACATCGCCGCGTTCATGGTCGCGGGCGGGATCACCCTGTTCGTCTCGGAACCGAAGCTGTGGCACGGCGCACTCGCTCAGATCGTCCCGGCCTCGGTCATCCTTTTGACCGAGGCTTTTTGACGATCAGTCACAGGTTTTACCACCCTTTTGCGCGGCTACAATCCGCCTGCCCCGCGACGGTCGCGGCGGCTGGGGGGAGACAACAGTGGCCGGATTCCCGATCACCGACCGGTACGTCGTCGGCCTCGGCTGCCGGGTGAGCGTCGAGCACAAGACCGGCATGACGAAGGTCAACTGGAGCATCTCGCACCTTCCGGAGGGCGGCTCGCCCCGGCCGACCGGCGGGTCCGAGGAGATCGGCGTCATCTGCCCGCGCTGCCGACGGTCGTTCTCGGTCCGGGTGGAGACCGCCGCCAGGGCGCGGGCCAAGCGACAGGTCCAACGGGTGCTGGGGTGGATGCTGCTGCTCTCGCTCCTGGCCACCGTCCCCATGCTGATCCACCTGGGCGGCCAGACCGTCGAGGAGGGGGACGACCAGGCCGTCGGCAACATCGGCATGCTCCTCGGCCTGGCCGCCCTGGGCGTGATCGTCGGCCCGTCGCTGGTGCTCAGCGCCGGCATGCACGACGGCGTCAACAAGCTCCGGCTCATTCGGAACACCGGCCGGAAGACCGTGTGGGTGCAGGGGCACCGACTGTTCTGAACACCCCGGCCGACCCGAGCGCCCCGGCCGGTCCGCCGGCCGGCGGCCCTCCGTCCGTCACCCGACCGACCGACGGCCACCCCGTCGTCACCTGCCCGACCACCCGTCCTCCGCCGCCTGCCCGGCAGCGCCTCCGTCGTCGACCTCGCCCCGGTGCTGCACCCGGGTGGCGAGCAGCGCGCCGAGCCCGCCGGTGACCAGCCCCCAGCCCGCCGCCAGCGGCACGGCCGTCCACAGTGACAGGTGCAGCGTGATGCTGCCGCCGCCGAGACCGGCCACCGGGTTCGAGTCGCCGAGGACGGAGCCGAGCAGGTCGCCGAGGCCGCCCTGGTCGAGGCCGACGCCGAGCACGGAGAGCCCGTACTCGGCGTCCATCCGGGTCCACAGGCCCACCAGCAGCATCGTGACGGCCGCGGAGAGCGCGAACCGTACCGCGTGCCGCCAGAGCCGGACGGTGCGGGGCGAGCGGCGGGCCGCCAGGAACGCGGCCGCGAACAGCACCACGGCGGCCAGCGGCAACAGCCACCAGCTGCGGGCGTCCTGCTCGGCCAGGGTGCCGAGGTCGACCGTCGCCGTCTGCCCCTTCGGGACGCGCAGCACGTCCGCAAGCGGCTTGGGGACCGGGAGGCCGAGCGCGCCGGAGAGCCTGCCCTGCCAGTCGGCGCCGAGGCCGATCCCGAAGGCCATCCAGACCAGGTCGGGCAGCACCAGCAGCACCACCGCCATGGTCTGCCGGGCGTTGCCGTTCACGATCGCGGTCAGCACCCCCGCCACCACACCGAGCGCCAGGTACGCCAACAGCACCATCCAGAGAGCGAACGCGGCCGGGCGGACGGCGAGTTGGTAGCGCACCAGGGCCGGCGGCAGCGGCGCGCGCCGGGACACCGCGAAGGTCGCCGCGAGCACCACCAGCATCCAGGCCAGGCCGATGCCGATGGTGCTCAAACCGTCCGCGTGGAAGCCGACCTCCGGGGTGAGCCCGAGCGCGCCGCCGATCGACTCCGCGAGGCCACCGCCGAGCGGGACGACGAAGCTGTGCCGGGCGGCGAGGGTCAGCAACACGAGGGCGAGCACCCAGAGCACGACCGTCCGGGCGATCCGGCCGAGCAGCTCGCCGCCGCCGGCCACCGCGCGAAAGCGCAGCTGCCGCAGGAACACCTCGGCCATCACGACCGCCCCGACCACCGACACGGACAGCGGCATCGCACTGATCCCGGCGTCCACGGCCGCGAAGTTACCCGCGCCACCGTCGAGTTGGACGGAACCGCCGACGGCGAGCGCCAGCGCCGCGGCGACCACCGAGGGGAAACCGCCGCCCGGGAGGTCGGCGGCCCCGGCCAGCCAGAGGCCGAGCGCGGCCACCGCCGCCATCGCGACCATTCCGGCCAGCACGACGGCGAGCGCGTCCAACCAGCCGCGGACGGCACCGGGTGGGCCCGCGGCCCCGGTCGTGGGCTGCTGCATGCCACCTCCTGGTCACTCGACGGGCGTCCCGGCCCCTCCGGCCCGGCCGCCTTCCCAGAGTGACCGACGGTGGCCGCGCACGCTCGGCGACCGCCGGGGCACCTGCTGTTGCGGCGATCGGGGCGCCGGGGGAGAAATGGAAGCCAGTGGCAGGAGCTTCCCGTGCCGGACGTGATCGCCGGCCGCCTGCGAAACGGAGCCTCGATGACCTCCCAACCGCCGCCGTCCGGCCCGCCGAGCGAGCCACCGTACGGCCCTCCCTCCGGTCCCCCGTCCGGCCCGCTGGCCGGTCCGCCCTCCGGCGGGGGGACGTCCGGACCGCCGTCCGTGCCCCCGCCGCCCTCGGGCCCCGGGGGTTCCAGGCCTGTCGGCGGAGGTGGCGGGCGGCGCAGGCCGTGGTGGCGCTCCGGGAAGGGGCTGGCCGCGGCGGCCGGGACCCTGGTGGTGGCCGTGGTGGCCACCGTTCTGATCGTCAGCAACCAGGGCAGCCACACCGAGGCCATCCCGGCCGCGAACGAGGTCGCGCTCCAGGCCCCGGCCGACCCCGGGCCCGCCCCGTTCACCCCGTCGGTGGAAACCCAGGGGATGACCGCCCCCGCCCCCGCGACCTCGGCGGCACAGCAGCCCGGCGGCGCGTCCCCCCACCCGGGCGGCGCAACCTCCAAGGGCGGCTCTCCGGCCACGCTCCACAGCGTCGAGGGCAGCTCCGCCGGGCTGTACGGCGCGCAGATGGGCAAGTCCAGCTGCGACACCGAGCGCCTGATCGGGATGGTCTCGGGCGGGGACACCGGGCGGGCCTGGGCCTCCGCGGCCGGCATCGCACAGGCCGACATCCCCGCCTACCTGCGGTCGCTGACCTCGGCGTACCTGCGGGTGGACACCCGGGTGACCAACCACAGCTACAAGAGCGGCGCCGTGGCCGAGTACCAGTCCGTGCTGCAGGCGGGCACGGCCGTCCTGGTGGACGCCCACGGAGTGCCCCGGGTGCGCTGCGCCTGCGGCAACCCGCTGGGGCCGCCGAAGCTGATGAGCAATGCCAAGTACACCGGCAAGGCCTGGACGGGCTTCCAGCCGAGCTCACTGATCGTGGTGGTGCCGGCGCCGCAGCCGGTGACCGAGATCGTCCTCGTGAACGTCGAGACCGGCAGCTGGTTCGCCCGGCTGACCGGACGGATCGAGGTCGTGGACAAGCGCGTCGAGCCGCCGAATGTGCTGGTGCCGGGCATCCCGCCGCCGGCGCCGTGGCAGCCGTCCACGCCGTCGGGGCCGGGGAAGACCTCGGGCCCCACGACGTCCGGCCCCACGACGTCCGGCTCGACCACCTCGGGCTCCACCACGTCCGGCCCCACGACCTCGGGATCGACGACCTCGGGCTCCACGACCTCGGGATCGACCACCTCCGGCTCCACGACGTCCGGCCCCACGACCTCGGGAGCGACCACCTCCTCGGGCGGGCCGTCGTCCCCCCCGGCGACCACCTCCACGGGCACTCCGTCCGAGACGAAGTCGACGTCGAGCGCCGCCACCTCGACCGCCACCACGGGTACGCCGACGAGCGCGGTCGCCACCACGACCACCGGCAAGCCCACCGTCACCAGTACGTCGGTCGCGAGCACCACCATCTCCCCGAAGACGCCGACCGCGACCTGAGCGACCACGGCGCCGTCGACCTCCCGCCGTGCCCGACCACGGTGACCGCCGCGTCGAGCTGACCCGGCGCCAGGCCGACCCCCGCTGCCACCGCCCGCCTCCCCGGCCGGTGGCAGCGGCACGTCCGCCGGGATCGGCTCCCTCGGTCTCGCCGGTCTCGCCGGTGCCGCCGGTGCCGCCGGTGCCGCCGGTGCCGCCGGTGCACCATCGTCGCCGGCCGCTCAGACCTCGAACAGCGGTCCGCCCACCGTCGGCGGCACCGGCTCCAGCACGTCGCGCAGCGCCCGAACGCCCCGCCGCCACGCCGGGCCCTCCTCCGTCTCGTCCCAGAGCTCCGCGAGCTCCGACTCCTCGGCCACCACGCGGTCCAGTGCCTCCACTGCGAGACCGCGCAGCTCGACGGCCGGCGGCGGTATCTCCGCCCCGGGACCGTAGGCGCTCTCCACCGCCGCGCCGCCCGGGCACTGCGCCGCCACCAGGGCGGCGGCGGCCACCGATTCGGCGCCCTCGTCGAAGTCCAGGTACTCCCCCGCCCGGGCGGCGCCCAGCAGCGCGGACCGGAGGATCGACTTCCGCTCGGCCGACTCCGCGTCGTCGAGGGCGCCGGCGAAGTCCGCCGCCGTGTCGTTGTCGAAGTGCCCGATGTCCCAGGTGCCCACGCCGATCCCCTCGCACGCCGTCCGTCCTCGTGTGCGACGCATGCTGGCACAGGCCGCTGACAATCCCTCGGACGGGCGGAAATTCGCTGGTCAGCGGTGCCGCCGTGGGGCAGGATGCGCCTCATGACGACCACCCGGGGACTGGACGCCGACGGACACATCGCGCGGGAGGGCTCGCTCGCCCGCGTGCCGGCGCCGTTCGCCCCGGTGGTGGCCGCCGCCCGGGAACGGATCGCCGAGGCATTCGGCCCCGGCCGGCTGCACAGCGCCTACCTCTACGGCAGCGTCCCGCGCGGCACCGCGGTGCCCGGCGTCTCCGACCTCGACCTGCTGCTGGCCCTGCACCACGAGCCCACGGCGGCGGACCGGGCGGACGCCGACGCCCTCCAGGCCGTGCTGGACGCCGAGTTCGCGCAGGTCGACGGCGTCGGCGTGCTGCTCTTCGACACGGGCACGCTGCTCAGCGAACTCGAACGGCACGACCTGGGCTGGTTCGTGGCCTGCCTCTGCACCCCGCTGCTGGGCCCGGACCTCGCCGCCGGGCTCCCCCGTTACCGCCCCACCTCGCTGCTCGCCCGGGAGACCAACGGCGATCTGGCCCTCGCCCTGCCGGGCTGGCGGGAACGCGCGGCTGCCGCCGCCACGGACGCCGACGTCCGCGTCCTCACCCGCACGGTCACCCGCCGGATCGTCCGCACCGGCTTCACGCTGGTCATGCCCCGCTGGGGCGGCTGGACCAGCGACCTCACCGCCTCCGCCGAGGCCTTCGCCGCCCACTACCCCGGGCGCGCCGACCAGATGCGCCTCGCGGCCACCACCGCCCGTACTCCCGCCGACGCCCGCACCGCCGACGCGGAACGGGCCGTGCTCGCCGTGCTCATCGACGACCTCGGCCCCTGGCTCGCGGCGGAGTACACCGCCGTCCACGGCGAGAAGGCCCCGCGCCCCTGACCCCTGCCCCTGACCAGCACCCCGGGCCCGGGCCCGTCAGTCCACGCAGGGGATCCCGCCCGCCTTCACCGCGGGCCCCTGCATCGGCAGGGCCGCCGCCGGGTCGGCGGACGGGGTGCCCGGCGCGGCGCCCCCCGAGGGCGCGGGAGCGGCCGCGGTCGGGGTCCGGGTGGTGGCGAGGGTGAGCAGGACGTGGCCCGGCGCCACGGCACCTGAGGACACCGCCGTGACGCCGTAGCGGGTGGCGAGTTGCTGGGCGTCGGCCTTCGCCCCGGGGCCGTAGGCCACGGTGGTGACCTTCGTCCTGGCCGGGGCATCGCCGATCCTGCCCGCCGGATAGCCGAGTTCGGCCAGTGACCTGGACTCGTTGGAGGCCGCACCGGCGCCGGCCGCCGCGTTGACGTCGACCACCGCCTTCGCCGGACCGCCCGACGCGGAGGGGAGCGGGGCGGCGGTGGGCGCGGCGGCGTCGCCCGAGGTGCCCCCGGGGGCGGTGCCCGACGCCGACTCGTGGTTGAACAGCTGCCGGACGATCTTCTTGATCAGGTCCGGGTTGACGGTGTTGACCTCCTGCCCGCCGACGGTCTTGAACCCGGCGATCGGCAGGGTGTTGAACTCCACGTTGCCGCCCGTCAGGTTGGGCGCCTGCCGGGCGAAGTCGAGGATGTTCCACTCGTTGTCGATGACGACGTCCTTCTTCACCACCGCCAACAGCTTCTGCATCTGCCCGAGGTCGTTCAGGATGCCCTGCTGTTTGAGCTTGTACTCGACGGAGGAGATGAAGGCCTGCTGCCGGTGGGTGCGGTCGAGGTCGCCGTTGGTCAGGTGGTGGCGCTGGCGGACGAAGGAGAGCGCCTGGGCGGCGTCGAGGGAGCTGATTCCGGCCGGGAGTCTGAGGCCGGTGCCGCCGCCCTCGTGGGTGGCGGTCCGCGCGATGATCGGATCGTCCACCGGGTGGTTGAGGCAGACCTGGATCGGTTCGACCGCCCTGGCGATGTCGTAGAAGCCGATCAGGTTGACCTCCGCGAAGTGGTCGATCGGGATGTCCAGGAGGCTCTGAACGGTCTGGATGGTGGCCGAGCGGCCGGCCTCCCGGCTCTGCCGCTCCAGCTCCGCCTTGGAGAGCCCCTTGCCGGCCAGCTTCGGCTCGGCGGCCTCCTTGGCGATGCCGTACGCCTCCTTGATCTTGTGCATCCTGCCGTCGGCGCCCACGGTCTGCACGTAGTCGTCGCGCGGGACGGACAGCGCGGTGACCTTGCCCCCGTCGGCCGGGATGTGCAGCACGATCAGGGCGTTGGTGTTGTAGCCGCCGATCTCGCTGGATCCGGCGTGCAGTTCGTCCTCGACGAACTGCTTGGGCAGGTCGTTGCCGTCCATGTCCTTGCGGCTGTCGAGACCGATCAGCAGCAGGTTGACGGACTTGTCGAGGTGCGGCGGGGCGTTCTTCTTGGCCTCGCTCAACGCGGTGGACTTGAACATGCCGTCGTCCAGGCTGCGGTACTCGTACCAGGTGAAGCCGCTGGCACCGAGCACGGCGACGGAGACGGCGCAGGCCAGGGTGCGCCCGGCGACGGTCAGTGGGGCGGCCCCGCGCCGCGGGGCGCGACCGCGCGGAACGCCGCCGCGGCCCGTCCGTCCCGCGGTGCCGCCGGTGCGGTTGCCGTTCCGGCTCCGGTTGCGCTCAGCCACGGCGGCTCGCCCCGGCCGGAACGCCGGGACCGCCGGATCGTCGACGGCCGAGCACGGCCCGGCGGCGGTCGGCCACCGCCCGGCCGACGGCCACCGCCAACGCCAGGCCCACCGCGGCGGCCATCACCGGGAACGCCTCGACCACCCAGCGCAGCGCACCGGTGCCGAGGTTCCCGCCCCGGTACCGGTCGGGCCGCGCCGCGTACTCCACGCCCGACGCGACGAGCAGCACCACGACCGGAGCCGCCGTCACCACCCACCACCGGCCCGCCCGGCTGCACACCGCCGCCGCGGCGCCCGTCCCCAGCACCGAGGCCACCGCGAACAGCGGGCCGACCCCGGGCCCGCCGAGTTCGTCCGCGACACCGCCCAGCACGGGCAGTCCGATCGCCGCACACAGGGCCACCAGGCCGCCGCGCCGCCGCGCCTGCTGCCGTCGGCGCGCCGCCCCCGCCCGCAGCACCCGCGCCGACCGCTCCGCGCCGGCGCGCCCGGCGTCCGCCGCGCCTGCCGGGCCGTCGGCCGTGCGGGAGCGCTGGGCCGGGAAGGCACGGTCCTCGGTGCGCGGTCCCGCATCCTGGTACGGCGTTCTCGCCCGCTGGCCGGCCATGCGCACTTCCCTCGATCGTTGTGGCTGCGGCGGCGCGATCGCACCGTCGCCGCCGCCGGGACGCCTTCGGTCCCGGCGGCGATCCCGTCCTCTACAGCTCTGTAGAAGTCGGTTTGGAGCATACAAACCCGAGTCGACCACGTCACTCGCCGCCGACCGGCAGCAGGCGAACCGTTCGGCGCGCCGTCGTTAGGATGGTCATGATCCCCGCCACGTCGGCACACCATCAGGAACGCATCGGAGGAGCAGAGCGTCACCATGTTTCAGAGTCTGGAGAACCTCGCGGACAAGGCCACCGACCTCGCCCGCGAGCACGGCGACGTGATCGGGCAGGGCCTGGAGAAGGTCGGTGACGCGATCGACGATCGCACGGACGGCAAGTACAGCGGGCAGATCGACACCGGCGTCGCGAAGGCGAAGGACTTCCTGCACAACCTCGACGACGACCGGAAGCCCGCCGAGTAACCTGCCACCGGGCACGACCGACCGTACGGCGATCGAACGGACACACGGGCGAACGGGGAGGGGCCGGCAGCGGTGAGCGAGGAACAGAAGGGGTCGGGCTGGGGGCGCTGGCTGGTGATCGGCGTCGTGGTCGTGGCCGGGCTCGGCCTCGTCCGCGGGAACGGCCACGACGGCCCGACCTCCGCCGACCCCTCGCCGTCCGCCGCCGCGTCGTCCCCGGCGTCCGGCACCGCGCCGTCGCCCGGAGCCCCGGCCGAGCCGTCGAAGCCCCCGGGCCGGTACGACCCCGCCGACTACGCCGCGCCGGTCCGCCAGTACGCCGCCGAGGCCGGGGTCAACCCGCAGCTGCTGATGGCGATCCTCTACAACGAGTCGTACAAGCCGCACGACCCCGAGTTCGAACGCGCCTGGCAGCGCAGCAAACCGGACGCCTCCTTCGGCATCGCCAACATGCACCGGGCCGCGTTCGACGACACCAAGCCGGGCCGCCCGTTCGCCTCCCGTCAGTGGGAGGAGCTCCCGGACGACCGCAACCTGGCCGTCCAGGCGGCCGCCTGGCACCTGCACGACCTCGCCGCTCGACTACCCGCCCACCCGGGCGTGTCGCTGAGCCGGGACGAACTCGTCGCCCTCGGCTACAACGCGGGCGCGGGCAACATGCTGGCCTTCGCCCGGGGCGTCAAGATCGGCTCCCAGGCGCAGTCCTACCTGGACCGGCTGCGCGACAACTGGGCGAAGTCCGGCGACGCCGTGAAGTGAGACCCGTGAAGTGACGCCGTGAAGTGACGGCGTGCAACGGCGGAGTGAAGTGACGGCGTGAAACAGGACCGTGGCGCGCGGCATGAGCCAGGGGAGCCGAGGCCGGCTGCCGTCGGCCCCGGCTCCCCTGGTGTCAGACGCCGAGGCGGGCGGCCCACGCGGCGCGCCAGGCGAGCGCGTCGGCGACGCCCTCGGCGATGCCGCGCCGGGGCTGCCAGTCGAGCAGCTCGCGGGCGGTGTCGACGGCGGCGTAGCAGCCGATCACGTCACCGGGGCGAGGCCCCGCCTCCCGGACGTCGAGCCGGGTGCCGACGGCCTGTTCGAAGGCGGCGATCAGCTCACGGACGGTGGTGCCGTCCCCCGTCCCGACGTTGATCACGCGGTAGCGGTCCGCCGCGTCCGGGGCGATCACCCCGTCGAAGCGGAGCAGCGCCGCGACATGCGCCTCGGCGAGGTCCTGGACGTGGACGTAGTCGCGGATGCCGGAGCCGTCCCGGGTCGCCCAGTCGACGCCGGTCACGGTGAACGGCGCGCCGGTGGTGTGCGCCTCGATCAGCTTGCCGAGGGCGTGGGTGGGGTGGAGGTCCTGCAGGCCGGTGCGCAGCTGCGGGTCGGCGCCGATCGGATTGAAGTAGCGCAGGGCGATGACGCGCTGGCGCTCGGCCCCCTCGCCGCGGGTCCAGTCCTGGAGCACCTGCTCCATCATCTGCTTGGTGCGCGCGTACGGGCTGTTGGCGTCGACCGGGCTGCTCTCGTCGACCCGGGCGTCCGGGGTCGGCGCGTAGATGGAGGCGGAGCTGCTGAAGAGGACGCGGGTGCAGCCGTGCCGCTGGAGGGAGTCCAGGAGCTCGATGGTCTTGGCCACGTTCTCCCGGTAGTAGTACAGCGGCTTGGCCACCGACTCCGGTACGACGATCTTCGCGGCGCAGTGCACCGTCGCGTCGATGTCCGGGTGGTCGGCGAAGATCCGGTCGAGCAGGGCCGTGTCGGCGATGTCGCCCCGGTAGAAGATCCGGTCCTCGACGAACTCGGCGCGGCCCTTCGACAGGTCGTCCAGCACGACCGGGGTGATTCCCCGGTCGATCAGCGCGGACGCCACCGTGCTGCCGATGAACCCCGCACCGCCGGCGATCAGGACCTTCTTCATGCGCGGACGCTCCCCTGGATCGGCCGGGCGCCCGGTGGCGCCCGATGACAGGAAGGGACGTCGGTTCGTACCCGGGTGGTTCCCGCGGAGGCGTCCCGGAGCCGGGGGCGTCCGGGGGCGGGCCGGGCGGGCCGGCCGGGCGGGGCCGGGCCGTTCAGGACCGGCGGCGGCGGAGCCAGAAACCGGCGGCGGTCAGGAGGACGGCCGCAGCGGCGGTGCCGACGGCGGCCCAGGTGGTGCTGTCGAAGGTGGACCCCCCGTCGGGGGCGGCCGTGGTGTCACGGGTGGCCCCGGCAGTGGTCGGCTGCGCGGGACCGGACGTCGGGGCGGAGGCGGACCCGGTGACCGGTTCCAGGGTCGGCCCGGTGGCCGGTTCCGGGGCGGGCCCGGCGGTGGAGCCGGCCGACGGCGAGGCCGCCGTGCCTGCGGGCACGGGGTCGTTGATGACGGTGGCATCGACGTCGAGTTCGCGCTGGGCGTGGCCCAGGGAGGGGAACGCGCAGTCCACGGTCACCTGCCAGTGCCCGGCGGGGAGGATCTCCCGGGTGGTGTAGGTGCCCGGGTGGCCCGGGACGGTGACCAGGCGCCACGGGCCCACCGCGCGGCCGTCCGCGGCGGTGGCGGAGAGGGTGCCGGCGAAGCCCTCGGTGACCGGGTCGCGGTCGTTCTCCCAGGTGGCGACGGTGCTGACATGGCCGTTCTGCTGGCCGGTGACGTCGAGGTGGACGCTGTCCCCGTGGGCGGCCGCGGGCACGGCGACGGGCAGGACGGCCGCCACGGCGAGCGCGGCGGCGGCGAGGATCGGGCGGGTTCGCATGACGGTCATTCCTCGTGGCGGTGTGCGGGACGGGCGCGGGAAGCGGGGGCGCCGGGCCCGGCCGCCTCGGGAGGGAGGACGGCCGGACCCGGCGTGGGAACCGAACGGTTCAGGTCGTGCGGCTCGCGGTCGTGACGCTCGGCGGTCGTGACGCTCGACGGTCGCAGTGATGACGGTCGCAACGGTCACGGCGGTCGCAACGGTCACGGCGGTCGTGACGCGCGACTGCCGCAGCGCCCCGCGGACTCGCGGACCTACCGGCTCACGAGGTCTTCAGCAGCGACCAGGTCTGGTACGGCCGGCCGTTCGCCTGCTGCAGCTCCAGCAGCCAACCGCCGTAGTACCAACGGTCGCTGAGCCCCAGCACCATCGAACCACCGTTCGCGGTGACGGTGAACCCGCCGTCCGCGGCAGTGAGCTGCCACTTCTGCGCGGCCGCGTCGGAACACGGCTGCTGGGCCACGTACTGGCCGGCGACCGGGGCACCGCCGAGCTGCAGGCACTTGTTGGAGCGAGCCGACTTGATCCGCACCGCGCCGTCGCCGGCGTCCTCGAACTGCCACTTCTGGTTGGCGTAGCCGGTGCGCTGGTAGGCGATGGCCACGGTGCCGTCGTTCATCGAGCTGCCCCACAGGTCGGCCGCCTGGCCGGTGAGGCCGTTGACCATGGTGTAGTTCGCGCCGGGCTGCGGACGACCGGCGTCGGAGACCGTACGGAAGGTGGCGGCGCGGCCGGGCTTGCCGACGGCGCCGGCGGCGTCGCGGACGGCGACCGCCACGGTGTACGAGGTGCCGGGGGCGAGGCGGACCAGGCCGACCACGGTCGAGCGGACGGTGCCGATCGCCTGGCCGTTCAGCAGCACGTCGTAGCCGGCCGCCGACGGAGCGGCCTTCCAGCTCAGCATGACGGAGTTCTGGGTGATCTGGCTGACCGCCACGTCAGGACCGGTGTTGCCCGCAGTCGGGGTCGCGGTCGGCGACGGGGAGCCGGTCGGCGTGGCGGTGGGGCTGCCGGTGGGCGTCGGGGACGGCGAGGGCGTGCGGGTGGGCGAGGTCGTCGAAGTCGGGGTCGGGGTCGGCGTGGGGGTCGGGGTCGGGGTCGGGGTCGGAGTGGGGTTCGGACCGGTGCCGCCGCCGGAGATGAGGAAGCGGTTGTTGGCGACGTTCCAGTGCGTGGTGAGGTAACTGCCCGGCGCAGGAGACGTGTTGTAGTAGTCGTCGTGGTTGCAGTCGAGCCGGTCGTCATGGGCGCGGTCCGGGCAGACGGTCCGCATCTGCGGGTAGTTGGGGGCGTCCGAGTAGCACATGATGTCCCACTCGTCGACGCAGTGCCCGGCCTTGCTGGAGTTGGGCGCGCTGTTGTTCACCGCGCCCAGGTTGTGCCCGAGTTCGTGGGCGGCGGTGCTGCCGCTCCAGCAGCCGGAGTCGGTCCGGCCGTACGAGGGGCCGAAGTTGCTCAGGTTGTCCTGGCTGGGGCGCTCGTCCCCGGCGAAGGTGCCGATCCCGCAGTACACCTTGGCGTCGGTGAACATCATGTACTTGCGGTCCTTGCGGTTGAACCCCTGCGCGGCGAGGGCCCGGTTGCTCGCGTTGAAGTCCTGGATCTCGGAGTCGGAGATCTGCACGTTCAGCACCGAGGCCGTGCAGTCGCCCTCGGTGACGAAGCGGACGTGCCGCTCGCCGCCGGTCTCCGCGGCGCTCGCGTTGTAGATGACGTCGACGTCGGCGGCCCACTTCTTGAACGAGGGCAGGTACTGGGCGAACCGGTCGCTGCCCGGGGCGTGGACGTACACCACCTGGACGCGGTTGCCGCTGCTGCCGTCACCGTCGCAGATCAGCTTCGACCCGGCGGGCGCGGCCCCGGCAGGCTCTGCGGCAGCGGTGCCGGAGCCGCCGAGCAGCGCCTTCTGCGTGGCGTCCAGGACGGGCGCGGAGCCCTTCAGCAGGTCGGCGGCGGCGGGCGGCTGGGCACCGGCCGCGGGGGTGAGCGCGGGTGCCTGCGCGGCCGGGGCCGCGACCGGCGCGACGTCCTGGTGGATGTCGACGCCCTTGGGCGGAACGTCCGGGCCGTGGCTGCACTGGGTGCTGCCGGTGACCTCCAGTGTGCCGCCACAGCGGTCGCTGCCCGGCAGGCTCAGTCCCGCGTAGACCAGGCCGCGATCGGGCTGGTCCTTGGGTATCGCCTTGAGCGGCACGGCCTTCTCGTCCCGCTTCGGCGCGGGCGCCTGGGTGGCGCCCTCGGCGGTGCCGGTCTCCCCCGGCCCGCCGTCGTCGCCGATCAACCCGGCCTGCGAGCCCGAGTTGTCGGCCACGTCCGCCGCGGCCGTGACGGCGCCGTGCACGCCCGCCGGCTCCAGCGCGGTGCGGATGCCGAGCGTCCCCGCCACCAGCCCTGCCGCCACGGCTGCGGCGACCAGGACGCTCCTGCGGGTGAGCCTGCGGCGCTTTCGCCGACGAAGCTCGCTGCTCCGGTGTCCCATCGCGTTCCTTTCCTCGTGCGACGACCCGCGCCCTGTGGTGAATGAGCGGCGCAGGCCTTCCGACACTCCGGAGAGCGGAAGGGACCCCAGGGAATAACAGAAACCTCTTGCGAAACTTTTCGATCCGTTCGATCGGGCGGCGTCGGCCGACGGCACGGGAGAACCGTCCGTGGACCGAGGAAACGGCACAGGAGGGCCGAAGACGCACCCGGAAGTGTGCGCACCGTCCGGACCGTGGCGCTCCGTCAGCGACGGACGAGAGTCAGGCCGCAGCCCCCACGGCACGTGCCCCCACGGCCCGCGCCCCGGCAGACACCGCCACGGCTGCGGCGCCGCAGCCGCCGTGCAGTCGGGCCAGCGCACCCGCCAGGGCGACGCGGTCCCCGGCGAGCCAGAGCCGCAGGGCGGCGGAGAGCGCGGCGCTGGCCGGCCCGGCCGACGGGCCGCCGGCACGGACGAGCCGCTCGCCGAGCAGCGGCAGCAGGTCCGCGACCGGGGCGGGCAGCCACAGGGTGAGGGCGAAGGGCGCGGGCCGGGCCAGGACCCGCATCAGCGGCAGCACGGACGCGTCGTCGTGCAGGGCGGGGATGACCTCCAGCAGGCCGTCCACCGCCACGTCGGACACGTCGCCGCCGTGCCCGCGCGCGAGTTCGCGCAGCAGTGCCCGTTCGGCTGCGGTGATCCGGACGGTCAGCATGACCTCGTCGCAGTCCATGGTCCCGGCCCCTCGTCGTGGAGTTCGTGGAGTTCGTGGAGTACTGGTGCTTCGTGCGGCACCGGCGTTCCGCGGAGCACCGGGGCCCCTTGGCCGCCGGGAGCACCGGAGTGCCGGGGTACCGGAGTTCGTGGAGCATCCGTGTGCGGTCGTGTCATCGCCGTGTCAGTCCCGTGCCGACTGGGTTCCTGCCCCGTTCCGGCGGCCCGACACCGGTTCGATCAAGCCGTAATGGCCGTCGTAGCGGCGGTAGAGCACGCGCAGTCGCTCGTCGGCGATGTCGGTGTACCCGACGAACGGGCGGCCGGTGAGCCAGAGCCGGCGGGCCGCCTCGGCGAGGTCGAGCGGCGGCACGGCGTCGCTGCCGACGGCGCACGGCTCCACGACACCGCTGAGCGGGCAGCGGTGCACCAGGCTGTCGCGTCCGGTCGCGGCGTCCGCGAAGAGGTGGAACCGCCGGTCCAGCGCCAGCAGTTCGCGTGCGGCCTGCCCGGGGGTGCGGGTGGCGAGCACCACCGTCTTGTGCCGGGCGATCCGCCGCCGGGCCAGCGGACGGTCGACGTACTGCGGGCGGTAGGCGCTCTCGTACGTGGCGGCGAAGCCGATGTCGCCCTGCTCGCGCAGCCGGACGACCCGTCCCGTGAGCGTTCCCAGCACCAGGTCGACGGACTCCCGTGCGGTCCCGGTGGCCAGTTGCACCCGGACCGGCCCGGCGTCCTCCAGTTCGACGTCCACCTGGACCAGCGCGGGCCGGCTGAGCCACCGGTCCCCGCTCACCGTCCGGGTGAGCCGCAGCCGCAGCGCGTGCGTGTCCGGCCCGAGCGCCGTGGCTGTGACCAGCGCCCGGGCCCTGGCATACTCGGCGTCCTCGCGCGGCAGCTCGCCGCGGATCTCCACCCGGACGTCGAGCGCGGGCCGGTGGCGCAAACGGGTCATCAGAGCCCTCCTTCTCCGCCACCATGCTGGCCTTCGGGCGGCCGCGCGGCGAGGGTCCAAAGACCCTGCGGTCGGGCCTCGCGGGGGGCCTTCGGGACCAGCACATCGGCGCAGGTCAACCCGGATCTCCCGGGCAGGCACGGAAGGGTCAGGGAGATCGGCCGTTGGAGTGATCCCCGCGCGTTCGGCGCAACGCCCGTGGAACGGGCGCGTTTGCCATGGCGTGCGCCCTCCAGCGGGGGTGCGCGCGGGGACCGCGCTGGCCGGTCCCCCGCCTCGCGGCCGACCCGCCGGTGCCCCTCCCGGCACCGTCCGCGCCGGCCCCTCTGTGAGAGGTAGTGTCATGACCCTGATGACCGAGACACGGAAACGGATCGTCCCCCCGAGAACCGCGCCGCGCCCGTCCCCCCTGGCCCGCGCGGCCGTCCCGCCGCTCGCCCCCGGCGCCCTCCCCGGCCTCGGGCACGCCGCCGCCCTGCTGCGCGACCCGCTCGGCTTCCTCGGCTCCCTCGCCCGCCACGGCGGCGTGGTCCGCATCCGGCTCGGACCACGCACCGTCTGCGTGGTCACCGACGCCCGGCTCGTCCACACCCTGCTCGTCGCGCTCGCCCACGACTGCCCGCGCGGCGCCGTCCAGGACACCCTCAAGACGGCCTTCGGCGACGGCCTGCTGATGTCCGAGGGACAGGCCCACCGTGACCGGCGCCGGATCATCCAGCCCGCCTTCGGCCCGGACCGGATGGCCGAGTACCTGGCCGTGATGCACCAGGTCACCGAGGAACGCGTCGGACGCTGGCGCCCCGGTCAGGTCCTCGACGTCGCCAAGGAGATGAACCACCTCGCACTGGAGATCGTCACCCGCTCCCTGTTCGGCGCCCGCCTCAGCGAGAACGCCACCCTCGCCTTCCACCGGGCGCTGCCGGACCTGGTGAAGGGCCAGATCGTCCAGTCCCTCTACCCGCACCCGTCGCTCGCCCGACTGCCCCTGCCCGTCAACCGGCGCTTCGACGCCGCCGTGCGGGTGCTCAACCGGGTCGTCGACCAGGCCGTCAACGGCCCTGCGGCGAAGGCCCGTTCCGCCGAGGGCCGGGGCACCCTGCCCGCCCTGCTGCGCGCCGCGACCGACCCGGCCACCGGCCGGCCGCTCACCGAGGCCGACGTCCGGTCCGAGGCGATCACCATGTTCGGCGCGGGCACCGAGACCGTCTCCACCACCCTGACCTGGCTGCTCGACGAACTGCTGCGCCACCCCGAGGTGGAGGCCCGCGTCCTGGCCGAGCTGGACGAGCACCTGCCCGCCGGCACCGTCCCCACCCCCGAGGCACTGGCCCGACTAACCTACACCCGCGGCGTCACCCAGGAGGTGGTGCGGCTGCACGCGCCCAACGCCTTCCTGATGCGCACCGCCCGGGTCCCCGTCGAACTCGGCCCGTACCGGATCCCGGCCGGCACCGAACTGCTCTACAGCCTCACCGCGTTGCACCGCGACCCCGTGCGCTACCCCGAACCGCTCGACTTCCGCCCCGAGCGCTGGCAGGACGGCGGTGGCGCCGGCCGGCCCTCCTTCCTGCCGTTCGGGGCGGGCAAGCACAAGTGCATCGGCGAGGCTTTCGCCTGGGCGGAACTGACCGTCGCGGCAGCCGGCGTTCTGCGCCGCTGGCGGCCGGTCGCCGAGCCGGGATCGCGTGCCCGGGAGGTGGTCTGGACCACGGTCCAGGCGCAGGGGCTGTGCGTCCGGCCGGTCCCGCGCGACCAGCGGACGTCCGGCGGGACACGGGCCCCCAGGACCGCTCGCGCCGAACGGCCGGCGCCCGGGAGCGGCGTGACGCCCTCGCCCGACGAGCCCGCCGCACCGGGCGGCTGCCCGTTCACCGCCGCCCCCGCAGCCGCACTGCCACCGCGCCCGCCCGGCGACCTGCGCGCCGCCGCCGACCGGCACGCCGACTGGGCGGTCCGCCGCGGCCTGCTCACCCCCGCGGAGCTGCCCGGCTACCGGGCCTACGCCCTGCACGAGCTGATCGGCCACGCCTTCCCCCGCACCCGGGGCACCGAACTCGACCTGCTGGTGGACGTACTGGGCTGGTTCACCATCCTCGACGACCGCTTCGACGGCACCCCCGGTCGCCGCCCGGCCGAGGCCCACGCCCTCGTCGACCCGCTGATCGCCCTCCTCGACGGCGACGACACCCCGCCGGACTCCCCGCTCCTCGACTCCTGGCGGGAACTGTGGAACCGCCAGAGCGCGTCGATGTCCCCCGCCTGGTGCGCCCGCGCGGCCCGCGAGTGGCGGGCGTGCCTGGCCACCTTCCCCGCCGAAGCCGACCACCGCGCCCGCGGCACCGTGCCCGCCCGCGGCCTCGGCCTGGCCGACACCATGCGGCTGCGCCGGCACGGCAGTTGCCTCTACCCGTTCATGAACATACTGGAACGGGTCCACGGCACCGAAGCCCCCGCCGCCCTCCACGCGGAACCCGCGCTGCACCGGCTGCGAGCCAACACCGCCGACGCCGCCACCCTGATCAACGACCTCTACTCACTGGAGCGGGAGGAACGGCAGGCCGCGGCCGCCTTCAACACCGTACTCACCCTGCAGCGGGCCCGCGGCTGCACCCGCAGCCGGGCCGTCCGCGCGGTCCGCGACCGGGTCGCACTGCTGCGCCGGGAGAGCGAGGAGCTGCGCCGCGACCTGCAGCGCCGCCACCCGGCGGGCCGCTGGTACCTGGACGGCACCCGGGAGCTGGTCGCCGGCGTGCAGGCCTGGACCAGCACCACCGACCGCTACCTGGTGCGGGACGGCAGGCAGCGGCGCCGGTGAACGGACGGGCGCCTGCGGCGGACCGACCTCCCCGGCCACGGGCGGACAGGGCCTACTTCCGGCCGCCGAGTGCGAACAGCAGCAACACGAAACCGGCGAACAGGTGCGTGGCGAAGATGTAGATGCCCGCGCGGATCAGCATCGCCTTGCGGCGCCGCTTCTCCTCGCTCGTGCTGTCGCTCGTGCTGTCGCTCATGGCGGACGGTTCTCCTCGGGTCGGCGGACGGGCCGGGTGCGGCTCAGCGGGGCTGCCGGACGCCGGACGCGCGCAGCTCGGTGAGCAGCGCGCCCTGGTCGGTGATCAGCTCGGTCAGGATCCGGCGTGCCGCGCGCAGCAGGTCGGCGACGTCCGGGGTGCTGAGCGCGTACACCACCGTGTTGCCCTCACGGGTGGCCGTGACCAGCTGGGTGCGCCGCAGCACCGCGAGCTGCTGGGAGAGGTTGGACGGCTCGACCTCGATCTCCGCCAGCAGCTCGCGCACCGGCCGGGGTCCGTCCTGGAGCAGTTCCAGGACCCGGATCCGCACGGGGTGGCCGAGGGTGCGGAAGAAGTCCGCCTTGGCCTGGTACAGCGGGACCGGCATCGTCCGCGCGCCTCCCTCGGGTCCGGCTCGGGCCGGCTCGGTGATCGTCCTGACCGGGCGGGTCCGTGCCGCGGCCGGTAGGCATCATCGCGGACAGATGAAGATTTCTTCAAGTCGTCACAGCCCGGCGGCTTCCCGTCGACGCGCGGGAGTGACCCACGCCACACCTGCAACCGCGCCCGGGCACGCCGACGCCGAGCCCGGGACGCTGCCAACTCCCGGGCTCGGCAGTCACGGTGACGAGCCGTCAGCAGACTACAGGCACATCGACCGTCACCGGGGCCGGTCCGCGCCAGATCGCCTCCACCGAGAAGGACGCGTGCACGGTCGAACCGCACGGCACGGTCGTGGAGATGCCGTCGACCCGCACGGTGCTGACCGTGAACACGGTGCGGCCGTTCACGGCGCCGAGCGAGGTGCCACCGGCCACGTCGGCCGACAGCCGGGTGAGCAGCTCCTGCGGCGCCGGCGGCCACGGGGTGCCCGGCGACGGCGGGCCGGCCAGGCCGATCTGCCCGTACAGCACGACACTGTCGCCGGTGACGTCGGCGCAGACCTTGGTCGACAGCCCGGCCTGCAGGCCGGACCACCCGCAGGTGGTGACGGTCGTCGCAGGGGCGGCGGCCGTCACGGCCGAGGCGAACGCCGGCACGGGCGCCGCGAAGAGGGCGACGGCACCGGCGGTGCCCGCCGCGATCCTGGCGATGCGGTTCATTGACTGCTCCTTGGGAGGCATGAGGACGATCAGGGACAGGTGGCGTGGCACATATGACATTTCATAGGTCCACGACAGAAACTCTGCCATGCGATTCCTATGCTCCGGACGCTTTTACCCTTGGAACGGCCGCCTCGACCGAAACCAGACCTTCGATGGCGTGATCACCCTCGACCGGCCGAACGACCACAACCTTCCAGGCGACGGCAGCGTTGACCCCAGGTGAACCGCTTCCGCACCGCCGCCGCGGGCCTCCTCACCCTCCCCGCCCTCCTCGCCCTGACGGCCGCCGGCCCACCGGCCGCCACGCCGACCGCCACACCAGCGGCACCACCGGCATCCGCCACACCGCCCGCCCCACCACCCGCCGCCCGGTCGGCCTCACCCCCGGCGTCCCTTCTGGGCACCGAGATCCGCCGGATCCCGACCGAGGAACGCGTCCTCGTCCTCACCTTCAACGCCGCCTGGGACGAGACCGGACTCGACACCGTCCTCGACGTCCTGCGCGACCGCGCCGCCCCGGCCGCGTTCTTCCCCACCGGCGACTTCGCCGACCGGCACCCCGGGGCGATCCGCGCGATCGCCGCCGCCGGCCACGGCCTGGGCAACCACTCCTACAGTCACCCGGACTTCTCCGCCCTCACCGCCGACCGGGCCCGCACCGAGGTACGGCGCGCCGACACCGCGATCCGCCGCGCCGCCCCCGGAACCGACCCGCTGCCGTTCTTCCGCTTCCCGTACAGCGAGACCACCCCGCAGGCCATCGCCACCGTCAACGAACTCGGCTACGCAGACCTGGAGTTCACCGCCGACACCAACGGCTACCTGGGCCCCGGCCACGGCATGACGGCGGACCGCGCGGTCGAACGCGCCCTTGCCGCCCTCACCCCGGGCGCCGTCCTCCAGCTCCACGTCGGCGCCACCGACGAGGGCGGACCCGACACCTGCCTCGACGCCGAAGCCCTCCCCCGCATCATCGACGGCGCCCGGGCACGCGGCTACCGCGTCATCGACCCGCGCACACTGCTCGACCCGTGACCGTCCGGCCCGGGGAGCAGCCCCGCGCGCCGGGGCAGTCGGCGGCGGCGCGTCCGCGCATCGCCGTCGGGTTCCCGCACCGGGCCGACGCCCGCCTGCTCCGCCGCCCACCCGCCGGCCGACCGCTCCGCTGCCCGGCCCGTCAGTCGAGGGCGGCGCGCAGGGCGTCGACGCGGGAGACGGCGGTGGCGAAGGCGTGGCGGTCGAGCCGGCCGGAGTCGAGAGCGGCGGCCAGGGCCTCGGCGGCGTCCTCGCCCTGCCGGGGGTCACGGGCGGAGCAGAGCAGCAGGTCCATGCCGGCTTCCGCGGCAGCCACCGCGCGGTCGCCGGTGTCGCCGTAGGGGACGAGCGCGCCGGCTTCCATCGCGTCGGTGACGGTGACGCCGTCGAAGCCGAGGCGGCCGCGGAGTTCGCCCTGGATGACGGCGGGAGACAGCCCGGCCGGGCGTTCCGGGTCCAGCGCCGGGTACACCGCCCAGGAGGCCATGACGAGCCCCACGCCCGCCGCGATGGCGGCCCGGTAGGGGGCCTCGTCCCGCGCCCGGATCTCCTGCAGCGGCGCGGTGAGGGTGACCGGGCGCTCGTCGGTGTTTCCGTCGAGCGGGGCGGCGCCCAGACCCGGGAAGTGCTTGGCGGTCGCGGCCACGCCGAGGCCCTGCTGGGCGGCGAGGAAGGCGCTGCCCAAGCGCCCGACCGTGGCGGGGTCCTGGCCGAAGGAACGCTCGTGGTGGTCGATGAAGTTGTCCGGGGTGTCGTAGACGTCGAGCACCGGGGCGAGGTTGACGTTGAGCCCGGCGTCGGTGAGGGTCCGGGCGGCGCCGGTGCCGGAGTCCACCGCGGCGGCGCGCGGGTTCGTCGCCGACCCGACGCGGCGGGCGGAGAGTTCGGGCGCACCGGGCAGCCGGCGGATCTTGCCGCCTTCCTGGTCGGTCATCAGCAGCAGCGTGCGGGGCTTCGGTGCCTCGGCCGCCGCCTGCTTCAACGCGTCGACCGCTTCGGCGAGTTGTTCCGGCCCGGTGATGTTCTCGCCGAACAGGATCACTCCGGCCGCCCGGCCTTCCCGGATCGTCTGCAGCACCTCGGGCGGTGGGGTCGGGCCCGCGTACGAGAGGACGATCCGCCGGCCGGCGAGCACGCGGGAGTCCTCCTGCTCCTGGGCGTCCATCGCTACGGTCCTCTCGGGGTGGATGAGGCGCGGCCCGGGCGCGGCCCCGGTCGGCACGGACCCGGGCGCGGCCCCGGTCGGCACGGGCCCGAGTGCGGCCCCCAGGACCGCCAGCATGGCCCCGAACTGGGCGACTCGCCGGAAGGGAGCCATCACGCCTCCTGGGTCGACAGCGGACTACGGCCCGTCAGCGTACCCAGGGCCCGGTTCCACCAGTCCGCCCTGCATCAGATTCATCCGATAATCCGACAGCTGCTTCACCGCAGGAACGCGGGGTGCCCGGATGCCCTTCCGGCCGGGACCAGAACGCTCCGCCGCGCCCGCGCGTCCCCGCCCCAATCCGGTACCGGTCAACGGAGAGGACCTCGTCGCCGGGCGGCCGGGCCGAGCTCACCCTGCGTGGCGGACCAGCCGCCCCAGGACGGCGATGCCCTCGGCGATCTCCGGTGGTGCGCCCGCCGCGTAGCCGAGGACCAGTCCGGGCGGGGCCGGGAGGCGGGTGTGCCAGGAGAGGGGCTGGACCTTCACGCCGCGGGCGAGGGCGGCGGTGGCCAGTTCGGTGTCGGTGCAGCCGAGGTCCTCCGGCAGGGTGAGCATCAGGTGGAGGCCGGCCGCCGCGCCGTGGACGGTGGCGCCGGGGAGGTGGCTGCGGATGGCGGCGATCATGGCGTCCCGGCGACGGCGGTGACGGCGGCGCAGCAGCCGTAGGTGGCGGTCGAGTTCGCCGGATTCCATCAGGCGGGCGAGGACCAGCTGGGGCAGGACGGGGTTGCCGAGGTCGGCGAAGCGCTTGGCGTCGAGGACGGCGTCGCGGAGCCGGGCCGGCACCAGCAGCCAGCCGGTGCGCAGCGCGGGGGCGAGCAGTTTGGAGACGCTGCCCGCGTAGCAGACCCGGTCCGGCAGGGCGGCCCGCAGGGCGGGGACGGGCGGCCGGTCGTAGCGGTGTTCGGCGTCGTAGTCGTCCTCGATGACCAGGCCGCCCTCGGCCGCCCAGTGCAGCAGCTCGCGGCGGCGGTCGCCGCCGAGGACGACGCCGGTCGGGTACTGGTGGGCGGGGGTGAGCAGGACGGCGGGGGCGCCGGTGGCGCGCAGGGCGTCGACCCGGATGCCCTCGGCGTCGACCGGGACGGGCGGGGTGGCGGCGAGCCAGTGGGCGAGGTGGCGGCGGGCGCCGAGGGAGCCCGGGTCCTCGACCGCGACCACGGTGATGCCGGTCCGCTCGAAGGCCCGGCCGAGCAGGGCGAGGGCCTGGGCCGTCCCGGCGACGATCAGGACCTCGTCGGGGTCGGCGCGGATGCCCCGGTTGCGGGCGAGCCAGTGGGCGACGGCCCGGCGCAGGGCGGGGGTGCCGCGGATGTCGCCGTAGCCGAGGTCGTGGGCGGCGAGGCCGTCCAGGACGGCGCGTTCGGCCCGCAACCAGGCGGTGCGGGGGAAGGCGGCGAGGTCGGGCATGCCGGGGGTGAGATCGATCCGGGCGGGGGTGCCGCGCAGCCGGTCGAACACCTCGGCGTCGGGGTCGTCCCCGAAGAGCTCGGGTGCCACCGCAGGGGGGTGGGGCGGCTCGGGTACGGGCGGGGCGGCAGGTGCGGCCGGGGCCCCGACCACGACGGTGCCGCCGCGCCCGCGCCCGGAGAGCTGCCCCTCTTCGGCGAGCCGCCGGTAGGCGTCGGTGACCACCCCGCGGGAGACGCCGAGTTCGGCCGCCAGCACCCGGCCGGCGGGCAGTCGGCTGCCGGCCGGAAGCCGGCCGTCGGCGACGGCCTCACGCAGTCGGCGCGCGAGCCAGTCGGTGAGGCCGCCGGGCGGGGCGTCCGCGGTGTCGAGCTGGAGGAAGTCGGCACCGGCCTCTTTGGACCTGTCGGACACGGCACGTTTGGACCTGTTCACCGGACCATAGTGGCGCGAGGGTGGGGCCCATGACCACGGAAACGGCACGGCCCGAGAACACGAACTACGTCCACGGCTACTCGGACACCGAGGCGCAGCGCCTCGGGGACCAGGCGGACACCCTCGCCGACCTGCTGCACGCGGGCACGGCGTACCCGGCCGGGAGCCGGGTGCTGGAGGCGGGCTGCGGGGTGGGGGCGCAGACGGTGCACCTGCTGGCCTCCGGCCCCGGCGTCCTGCTCACCGCGATGGACCTGTCGGCGGAGTCGCTCGCACAGGCCCGCGCCCGGGTGGCGGCGCAGGCGCCCGACGCGGAGGTCACCTGGCACCACGGCGACCTGCACCGGATGCCCTTCCCGGACGGCGCGTTCGACCACGTCTTCCTCTGCTTCGTGCTGGAGCACCTGCCCGACCCGGCGGCCGGGCTGGCGGCGTTGCGGCGGGTCCTGCGGCCGGGCGGCACGATCACGGTGATCGAGGGCGACCACGGTTCGGCCTTCTTCCACCCGCAGAGCCCGGCGGCCCGGCGCACGATCGACCACCTGGTCCGCCTCCAGGCGGAGGCGGGCGGCGACGGGCTGCTCGGCCGCCGCCTCCACCCGCTGCTGTCGGACGCGGGCTTCACCGACGTGGCGGTCCGCCCGCGGACGGTCTACGCCGACGACGGCCGCCCGGCCCTGGCGGAGGGCTTCACCCTGCGGACCTTCGTCGCGATGGTCGAGGCCGTCCGGGCGGAGGCGGTGGCCGCCGGGCTGAGCACGCCGGACGACTTCGACCGGGGCATCGCGGAGCTGCGCCGCGCGGCCGGGCCGGGCGGGACGTTCCACTACACCTTCTTCAAGGCGGTCGCGGTCAACCCGTGAGGCCGCGCCGCGGCGGACGGCCGCCCGGGCCGCGGCAGCGGGTGGTCCCCTCGGGACGGAATCGCCCGGCTACTCCTCGCCGTCCCCGAGGGTGGCCAGCAGGGTGCGCATCGCGTCGACCAGTGCGGCGGTGCGGACGTCGTCCAGCCCCTGGAGGAGGCCGAACTCGGTGGCGAGGTGGTCGGGCAGAGCGCGTTCGATCAGGGCGTGCCCCTCGGGGGTGAGGGCGACCTCGCGGCTGCGGCCGTCCTGGTCGCTGCGGGTCCGGGTGACCAGGCCGCGGGCCTCCAGGCGGTCGAGGCGCTGGGTGATGGCACCGGAGGTGACCATGGCGGACTGCATCAGGCCGGTGGGGGTGAGGCGGTAGGGCGGGCCGCTGCGTTTGAGGGTGGCGAGGACGTCGAAGGAGGCGGCGTCGAGGCCGTGCTCGGCGAAGGTGCGGTTGAGCGCCGCGTCCACCAGGCGGTAGAGGCGCTTGAGCCGGCCGAACACTTCCATCGGGGAGACGTCCAGGTCGGGGCGCTCGGCGGCCCACTGCGCGACGACGCGGTCCACATGATCTGCCACGGCTCCAGGGTAGGCGATGCGGAGCAGGTTCCTTAGCGGTGAGGTAGCTGTGAGCCACGTCACCGCGACGGCCGCGAAGAATGCCTTAGCGCTGAGATACATTGGCTTAGTGCTAAGACATCGCCTCGCCGTCGTGCTGGTGACCGCCCTCGCCCCCGCCGTCTGGGGGACGACCTACCTCGTCACCACCGAGTTGCTCCCGCCCCACCGTCCGCTCCTCGCCGCCGTCCTGCGCTGCCTGCCCGCCGGGCTGCTGCTGATCGCCCTCACCCGCCGACTGCCCCAGGGCAGCTGGTGGTGGCGCGCGCTGGTCCTCGGCGCGCTCAACATCGGGGCGTTCCAGGCGCTCCTCTTCATCGCGGCCTACCGCCTGCCCGGCGGCATCGCGGCCACCGTCGGCGCCGTCCAGCCGCTGATCACCGCCGGACTGTCGGCCGCCGTCCTCGGCGACCGGCTCACCCTGCGCACCGTGCTCTCCGGCATCGCGGGCGTGGCGGGCGTCAGCCTGCTGGTCCTGCGGGCCGGTGCGACATTGGACGCGCTCGGGGTGGCCGCCGCCCTCGGCGGCGCGGTGGTCATGGCCGCCGGCGTCGTCCTCTCCAAGCGCTGGGCGTCCCCCGCCCCGCTGCTCGCCACCACCGGCTGGCAGCTCACCGCCGGCGGACTGCTGCTGGTGCCGGTCACGCTGCTCACCGAGGGCGCGCCGCCGACCCACTACACCGGCGCCAACCTGCTCGGCTACGCCTACCTCTGCCTGATCGGCGCGGCGTTCACCTACGTGCTCTGGTTCCGCGGTCTGCGGGCGCTCACACCGACCTCGGTCTCCTTCCTCGCCCTGCTCAGCCCGGTGGTCGCCACCGTGATCGGCTGGCTGGCGCTCGGACAGGACCTCAGCCCGCTGCAGGCGCTCGGCGCGCTGATCGTGCTCGGCTCGCTCGTCGTCGCCCAGACCCAGCGGCCCCGCACGACCGGTCCGTCCGCGCCGGGGGCCCGGTCGGCCTCCGCACCACCGGTGCGCGAGAACGCCTGACCCCGCGCGGCCACCCCGGCCCCCGCTCCCGCAGACCCCGTCCCGCCCCCTCATCGCGCATCACGCGTCCCGCACGACGCGTCCCGCATCACACGTCCCGCATCACGTCCAAGGAGAACTCCCCATGCGCATCACCGTGTTCGGCGCCACCGGCAACGTCGGCGGCCGGGTCGTCGCCGAGGCACTCGCCCGCGGCCACCAGGTCACCGCCGTACTCCGGGACCCGGCCAAGCCGCACGGCCTGCCGTCCGCCGCCGCCATCGCGGTCGGCGACGCCCGCAACCCCGCGGACGTCGCCCGGATAGCCGCCGGGCAGGACGCGGTGGTCACCGCGACCCGCCCGATGCCCGGCAGCGAGCACGAACTGGCCGCCGCCACCACCGGACTGCTCGCGGGCATCGCCGGCACCGGCGTACGGCTGCTGGCCGTCGGCGGCGCGGGCAGCCTCACCGTCCCGGGCTCCGACGGGACGACCCTCGTGGAGTCCCCCGGCTTCCCCGCCGAGATCCGGCCGATCGCGCTGGCCTGCAACGAGCAGCTCGACCTCTACCGCGCGGCCGACGCCGAGGTCGACTGGACGTACCTGAGCCCGGCCGCGCTGCTGGAACCCGGCGCGCGCACCGGCCGGTTCCGGCTCGGCCTTGACGAGCTGCTGGTCGACGCCGACGGCAACTCGGCGATCTCCATGGAGGACCTCGCCATCGCACTCCTCGACGAGGTCGAGCGGCCCGCACACCGCCGCGCCCGGTTCACCGCCGGGTACTGAGGGGCCGCGGGCGACGGCCCCGGCGTCCCGCCGCCGGAGGGATCCCGGGGCCGGCACCCGGCCGGGGGTGTAGCCAGCACCACCCCGAAGACGGAAGCCCGGGTGATCGATCGTCAGGACGAACCGGGACAGGATCGTTCCCGTGACGAACACCGCATCGACCGACACCGCATCGAACGGCACCACCTCGAACGGCACCGAAGCGCCCGGCGCGGCTTCGGCCGGCACCGCTCCGAGCGCCGGCCCCCGCGTCCGGCGCGCCGCGCTGGTCGTGGCCGCCGCCCTCCTCGCCGGCCTCGCCGCCCCGGCCACCGCCGGTGCGGACACCGCCCGCGACCCGGGCGACGCCGACCCGGCACCCGCCCGGTACACCCACCAGACCCTGAACTGGCAGCCCTGCGCGAAGCAGCCCGCCCTGGACTGCGCCACCATGGCCGCCCCGCGCGACTGGCACCACCCGGGCACCGGGGCCGACCTGACCATCGCCGTCTCCCGACACCGCGCCACCGACCCGACCCGGCGCAAGGGCACCCTGCTGATGGCGGCGGGCGGCCCGGGCGGGTCGGGACTGCTGCGCCCGGCCACCCTGGCCGGCGCGGCCCCGGCCGTCGCCGCCGCCTACGACATCGTGGGCTTCGACCAGCGCGGGGTCGGCGCGAGCACCAAGGCCGTCTGCCAGACGCCGGAGGAGTTGCAGGAGTTCCTGGCCGGCGACTACCGGGACCAGTCCCCCGCCGCGACCGACCGCGTCCTCGCCAACGCCGAGAAGCTGGTGGCCGGTTGCCAGGAGCGCAGCGGCGACCTGATCCCCTACCTGACCACCGAGCAGACCGCCCACGACATCGACCTGTTCCGCACCCTGCTGGGCGAGCGCAAGCTCAGCTACTACGGCCCGTCCTACGCCACCATGATCGGTGCCTACTACGGGACGCTCTTCCCGCACCGGGTCGAGCGGATGGTGCTGGACAGCAACATCGGCTTCGAGGGCAGCTGGGAGAAGTTCCAACTGGGCCAGCCGATGAGCTTCCAGCGCCGCTTCGACGAGGACTTCGTGCCCTGGCTGGCGGCCCGGGACGCCACCTACCACTGGGGCTCGACACCGGAGCAGGTACGGGCACAGTGGGAGCAACGGCGCGCCGCGCTGCACGACGCGCCCATCGTCGAGGGCTCGCTGACGATCGGCCCCAACCAGCTGGACGACCTGGCGATCTCGGGGCTCTACAGCGCCTCCTACTTCCCGGACGTCGCCCGGCTCCTGACCACCGTCGACCACTGGGACGGTGCCGACGCCGCCACCAGGACGGCCACCGCGACCGCGTTCAACAGTTACCTCAGCCCCGACTTCCTCGCCGAGTACTTCTCGGTGACCTGCAACGACACCCCGTGGACCAAGGACCTGGACACCTGGGTCCGGCTCGGCGCCGAGAACACCGCCCGGTGGCCGCTGGTGGGCGCCCGGACGCTCGCCTTCAGCGCGGTCTGCGCCGACTGGCCGGTCGCCCCGGCGCCCGCGGTCACGGTCACCGGTGCCCACCTGCCGACCACGCTGATGCTCAACTCGGTCCACGACCCGGCGACGTACTACGAGGCGGCGGTCGGCGCCCACCGCGCACTGCGCGGCTCGAAGCTGGTCACCGTCACCGGGAACGGCGACCACGGCCAGTACCCCGGGCCGAACGCCTGCGTCACCGACGTGGTCGAGCGCTACCTGCTCGACGACCGGGCGCCCGCACGCGACCTCACCTGCGCCTCGCCGCAGGCGGGTTGAGGCTGCCCCTCACCGCGGACGGGTCGAGGCGGCGCCTCACCGCAGGCGGGTCGAGGTGCTCCTCGGTCAGCTCCGGGGCCGGGCCGACAGCCTGGCCCGGAGCCAGGCGAGGCCGACCGCCAGCCCGGCGAAGCCGCCGACGGCGAGCTTGATCCCCGCCTTGGCGACGATCCAGCCGACCCCGGGGGCGCTCCACCCCAGCCAGTGGAAGACCGCAAGCATGACGGCCGCGCCGCACACCACAGCCAGCACGGTGGCGCCGACGGCGGCGGCCCGCGAGAGTTCCTGCGGGTCGTCGCCCCGGGGCTCCGGCCCGGCCCCGTCCGCACCCTCGGCGGTCTCGTTCACCATGTCGTTCGCACTCCCCTCAGCCATGGGGTGATGATACGACCTTCAGCGCCGGGCCCGGTGGGTGTCCCCGAGGTGCTCACCGGTCTCGTCGTCGGGGAAGCTGACAGCCATGGTGACGCGGTACTCGTGGACGTCCTCCCGGTGCCCCGGCACCAGGGCCCAGGCCAGCGAGTGCACTTCGGCCTCGGGGGCCTGGCGGCACCAGGCGGCCGCCTCCTCCAGGGCGCGGGCGGCCGACAGGCCCGTGCACACCACGGCGGTGTAGGCGGCGACCGCGACGTCGCCACCGGAGCGACAGGTCCGCGACACCGCCCGGACGGCGGCGGCGGCCTGGGTCAGGTCACGGGCCAGGTCGTCCACCACCCGAGGGGGCGCCGGCAGGACGACCGCCCCCTCGACGACGGTCTCCGGCAGGTTCGCGCTCACGGTCCGGACCTCCATCCGCATCATCACGCGGCACAGCATGCCGGGCGGTGATTCCTGGCATGCCCACTTTCACCGGAACGTCACCCGTCCAGGGCCGAGTCGGGGGCGCACCCTGGCGTCCGGGGGCCCGCCCTGCTAGGGAGGCGGCCTCGCGCGCCGGACGACGTGGCAGGTCAGAGGGGTCGCTCGCGGGCGCTGCCGGGGAGCCCGAAACACCGGGCACGTACCACCCCCGTGCTCCGAACCGCCGGTCCGGCGCCGGGGCGCCCGTCCGACCGCCGTTGGGCCCTTGGTCAACTCCCGGTACCGGAAGGGAAGATGCCGCCGGAAGCCGGTGGAACAACCGCAGGCCGGCGGCCCCGGGCAACACCCCCGGGAGCGGCCGCACCCCCGCTGAAGTGCCGAGTCAACCCCTCGGTGGGCCCCGGGTCCCCTCCGGGTCACCCTGTCCCTGTCAGATCGTCGTGATACTAATCGTCCGGTCTGCGGGTGCGGGCGCCTGGCGGACGGGCACGATGACGACGGCTCAACCGTTCCGGGATCGTCCGGACGGCGATGGGGAGGGGACACGGATGACGGCGAGGTTCGGCAGCAGCGGGGGCGGGCGGAAGCTCCGGATCGGCAAGCGGGTCACGGGGACGGCGGCGGCCTTCGCCGCGCTGGCCGCCCTGACCGGCTCCCAGGTGACGGGCTTCGGGCTCGCGCCGGCCGCAGCCGCGGACACCGGTCCCAACGGCGGCGCCAGCGCCCAGGACACCGACCACGGGCAGGCCGCCGGCTCCCCGTTCGGCACCCCCGCGCCCGGCACCGCCGGCACGGGCGTCCCGGCCGACGGCGGCGGCACCCTCCAGTTCCCGCTGCCGCCCGGCGCGCTGCCCGGCGCACCCGTCGCCGGCCCGTTCGCGGCCACCGGGCCCGCGCTGCCCTCCACGGTGCTCGCCGCCTACCGCCAGGCCGAGGCCTCACTGGCGCAGCGCTCCCCCGGCTGCCACCTCCCCTGGCAACTGCTGGCGGCGATCGGCCAGGTCGAGTCCGGACAGGCCAACGGCGGCCAGGTGGACGCCTCCGGCACGACCCTGACCCCGATCCTCGGCCCGGCACTGGACGGCAACGGCTTCGCCGCGATACCCGACACCGACGGCGGCCGCTACGACGGCGACGCCCGCTGGGACCGCGCCGTCGGACCGATGCAGTTCATCCCCTCCACCTGGGCCTCCTGGGGCGTGGACGCCAACGGCGACGGCAAGGCCGACCCTAACAACGTCTTCGACGCCGCCGAGACCGCCGGACGCTACCTGTGCGCAGGCGGCCGCGACCTCGCCGACCCGGCCCAGCTCGACCGGGCGGTGCTCAGCTACAACAACTCGGGCGAGTACCTGCGGACCGTCCGCAACTGGATGGCCCACTACGGCAGTGGCACGGTGACCACCGTCCCGAACAGCCCGGGGTCCTCGCTCCCGACGTCCTCGCTGCCCTCGCCGTTCCTCCCGGTCCTCGGTGGCGGTGCGGGCAGTGGCACCACCGGCGGCGGCAGCGCCACGACCCCGCCGCCCGCGCCGACGCCGACCCAGGCACCGACCACGCCGACCACGCCGGTCACGCCCGCGCCGAACCCGTCGCCGACGGCGGAGCCGACGACGGCCCCCACCACGACGCCCACGCCCACCGGTTCGCCGTCGCCCACCGCGACGCCGACGTCCACTCCGACCGGCACCCCGACCGGGACGCCGACGACGACCCCGAGCGGCACGCCCACGGGCACCCCGACCGGTACGCCCACGGCCTGCCCGGACCCCACGGCCACGGCCACCCCGACCGGGGCGCCCACCGGAACTCCCACGGGCACGCCCACCCCGACGGGCAGCCCGTCCCCCACCGCCACGCCCACCGGCACCCCGACGGCGACGCCCACCGGCGCCCCCGGCTGCCCGACCCCCGCCCCTACGGCGACGGGCACCCCGAGCGCGGCGCCCAGCACCACCCCCAGCGCCTCGGTCTCACCGTCGGCCGCCGCGAAGAAGTGAACCGAGAGGGGCGCGGTTCCCGCACCGGGAACCGCGCCCCTCTCCGGGGCGGGTGCCGCCCCCGCCCGGACTCCTCGCGGAGCCCGGGGTCTCAGAGGTGCTTGACCAGCTCCGGCATCAGGTCCTGGAAGGTCCGCCCGCCGGCCGGCTGGCCGATCGCGGTCATCTGCCAACCCGCCGCCGTGCGCTGCACCTTGGCCATGATCTGCGCGGTGTACGGGCCGCCGCCGGTGAGCGTGTAGCGGGCCAGCTCCGCGCCGGTGCTCTCGTCCACGAGCCGGCAGAAGGCCGCCTCGACCTCCTGGAACGTCTGCCCCGTGAAGGAGTTGACGGTGAAGAGGATCTGGTCGACCTCGGCCGACACCGCCGTCAGGTCGACCGTGATCGACTCGTCGTCGGTCGCGCCGCCGGAACCGCCGACCAGGTTGTCCCCGCTGTGCCGGACCGAGCCGTCGTTGCTGGTGAGGTGCTGGAAGAAGACCACGTCCACCGGCCTCCCCTGGGCGAACAGCACCGCCGAGGCGTCCAGGTCGATCTCCCGGCCGGCGGCGAGCAGCTTGGCGAAGAAGCCCTTGCGCTCCGCCGCCTTCCAGCCGAGCCCCATCCGGACCACGCTCAGCTGCCCACCGCCCGGCTTCTCCAGGCTGATCTTCTGCCCCTTGGCCAGCGAAACGCTCATCGCGTCCTCCTCGTTCTGCACCGCCGCGTGCCGCGAATCTACAGCACTGTAGAAAAATTTCTGATCATCCGACGGCGTCTTGCGAGCACACCTACCCCGCGCTCCCCCGTGACTCACCCCCGACAACGGTCCGCACACTGAGGGAACCGGTGGTCCGACGTCTGACGTAGCCGTGGACCGGGACCGAACGACCGGGGCAGCCCACGGTCTAGGGTCGGCCCCGAGGCACCGCCGGTCGCGACGGCGGGCCGTTCGCACACCGTTCGTTCCGCCTCCACCACGCTCCGCTCGCCACCGTTCCCGGGTACGACTCACGCTGGGGGGACCACCATGCCCGAGCAGCACGAAGGAACCGAACAACGCACCGCCGCCGACCACCACGCCGCCGCCGACCGTGCCACGGGCCACCACACCGCGGCAGCGCCCACGAGCGCCGCCACCGCCACCCGCCTGGGCCGCCGACGACTGCTGCGGGCCGGCCTCGGCGCGGGCGGCGCCCTGGCCGCCCTCCGCCTGCTGCCCGGCGGCCGGGCCTGGGCCGCGACACCGGCCCCCGGGCCCGCTCTCGCGGCCGCACCGGCGCCCGCACCCGGCGCGGCCGCGGCACCCGGCGCAGCCGCGAGAGCCGCGCAGCCGGCCGCCGCCCAGGCCTGGCCCGACTGGGCCCGCTACGCCCGGATCGCCGACGGCACCTTCAACGAACCGGCCGACATGCAGAGCGCCGTCGACGCCCTGAAGGCGCAGGAGGTCAGCGTCGTCGAGCTGGACACCCTGCTCTCGAACTGGCTGACCGACGCCGAGTTCGCTGCCCACATGGCCGAGGTGAAGACCTTCACCGGCCTGGCCCACGCCGCCGGGATGAAGGTCGTCATGTACTACCCGTCGCTGGAGCTGATCTCCCCCGGCGGCGAGAAGGGCCGTTCCTTCTACAAGAACGACCAGGGCAGGAACTGGGTCCAGCGCGACCTCGCCGGCAAGCCCAACGTGTTCTACGGGAGCGTGGTGGTCTGGGTCGACCCGGGCGACGAGAGCGTCTGGCTCAGCCCGAACTCGCCCTGGCGGGACTACTACCTCAAGCGGATCAAGGGCGTGGCGGCGACCGGCGTGGACGGCATCTGGCCCGACGTGCCGATCTACTTCGACGGCGTGCTCTCCTGGTGCGACGCCTCCACCTGGGGCGCCGCCGCCTTCAAGGCCGACACCGGCCTCGCCCTGCCCAAGGCCGCGAACTTCACCGACCCGGTCTTCCGCCGTTACGTCGAGTGGCGCCACCGCAACCTGCTCCGCTTCCAGCTCGACATCGCCGACGCCGGCCGCTCCGTCAACCCCGACCTGGTCACCTTCGTCGAGACCGTCTCGATGGACTACCGCTACGCCACCTCGATCGGCCTCGACGGCGGCTACCTGCGCCAGGCCCCCGGCGCCGTCGCCCAGGTCTGGGAGGTGGACATCCTCGGCAACTACGACGGCATGCGGCACGCCACCGCCTCCGACTGGGTCTGCCTGATCTCGATGTACAAGTACGCCCGCGCCGCCAGCGGCACCAAGCCCGCCTGGGCGTTCTCCTACGGCTGGCAGCCGGACGACGCCTCGCTCGTGATGTGCCAGCTGATCGCCACCGGCTGCAACCCGTACGAGGTGAAGACCCCCTACAAGAACGACACCGTGGACGCGGCGATGCGCACCCGGATGTACCGCTTCGTGCGGACCAACCAGCAGAAGCTCTACGACCCGGCCTCCATCGCCCGGGTCGGGGTGTACCACTCCGCCCCCTCCCGGGACTACGTCGCCCCGGGCGATGGCAACGGGATGTACGTCAACGCCACCGCCCCGGCCGGGATCACCGACTGGTGGGGCGGCGACGACCCGCAGATGAGCTGCGCGCAGGTGCCCTGGCTGGGCGAGTTCCGGGGCACCGTGAAGGCGCTGGTCCACGCCCACGTCCCCTTCGACACGGTGACCAGCCCCGGCCTGACCGCCGACGACCTGGCCCGGTTCAAGGTCCTGCTGCTGCCCGACCTGCAGGCGGTGTCGGACGCCGAGGCGGCCCTGCTGCGCGCCTTCGTCGCGGCCGGCGGCACCGTCGTGATCACCGGCCCGACGCCCACCGCACTCGACGAACTAGGCAGCCAGCGGGGCGAGTTCGCCCTCTCCGACGTACTCGGCCTGCGTAGGGCCGACCCGCTGCCCGCCACCAGGCAGAACTCCTACGGCAACGGCACCTGCTGGTACGTCAAGGCGCGGGCCGGGCTCAGCTACCTGACCAGGACCGACCAGGCCTCGGCGGACCAACTGCTCACCGCCGTCCGGCAGTCCGCGCCACCCGCGGTCACCCTGGCCGGGGACCGGCGGATCTTCCTGGACGCCCGGCAGCTCGGCGGCGACACCGTGGTCCACCTGGTGAACTTCACCGCCTTCGGTGACACCCCGGCCGCCTTCGCCACGACGCCGGCCGACTGCACGCTCTCCTACGCCCTCCCGGCCGGGGCCGACGTCACGGCCGTCACCGTCGCGAGCCCGGACGGCATCGACCCCGCACCAAAGCCCGTCCCGTACACCGTCACCGGCGGCAAGGTCAGTGTGCCGCTGACCGTCGCCCAGTACGCGGTGGTGACCGTCACCGCGGGCTGACGGCCCGCCGGTCGTCGTCGGCCGCAGAGCCGTCGGCGGTGGCGACCGGCACCGCCGGTCAGAGCACCGTCGCGGGGATCCGCCGGAGGGCGGCGGGGTCGGCCCGGACCCACCCTCGGGCTCGGGGCCGGACTGCGGCCCACCCTCGGGCTCGGGGCCGGACTGCGGCCCACCCTCGGGCTCGGGGCCGGAGCCGGGGGCCGCGCCGACGGCGAGCAGCAGGACAGCGGTCGCCGGCACCGTCACGGGAGCGCAAATCCCCTTACGCCGAAGTCTGATTGACGCTCCGTCAGATTACCCGTACGCCGCGAGGCGGATCAGTCGTCGCCGTCCAGCAGGTGCTGCCTGACCTCGTGGAAGGTCCAGACCCCGACGGCCGACCGGGAGAGCACCCAGATCGGGTCGAACCGGTCCGGCCAGACGTGGGGCACACCGCAGTCGGCCGCGCCGAGCGCTTCGACGATGCGCGGGATCCGCGAATGCTCCCAGCAGATCAGCCCCGGTCCGGACCAGGACAGCACCTCCCTTGCCAGCAGGGACTCCTGGGACTCCGCGAACCCGGTGCTCACCGTCAGGCCGAGCCTGGCGGCCAGCGGGGTGACGGTCTGCCGCATCCGGTGTGCGCCGGCCGACGGGCCCCGGTCGGTGGCGGCGGTGATCCACGCCGGGGCGCGCAGGCCGGGCGCGGGGGGCGTGAACAGCGTGGGCAGGGCGTTGGCCCGGGCCCAGCCGCGCTCGGTCAGCGACTTGCCGTCCGGCCGGCCGGCCTCGTTCAGGCCGGGGTGTGCGGCGTCGGGCTTCTCGCCGTGCCGGATGACCATCACGAACGCCTCGCCGCCCGGGTCGCTCGGCCCGGACGGGGCGGCGGGCTGCCTTCCGGCGGCGCAGCCCGCCAGCGCGAGCGGGGCCGCCCCCGCCAGCCCCGCCAGCAGGGCGCGCCGGGTGGGCCGGATCGTCACGCGGTGCCCCGCTCCAGCCGGACCAGCGCGTCCACCGCGACACCCTCCGCGCCCGCGCTGCAGTGACCGGGTTCGCCGCCGACCGTCCGGTGCACCCGCTCGGCGCGGACGGTGCGCAGTGCGAGGTCGGCGAGGTCGGCGAGGACGTCCTCCGGGGTGAACAGCACCGCCGGGTCCTGCGGGCCGCCGACGCCCTCGGTGAGGTTGCTCAGGTCGTGTCCGACGACCAGCAGGGTGCCGCCGGGGGCGAGCGCGTCGGCGGCTCGGCGCAGCACCGTACGGCGGTCCCCGGCGGGCAGCTGGAGGTAGGCGACCAGGACGAGGTCGTACCCGGCGGCGCCGGCCTCGAAGGCGCGGGCGTCGCCGTGGCGCCAGGTGAGGCGGTCGGCGACCTCGTCGGGCAGGTCGGCGGTGAGCCGTTCGGCGCGCTCCAGGGCGACGGCGGAGAAGTCCAGACCGGTGACCTCCCAGCCCCGGGCGGCCAGCCAGATGGCGTTGCGGCCCTCACCGGCGGCGAGGTCGAGGGCGTGGCCGGGGGTGCGGCCGGTCAGTTCGCGGACCACCCACCGGTTGGGCTCGGCACCCCACACCAGCTCGCTCGCGGCGTAGCGGTCGTCCCAGTCCTGGCTGTCCATCGCGCCTCCTCCGTTCGACGGCCTGCTCGTAGCGGTCAACCTACCGGGCCGCCGCGGTGCGGGCCGGGAACGGTCCGGCGGGCGGACACCCTTGACGGCGAATATTGGTCCAGTCCAATCTGTTCAGTCGGGACGCGGCCGGGACGGCCGTCCGCCGCGTCCGCGCACCGCCCGTCAGCACGCGTCACCCGCCCGCGCGCCCCCACCGCGCCCGGGCCGGCTCCCCACGGCCCGTCCGGGCCACCGCACCGCCGGAACCCCCACACATCCGGAGGACCCACCGCATGCACGACCGCGTCCTGCCCACAGGGCCCGACCGCTCCGGCGAGGAGCGCACCGGGCGCCGGGCCGCCCAGCGCAGAAGGGCCACCGCGCTGGCCCTGGCCGCCACCCTCACCACCAGTGGCGCCGCCCTCGCCCTCACCTTCGGCTCCGCCTCCGCCGCCCCGGTCAACCTCCTGGCCAACGGCGACTTCGAAACCGGCACCCTGTCGGGCTGGACCTGCTCCAACGGCTCGGTCGTCACCACCCCGGTGCACGGCGGCACCCACGCGCTCAGCGGCGCCGCCTCGGCCTCCGACACCGCGCAGTGCCAGCAGACCGTCACCGTCCAGCCGAACACCACGTACACCCTGGCCGGCTGGGTGCAGGGCAGCTACGTCTACCTCGGCGCCACCGGAACGGGCGTCAACTCCTCGGCCTGGACGCCCGGCGGAACGGGCTGGAACCAGCTGAGCACCACCTTCACCACCGGCGCCTCGACGACCTCCGTCACCGTCTTCACCCACGGCTGGTACGGCACCGGCGCCTACGGCGCCGACGACCTCACGCTGACCGGCCCGGCCGGACCCACCTCCTCCGGCAGCCCGACGGCGACGTCCAGCCCCACGGCGTCCGCCAGCCCCACGGCCACGGGCAGCCCCACGGCATCCGCCAGCCCCACCGCGACCGGCAGTCCGACCGCGACCGGCAGCCCCACCACCGGCACCCCGACCCCGACGGCCACCTCCGGCGGCCCGGCCGGGGACGGCAAGGTCACCACCCCGACCGGCATCGCGGTCACCCGGACCACCTCCAACGCGGTCGTGCTCACCTGGCTGCCCTCCACGCTCACCGGCGGAGACGGCCCGGTCGCCTACAAGGTGTGGTCCAACGGCCAGTTGGTCGCCACCTCGATGGGCACCTCGGTCGCCGTCAGCTCCCTGCTGCCGGGCAGGGGCTACACCTTCAGCGTCCAGGGCTACTCGGGAGGCCACGCCTCCGCCCAGTCCGCGCCGGTGAGCACCACGACCATCGCCGCCCCCGCGCAACAGCCCGTCCGCTCGGCCTACTTCGACCAGTGGGGCATCTACGAGAACGCCTACTACCCGAAGAACGTGGTCACCAGCGGCGCCGCCGCCAAGCTGGACGTCATCCACTACGCGTTCGCCAACATCGACCCGGCCAGGTTCACCTGCTTCCAGGCGGTGAAGGCCTCCGACTCGACCAACGAGTCCAACCCCGACGCCGGCGACGGCGCGGGCGACGCCTACGCCGACTACCAGGCCGACTACAACTCCGGCACCAGCGTGGACGGCAGCAGCGACACCTGGGAGCAGCCGCTCAAGGGCAACTTCAACCAGCTGCGCCAACTCAAGGCCAAGAACCCGAACCTGCGGTTCACCATCTCGATCGGCGGCTGGACGTACTCCAAGTACTTCTCCGACGCGGCGGCCACCGACGCCTCCCGGAAGGCCTTCGTCTCCTCCTGCGTCGACATGTTCCTGAAGGGGAACCTGCCGACCGGGGTCGCCGGTGACGCCTCGGGCGGCCAGGCCTCGGCCGCGGGCATCTTCGACGGCATCGACCTCGACTGGGAGTACCCGGGCTCCGCCGGCGGCCACACCGGCAACCACTACGCGCCCGCCGACAAGCAGAACTTCACGCTGCTGCTCAAGGAGTTCCGCGCCCAGCTGGACGCCCTCGGCTCCGCGCAGGGCAAGCGCTACCTGCTGACCGCCGCACTGCCCAGCGGCCAGGACAAGGTCGCCCGGCTGGAGACCGACAGGATCGGCGCCTACCTGGACTACGCCGACGTGATGTCCTACGACATGCACGGCGCGTGGGACGCCAAGGGCCCGACCAACCACCAGGACCCGCTGCACGACAGCCCTGCCGACCCGACCACGCCGATCACCCCCGGCACCCGCAAGTACAACGTGGACACCACGGTCGCCGCGTACACCACCGGGCTGCCCGAGTACGGCATCCCCGGCGGCTTCCCCGCGAGCAAGCTGGTTCTGGGCATCCCGTTCTACTGGCGCGGCTGGACCGGTGTACCGGCCGGCCCGAACTCCGGCCTGTACCAGAGCGCGACCGGTCCGACCGCCGCCAAGCCGATGAGCCAGGAAGCCGGCCTGGCCGCTTGGAAGGAGCTCGACCCGACTGCGGCGCAGACCCACTGGGACCCGGTCACCGAGAGCAGCTGGGTCTACGACGGCACCAACTTCTGGACCGGCGACACCCCGCAGGCCGTCCAGGCACGCGGGGCCTACGCCAGGAGCAAGGGACTCGGCGGCCTGTTCGCCTTCTCCCTGGAGAACGACGACACCGCCGGCACGATGCTCGACTCGATGGACGGCAGCCTGCGCTGACGGTCTGCCGGTCGGCGCGCACGCCGGACGGCCCACGCGGGATTCCGCGTGGGCCGTCCGGGCGCCGATCCGTCCGGGCGCCGATCCGGGCGCCCTGGAGACGCTCGCTTCCGGGACCGCGGGGCCGTCAGCGCGGCGGCACCGGACGGTCACCGACGCCGCCCCATGGGGGTCAGCCCTTGAGGTCCAGCGAGGGGAAGAGGTCCTCGAACGGCTGGGTGGTCACCGAGACGCTCCGGGAGTACGGGTCGTCGAAGTCCCAGATCATGAACAACAGGAAGGCGATCAGCGCGCTGAAGCAGAGCGCCAGCACCAACTCCCGCCGCGTGCGCCGGATCTGCAGGGCGAACAGCATGCCGACGGTCACCACCGCGCCGCCGATCAGGCCGAACCAGACGATCCCCGGCATCCCCGGACCGGCGTTCTCACCCCGCGCGTGGCGGGCCTCGGAGGCCTGGCTGATCCGGTCCATGATCGGCTGGTACGCCTGCGCCTCCAGGTCGGAGGCCGGCGACCGGGTGGCGACGTCCGTCTGCAGCTTCTGCAGCAGCTGGTCGCCCTTCTCGGTGATCTCGCCGTTCTCCTTCATGGAGGCCCACTCGGTGTTCACCACGTACGTGACGTAGGCGTCCACGTCGGCCCGCACCTGGTCGCGGGCCTCGGCCGGGTAGACCACCGCCCGGTCGCTCACCTCGCGCAGCGACTGCGCCTCGCGGAACAGGTCGTCCTGGGCCGCGCCGCGTCCCTCCCAGACACCCGCGATGGCGAGACCGAGGACGATCGCGTAGACGACGCCGATCATCATCGTGATGTACTCGATGACGTCCGGGGTCTCGTCGGTCTTCTCCTCACTACTCGTCCGGCGGGTCCTCAGCAGCACCACCGCCACCACGACGGCACAGGCCGACGCCATGGCGATGGTCAATGCCACCCATTCGGACATGGGAACTCCCTTCTCTGGCTTGGCTTGTGACGGATCGGAAAGCTCAGGGGACGTGCGGAAAGCTCAGGGACGTACGGAAAGGCCCGGGACGTACGGAATTCGTAGGGAACTCGCACGGAAGACCGGGGGACGGCCGCGGACCGGAGAACGGCCACGGGGCGGACGGCGAGCGTGCGGCCCGCGGTCCGTCAGGACCGGCCCGCGCGGCCCCGGCTCTGACCCCGGCCCGGACGCAGGGCCGCTCCGGCGAGCACGCCGGGAACCATGATCAGCACGAGGGTGGTGGTCATCGGGGTGCCCTGGTGGCGCTGCGGCATTGCCACCGGCTTCGACGCCGGCACGCGGTACGTCGGCGGCGCGGCCGGGGTCGGCCACACCGGACTCGGGCGCGCCGCACTCGGTGGGGCGGGGCTCGGGGGCACCGGGTCGGCGGGCACCGGCGGGGCCGACGCGGCCACGGGCGGCACCGGCGCAGGCACCCGGGGTGCCGGCACGGGGGGCGCGGGAACGGCCGGTGGCGGTGCGGGCGCGGGCGGCGGCGGAGGGGGCGGTGGTGGAGAGGGGAGCGGCGAGGGCGGTGGCGTGGGGGTCGGCGTCGCCGTGCGCGTCGGCGTCGGGGTCGGTGTCGCAGTGGGGGTGGGTGTCGGCGTGGGTGTCGGTGTCCGGGTCGGCGTCGGAGTGGGGGTCGGACTCGGGCACGGGTGGTGATGCCAGTCGTGTCCCCCGTGCTCGTCGCCCGGTCGTCCGTACTCCGGCCGGAGGCCCGCCGAGGAGGAGGGCGCGGCCGGCAACGGGGTGGCCCGGCGTGTGTGGCACGGGTGGTGCCCGGGCCGGGGCTCGTGGTCGTGGTGTCCGCTGCCGGCGATCGGAGCGACGCTGACGCCGACCTGGACGTCGACGCCCACACCGACGCCCACGCTGCCGCCCGGCCCCAGCGACACCGAGACGTCAGTCCCGGTGCAGACGCAGATGTCCACGGCCGGGCCGTCCGGGTGCCCTCCGGTGTGCTCGGCGCCGGAGGCGGTCGCGCCGGTGACCAGCGCGCACATCGCGACCACGCCGACCGCCGCACCGGCCAGCCGGACCCGCCGCCGGGAGGCCGCCGTCCCACCGCCGGGCAGCGGTATCCGTCGTAACTGCCGACGCGGGGACATGGGCTCCACACACCTCTCGGGTCGCCTGGGAAGGACGGGACGGAACAGGACGCGCTCGGGTCGACCGGCCCCGCCACGGGGCAGGCGGAAAGGCCGCCGTCGGTCGACGTCCGGCCCTTTCCCGGCGCGCTCCCGGCCCGGACCGGTCTCGGCCGGTCGGGTCGATCGGTTCGGGGTCGATCGGGCACGACCGGAAGTGGCCGGACGTGATGAGGCGGACGGCCCGCCTCCGGGGGGCGAGCCGTCCGTCTTCAGGAGAAACGATCTTCGAGCCCGCCGGTTACGGCCCGCGCCCGCTGTTCCGCGCGTCCGCTCAGTGGCGGCGGTGCGCGATCTCCACGTTCTCCAGCACACCGACCGCGTCCGGCACCAGGATCGCGGTCGAGTAGTAGGCGCTGACCAGGTACGAGATGATCGCCTTCTCGTCGATCCCCATGAAGCGGACCGAGAGCGACGGCTGGTACTCGTCCGGGATGCCGGTCTGGTGCAGACCGATCACGCCCTGGTTGTCCTCACCGGTACGGATCACGAGGATCGAGCTCGTGTTCTCCTTGGTGATCGGGATCTTGTTGCAGGGCAGGATCGGTACCCCGCGCCAGGCCGGCACCTGCTGCCCGCCGAGGTCGACATGGGTGGGGTACAGGCCCCGCGCATTGAACTCGCGGCCGATCGCGGCGATGGTCCGCGGGTGGGCCAGCAGGTAGTCGGGGTCGCGGCGGCGGTTGAGCAGCTCGTCCAGGTCGTCCGGGGTGGGCGGGCCGGAGTGGGTCTGGATCCGCTGGTCGAAGTCGGCGTTGTTGAGCAGCCCGAACTCCGGGTTGTTGACGATCTCGTGCTCCTGGCGCTCGCGCAGGGCCTCGATGGTCAGCCGGAGCTGGTGCTCGATCTGGTTCATCGGCTGGTTGTAGAGGTCGGCGACACGGGTGTGCACCTTGAGGATGGTCTGCGCGACGCTCAGCTCGTACTCGCGAGGCTTCAACTCGTAGTCCACGAAGGCGCCGGGGAGCTCGTACTCGCCGTGGTGGCCGGCCGACATGGCGATCTCGGCCTCGCCGCGCTCGTTCTGGGCCTGCAGCGGCAGGGCCAGGAAGGCCTGCAGGTGCTCCTGGAGGCTCGGCGCGTTGTCCCGGATGCGGGCGAAGTCGTCCCGGCTCAGGGTGAGCGCGACACCGGCGGTGGCCGTCTTCGCGGTGAAGTCCCAGACGGCGTCCGGGTTCAGCAGCGCGTCGTCACCGAAGCGGTCGCCGTCGCCGGCCACGCCGACCACCGTCTCGTCACCGTACTTGCCGGTGCCGATCTGGTTGATCTTGCCGTGCGCGATCAGGAAGATCCGGTCGGCGGCCTCGCCCTGGGTGGTGAGCACCTCGCCGGGGCCGAAGTCCCGCTGCTGGCAACGGTCGGCCAGGGCGGTGAGCACCTCGTCGTCCTCGTAACCGCGCAACAGGGCCAGCTCACCCAGCTCGGCCGGGATCACCCGGACCTGGGAGCCGGTCTTGATGAACTCCACCACGCCGTTGCCCACGGCGTAGGTGAGCCGACGGTTGACCCGGTAGGCGCCACCGGCGGCCTGCACCCAGGGGAGCACCTTGAGCAGCCAGCGGGAGGTGATCTCCTGCATCTGCGGTGCGGACTTGGTCGTGGTGGCAAGGTTCCGGGCAGCGGCCGTCGCAAGGCTCTGCTGCTTGGCCTGCTCTGTCTCCGGGCTCGTGTCCACGGGCATCGGCAGGGGTCTCCATTCCTGTGGTGGGGTCACGCGGCCAGGGCCATGGGGAGCGCCACCGGCGCATGCCGTGACGGATCATCAGATCCGCAGACTGGTGGGGGCATTGGCGATAGTTCCGGCTGTGCGGCCGCCGTCTCCCGGCGACCCACCCGGAACCCTAGATCACCAGCACCCGGCCGGGCCCGTACGGACGCCCAGTACCCCCCGATAGGGTGAATCTCGCGCAGTCCGCCCCCATGGGCCCGCGAACCGGAGGAACATCCGTTCGCACCTGCGATCCCCGTGGCACCGCCGGCTTTCCCGCCCGGCCGCCACCGCTCCGGACGGCCGGGAAACCGTCACCGGGCGTCAACCCGGCACACCGGCCGGGCGGTTCGGATGCGGAGGTTCGAGGCGCGGGGTCGGGTGCGTCGGCTGGGGCCTGCGGGGGCCCGGTGCGGAGGTTCGGGCCGGCGGAGGCTGGGGGGGGGTCGGCCGCACGGGTCGGGCCGTCCCGCCATCCCGGTCGGCCCGCCCCGGCGCCGCACCCGGCTGCGAGCGCGCATGCGGACGGCCCGTCAGGTGCCGGAACGGGGGTGGCCGGCACCTGACGGGAGAACGGGGTGCGCAGTGGGGGCGCGCCGGTGGCGGTCGCGAGCCCGCCGCGGTCGGCGGCGGGTCAGGCGCAGGCCACCTGGGTGCCGGGGACGCCGATGATGCCCGAGTTGTTGTTCAGCCCTGCGTTGTACTCGTAGTACAGGTAGGAGTAGAAGTCGATCCGGGTGGCGGCACCACAGGCCGAGTCCGGAGCGACGGTGTAGGTCACGGTGAAGGTGCTGCTGGCACCGGGTTCGAGCGGCACGTTGTACCGGGCGATGCCGCCGTGGACGTTGTCGCTGCAGCCGTTGGTCTGGGTGCCGCAGGCCGTCGCGGCGAACTTGAGACCGGTCTGCAGGCTGGTCGCGTAGGTCTCCTGGACGCTCTGGTACACGAACTGGATCGGGGTGTCGTACGGGTTGGTGAGCGTCAGCGTGAGCGTGAACTCGCCGCCCCGGACGGTCGTCTGTTTGTCGGAGACGGCCGTGAGGGGCAACGGGGAGTCGGCCCGGGCGGGAGCGGAGGAGAGGAGCAGACCGACGACGAGGGCCGGGCACGCGACGAGCGCGGCGCGGATCGGATGTGTTCTGCGCATGACCAGGGAGCGTAGGCGGCGGTACCGCTCGGGTTGCCCTCCTCGGCCCGATTCCGTACCGACGCAGGAGTGGCCAGCGGACACTGCGGACCGGTCGGTCCCGTTCCCCCCTCATCGCGGCGCCCGGAGGCATATGCTTCTCCGCCCGTGCGGGCGGCGACTCCCACGCCCCTTCCCACCGGTTCCCCGGCCCCCTGGCCGTCGCGCCGCCCGGGCGGCCTCCCGGGCGGCCTCCCGGGCGGCTTCGGGCCGCCTTCGACCGCTTTCAGACCGGCGACGGCAGGATGTCGCAGAGCGCCGCGACCGCCGCCGCGTAGGCGTGGTCGGGCGGCGTGGCGTAGCCGACCACCAGCCCGTCGACGGCGGGCATGGCCTCCGGGGCGATCTCCGGGTGCCGGTAGTCGGCGAGGCCGTCGACCGCCAGGCCCCGGTAGGCGGCCGCCTTGAGCACCGAGCGCTCGGTGCCCGCTTCCAGCCGCAGCACCGCGTGCAGTCCGGCCGCGATGCCGGACACCTCGACGTGCGGGGCGCGCTCCGCGAGCGCGGCCACCAGGTGGTCACGGCGGTCCCGGTAGTGGCGGCGCATCCGGCGCAGGTGCCGGTCGTAGCCTCCGGAGTCGATGAACTCGGCGAGGGTCAGCTGGTCCAACGCGCTGGCCCAGCCCTCGCGTTCGCCCTTGGCTGCCAGCACCCGGTCGACCAGGTGGTCCGGCAGTACCATCCAGCCGAGGCGCAGCGCCGGGGTGAGGCTCTTGCTGGCGCTGCCGAGGTAGACCACCCGCTCGGGGTCGAGGCCCTGAAGGGCGCCGACCGGCTGGCGGTCGTACCGGAACTCGCCGTCGTAGTCGTCCTCCAGGACCAGTCCGCCGCGGCCGCGCGCCCAGTCGACCACGGCGGCGCGGCGGCCCGGGTGCAGCGGACCGCCGGTGGGGAACTGGTGGGCAGGGGTGAGCAGCGCCGTCCGGACGTCCGCGCTCTGCGCCAACTCCTGGACGAGGGCGCCCCGTTCGTCGATCGGCAGCGGAACGGCGGTGACCCCGGCGGCGGCCAGCAGCCCGCGGTGGAAGCCCAGCCCGTACGCCTCGACGGCCAGCGGCCCGTTCTCGGCGGGCGGCAGGACGGGCCGCGCGCCGTCGAAGAGCAGTCGCAGGGCGTGGGCGAAGCCGGAGCAGACCACGATCCGGTCCGGGTCGGTGCGCACCCCCCGCGCCCGGGCCAGGTAGTCGGCGAGGACGGTGCGCAGCTCGCGCCGGCCTTGCGGATCACCGGGCCCGAAGGCCTCGTTGGGCGCGGCGGTGAGGGCCCGGCGGGCGGCGGCCAGCCAGGCGGCCCGGGGGAAGGATGCGGCGTCGGGCCGGCCCTGGCGCAGGTCGTGCCGGGGTCCGGGCCGGGGCGAGGGCCGGCGTGCCCGGGTGGGCGGGACGGGTTCGGCACGTTCGGCGACGGCGGTGCCGGATCCCTGACGGGCGGTCAGCCAGCCCTCGGCGACGAGTTCGGCGTAGGCCTCGGCGGCGGTGTTGCGGGCCAGGCCGAGGTCGGCGGCGAGCACCCGGTACGGCGGCAGCCGGGTGCCGGGCGCCAGCCGGCCACTGCGGATCGCCTCGCGCAGGGCCGTCATCAGCGCGGCGCGACGGCCGCCGGTGGCGGGGAGGTCGAGGTGCAGGTCGCTGCCGGTCGGGTGGGCGGGCTCGGAGGGGAGCGTGCCCCGCGTGTCCGTCATGTTCACGCACCCTACCCGGCGCCCCGCCCGCACCCGTCGCGCGGTCGGCCCCGGCGGCCTCCGCCCCTCCCTCTCCCTCCACCTCCTCCCCTCTTCCTCTCCTAGGGGACGACGGTCACCGGCCAGCGGCCCGCCTTCACCAGCCGGACCGCCACCGATCCGATCACCTTGTGCCCGGCCTGCTCGGAGACGCCGACCACCACGGCGTCCGCGCGCAGCTCGTCGGCGAGCTTGGCCAGGCCGCCGTAGGGGTCGCCGCGCATGGTCAGGAAGCGCCAGTCCACCTTCCAGACCTCGCGGACCCGCTCCTCGGCCTCGCGCAGGGCGGCCAGCAGTTCGTCGGCGATCTCCTGGGTGGTCTCCTCCACGGCGGCCCCGGCCAGGGCGGTCGCGGCGCCGAGGACCGGCTGGATGTAGGCCACCGCGAGCACGGCGCCCTGCCGGCGGGCCAGCCCTGCGGCGTAGGCGGTGGCGCGCCAGGAGGAGTCGGAGCCGTCCAGACCGGCCAGGATCACGCCGGGCCCGTCCGTCCCCAGTTCGAAGCCCGCGGGTGCGGCCGCGGCCTCGTGCTCCCCGGCGCCGGACTGACCCCCGACCGCCGCCCCTCCCCTGCCGGTGTCCGCCGTTCCCGCGTCGGGTGCGTCCGTTGCGTCGCTGTCGTTGCTCATGATCCACAGGCTATTACCGGGACGGTGCGTAGGCGCAGGGGATACGTGGGGTGAGCCCTGTGGTGCGGGCCACCCGGGGCGGCGACGGGCGCGGCGGATTCGGCACCGGCGGCGGGCGGGCCGTCACGCGCTGTCGACGATGTGCGTGGCCTCACACGGTTTTCGGTGTGGCGGGGGCCACTTCTCCGCAGGGTTTGATCTTGGAAATAGGTGCAAATCGGGCGAAATCGGCACAATTCCTTGATCCTTACGCCCGGTAACAGCCCTCTGACGTGCCTGAACCTCCGAATCCTTGAACCGGCCGCCACCGCCCCCGTAACTTCGAACCCGTTGCACCGAGCGATCCGCTCCGGACCGGCCTCACCGCCCCCGAGCAGGAACGGTGCCGAACCACGCGAGTGACGTGCCCCCGAAACCGACGGCCTTCCGAAGGCCTGGTTCCGCGTGCTCGCAACCCCTCCGAAAGGAAATCCATGACCTTCCGTAACGAGACCGCCGCTGCCACCACCACTGCCACCCCGAAGCGCCGCAACCGCGTCCGGATGGCTCTGATGGCCGGGGCGCTCACCGCGCTGCCGGTGGCCGGCCTCGTCACGGCCACCAGCGCCTCCGCCGCGCCGGCCTCGGTCTGGGACAAGGTCGCCTCCTGCGAGGCCACCGGCAACTGGGCCATCAACTCCGGCAACGGCTTCTACGGCGGCCTGCAGTTCACCTCCAGCACCTGGGCGGCGTTCGGCGGCACCTCCTTCGCCCCGCGCGCCGACCTGGCCACCAAGGCCCAGCAGATCTCCGTCGGCGAGAAGGTCCTCGCGGCCCAGGGCCCGGGCGCCTGGCCGATCTGCTCCGTCAAGGCCGGTCTGAGCAAGTAGGACCGCCGAAGACCCCGAAGCCGCCGCACCCCCTCCCGGGTGCGGCGGCTTCGTCGCGCCCGCCCGCCGGCCCATCGGCACTCGGTCGCGACCGGGACGCGGTGGGTCCCCGGCGGGCAGACCGTCGACCGCGGAGCCGACGGCGGTGACCGAAACCCGACAGCCGGTGACCGGTGGCCGACTGTCGCCGGCCGATGGCCGACGGCCGGTGACCGGTCAGGCGGGCCGGGGCGGGAGCGGCAGCGGAAGGGCGGGCAGGCCGTCGATGCTGGTGACGACGAGCGGCTTGCGCTCGCAGTAGGCGCCGAACTCCTCCTCGTCCTTGCGGTCGAAGTACTGCGCGTGCAGGTCACGGTCGGCGCGGTAGTCCATGAACGGCACCGCGTACCCGCAGGAGTCGCTCACCCGCTCGGCCCTGACCAGCACGATCGCCCGCAGGCCCGACCCGTCGGCCGCCGGGTCGAACCGGCCGAGCAGCCCGGCGAAGCGCGGGTCGTCGCGGAAGACCGGCTCGCCCCGGCCGTGCACCCGCACCACGGTCGGCGGCCCCTCGAAGGAGCACCACATCAGCGTGATCCGGCCGTTCTCCCGCAGGTGGGCGACGGTCTCGGCCTGCGAGCCGCCGAAGTCCAAGTAGGCGACGGTGAGTTCGTCGATCACCACGAGGGTGCCGGAGCGACCTTTGGGCGAGAGGTTGACGTGACCGTCGGAGGCCAGCGGCGCCGTCGCGACGAAGTAGACCGGCTGGCTCTCGATGAACCGCCGCAGCCGGCCGTCGATGGATTCGTACTGCTTTCCCATGTGCGCGATTCTGCCCGCATCCCGGCCGGCAAGAAAGGAAGATCCACCGCATGAGACGCCCTGGGCGGGGCGGCGGGAGCGGGCGGGCGGACCCTAGAATGACCCGTGCACATGTCACCCACCCGGCCGAGCACGGGAGTTGAGATGGCCCGGAGCACCCTCCCGACGAGCGCACCGGAGACGGTCCTCGGCACTCCCGCCGCTCCGCTGCGCCGGTACGTCCTCGGCTACCGCGGCTACCGGATGGACCTGCGCCGGCCGCGCCGCCGCCTGGAGGTGCCCACGGACGTGGTCACGGTGGCCCTGGCCTTCGAGGGCAGCATGCGCCTCACCGACGCCGTCTCCCCCGCGCCCGCCGCCTCCTTCGGATCGGTCGCCGCCGGGCTGCGCCGCACCGCCACGATCGCCGAACACACGGGCGTCCTGCACGGGCTGGCCGTCTCGCTCACCCCGCAGGGCGCGTTCCGGGCGTTCGGGTCGCCGGCCGGCGACCTCGGCGGGCAGTGGGCCGAACCCGGGGACCTCCTGGGCCCCCGGCTGCGGGCACTGACCGACCGGCTGGCCGACACCCCGAGCTGGCCCGCCCGGTTCGCCATGCTGGACGGGTACTTCGCCGCGCTGTTCGCGTACGGCCCGGACTGGGAGCCGTCCGTCCTCTGGGCCTGGCACCAACTGCGGCGCTCGCACGGGCTGGTGCCGATCCACGCCCTGGTCGAGGGCACCGGGTGGAGCCGCCGCCGGCTGGAGCTGCGCTTCCGCGAACACCTGGGGCTGGCCCCCAAACAGGCCGCCGGAATCCTCCGCCTCCAACACACCCTCGGCGTCCTGGCCGCCCGGGAGGACCACCCCACCGGCGCCGACCTCGCCACCCTGTGCGGCTACTACGACCAGTCCCACCTCGACCGGAGCTTCCGCGGCATGGTCGGCTGCTCCCCCCGCGAGTTCCTGGCCTCACGCGGCGGCACCGCCCTGCCCGCCCCCACCGACCGGGTGGCGGGCCGGGTCACCAGCGCCGTCCTCGACCCGGGCGCCGCATGAGCGGACGCCACCACGCGGAAGGGGCGCCCGTCACGGCAGCGGCGCGACGACCGCGCCGCGTGCGCATTCGTACAAGACGCGCGGCGGCCCCGTCCGGCACCCTTCGAAGGATCCGGCCGGTACGGGGGTCCGGCCGGTCACGGGCGCGCGGACGGGGCCGGGGCCCGGGTCGGAGACCGACCGGGCCCGGTCACCGCGTCGGGTCACTGCTTCATGTAGACGCTGTCCATGAAGTCGATGATCTGCTGGTCCGTCAGTCGCTGGCCGTCGCGGTGGCCCATCGCGAGGTCGGCCTCGCTGATCATGCCCACCAGCCGCTCGCCGTCGATCACGGGGATGCGCCGGATCTGGTGCTGTTCCATCTTGCTCAGCACCGCCTCCATGCTGTCGTCGGCGCGCACGCAGTGCAGGTGGCCGGACAGCTCCATCGCCGTCATCGAGGACGGGTCCTTGCCCTCGGCGACACATCGCAGCACGATGTCGCGGTCGGTGATGATGCCCTTCAGCTTCTGGTCGTCGCCGCAGATCGGCAGCGCGCCCACGTTCTTGTCGCGCATCATCTTCGCGGCCTCGGCCAGCGTCTGGTGGGCGCCGATGCACTGGGCGCCGGTGTGCATGATGTCTCGGGCAGTGGTCACGGGGACTCCTTCGTCGGTGATTCCCCCCGCTTCCCCCCGGGCGGCGCTCCCCCACGCGCTCGACAGCGGCGCGAACGGGGTGACCGCGCCCTCACCTTAAGCAACACCGCGCCGGTCCGCGACCGCGCGGAGGGACGGCCGGCGGCCCCGGTGACGGTGGGCCCGCCGCCGCGACCCGGCCCCCGGCCGCGGGGACCGCCGATACTGGGAGCGTGACCACGGACGCAGCCGAGCACGACGCGGAGCCCCTCCGCGAGTTCCCCGACGCACCGGTCGACGGGTACGTCGACGAGGCCGTCCGGGCCAGGCCCGCGACCGCGTTGCGCCCGTACGTGGCCTGGTACTCCGGCTACCGGCAGCGCGGCCTGGCGCCCGCCGTCCACCGCGGGCTGCCGTCCCCACACCTGACCTTCATCCTGACCCTCGACGAACCGCTGGTGATCGCCGAGCACCCCGACCCGGCGCAGCCGCCCGGCAGCTATCCGACCCTGCTCGGCGGCCTGCACACCACCCCCGCGCTGATCACCCACGAGGGCGCCCAGTCCGGCGTGCAGATCGCCGTGCACCCGCTCGCCGCCCGCGCCCTGTTCGGCCTGCCCGCCGGGGAGTTGGCCGGGATCGACGTGCCCGCCGACGCGGTGCTCGGAAAGCTGGGCCCGCGGCTGCAGGAGCAGCTGCGGTCCGCGCGCGACTGGAAGGAACGGTTCGCCGCACTGGACGGGGCGCTGCTGCGCGCCGCCCGGCCGTCCGGGCAGGTGCCGCCCGAGGTCGGCTGGGCGTGGCGGGCGCTGCGGCGCAGCGGCGGTGCGCTGCCGGTGGCGGTCCTGGCCCGGGAGACCGGCTGGAGCGCCCGGCACCTGCAGGAGCGGTTCCGCCGGGAGATCGGGCTGAGCCCGAAGGCCGCCGCCCGGGTGATCCGCTTCGACCGGGCCCGGCACCTGCTCGCCTCCGTCGACCCGCCGACCCGGCTGGCGGAACTGGCCGTGCGCTGCGGGTACTTCGACCAGGCGCACCTGGCGCGCGAGTTCCGCGCGCTGGCCGGGGCGGCGCCGAGCGCCTGGCTGGCGGCGGAGGGGCCGGCCGCGGCGCGGTTCCGAAACGTCCAAGGCGGGGCGGCCGGTGCGGCCGCAGAGTGGGAGGCGTAGCGGACATCCGCACGGTCCCGAGCCCCGATCCGAGGAGAGAAGCCATGGACGCCACCGAGACCCCCGCCCCGCAGGTCTGGCCCAGCCTGCGCGCCACCGACGCCCAGGCACTGATCCGCTTCCTCGTCGAGGCCTTCGGCTTCCGGGAGGTCGTCGCCTACGGCGAGGGCGATTTCGTCGCCCACGCCGAACTGGCCTGGCCCGAGGGCGGCGGCGTGATGCTCGGCTCCGACCGCGAGTCACCGGAGGGCGCCGAGCTCTGGGCGGGCAAGCCGGGCGGCTTCACCGCCTACGTGGTCACCGCCGACCCGGACGCCGTGCACGCCCGCGCGGTGGCCGCCGGTGCCCGGATCACCACCGCCGTGCACGAGACGGACTACGGCTCGCGCGACTTCGCCGCCGCCGACCCGGAGGGCAACCACTGGTACTTCGGCACCTACCCGGGCGCTCCCCGGTCGGCCGCGGGGTGACCCGACGCCCGGGCCCGTGAGGGGGACGCCGAAGGAGCGGGTGCAGGGGACGCCCAAGGAACGGCTGGAGCGGCTGCGGGCGGCTGCGGGCGCTCTGCCTGGCGCTGCCGGGGGTCGACGAGCGGGTCAGCCACGAGGAGCCGGCCACCGGCCCCGTCCGGCGCCGGACCGGGCCAGGATCGATGACCTGGTCGCCGACGCCCACGTACTGGTCGGCCCCGGGCGCCGGCCGTCGAACCGGGGCAGACTGGCTGCGGGGGCACCCACCGGAGGCTTCGGAGACGGACCGTGCCGCAGATGACGGTGGACGGGCGCACCCTCGCCCTCTCCCACCTCGACAAGGTGTACTACCCGCGTACCGGCACCCTCAAGGGTGAGGTGCTGCGCTACTACGCCGCTGTCCACACCGCCCTGCTCCCCCACCTGCGCGACCGCCCCGTCTCCTTCCTGCGCTGCCCGGACGGCGTCGAGGCGGAAATCTTCGTCGCCAAGAACCCGCCCCCGGGCACCCCGGACTGGGTGCGCACCGTCGACGTCCCGAGCAACACCGGCGAACTGCGCCAGGTGGTGCTGGAGGACGGCGCGGCGCTGCTGTCCCTCGCCAACCTGGGCTGCCTGGAGCTGCACGTCCCGCAGTGGCACGCGGCCGCGCCCGCCCTCGCCGACCGGCTGGTCCTGGACCTCGACCCCGGCGAGGGCGCGGACGTCCTCACCTGCCGGGCGGTCGCACTGCTGCTGCGCGAACGGCTCGCCGCGGACGGCCTCACCGCCTGGGTGAAGACCTCCGGTTCCAAGGGCCTGCACCTGATGGTCCCGATCGAGCCCACGCCCGCCACCCGGGTCTCCGCCTACGCGAAGGCGCTGGCCGCCGCGCTGGAGGCCGAGCATCCGGAGCTGGCGGTGCACACCATGGCCAAGGCCCGGCGCCGGGGCCGGGTGCTGATCGACTGGTCGCAGAACAATGCCAAGAAGACCACCGCCGCGCCGTACACCCTGCGGGCCCGGCCGCTGCCGACGGTCTCCACCCCGCTGTCCTGGGCCGAACTGGAACGGGCGGGCGGCGAGCCGGAGCTGGCCTTCACGCTCGCCGAGGTCCCCGACCGGCTGGCCGCCCACGGCGACCTGTTCGGCCCGCTGCTGGACCCGGAGCGGGCCCGGCCGCTGCCGCCGACCCCGTCGACGGCGCCGCACCGGCCGGACCCGGCGAAGCCGGAGGACGCGGCGCAGGAAGCACGGCAGGACGCACGGCAGGACACGCCGCCGAACGCGCCGCGACCGCGCTCACCGCAACCACGCCCGGTCCTCGACCCGCCCGTCGAGGTGATGCGCCCCGCCGCCGTCACCGCCGTACCGCCCGCCGCCGGCCTGGGCGGCGGCGTGCAGTACGAGCTGAAACTGGACGGCTTCCGCTGCGTCGCCTTCGCCCGCGGTGACCGCCCACCGGTCCTGCAGTCCCGCACCGGCCGTGACCTCGCCCCCGAGTTCCCGCCGATCGCCGCCGCCGTCGCCCGACTGCCCGAGGGACTGGTGCTGGACGCCGAACTGGTCGCCTGGCGCGACGGCCGGTTCGCCTTCGGCGAGCTGCTGCGCACGCGGCAGGCCCGGGCCGCCGCCCCGGACGTCGTACTCGGCCTGATCGCCTTCGACCTGCTGGCCCTGCCCGGCCGCGACGTCCGCCGGCTCCCCCTCACCGACCGCCGCCGGCTCCTGCTCGCCGCGCTGGCCGACGTCCCGCCGCCGATCCGGCCCGTGCTGGCCACCACCGACCGGGCGGAGGCGCTGGAGTGGATGGAGCGGCTCGCCGACACCGGGGTGGAGGGCCTGGTCTGCAAGGCCTCCGCCTCGCCGTACCGGCCGCGCGGCGCGGGGCGCGCCTGGGTCAAGTACCGGCGCACCGACACCCTGGACGCCACCGTCCGCGCCGTCACCGGCCCGACCGCCCGTCCCCACGCGCTGGTCCTCGAACTCGACGACGGCCGCGTCCTCCTGACGACCCCCCGGCTCACCGCCGTCCAGTCCCGGGAGGTCGCCGACCTGACCCGGCCGCTCCTCGGCCCGGCCATCACCGACCCCGACCACGGCCCGGTCCGACCCCTCACCGGCCCCCTCCGCGCCGAACTCACCCTCAGCGGTCGGCCGCCCACCGCCACCTTCGTCCGTCTGCGCGGCGACTGACGGCGGGGCCCACCGACCGGGGCCGTCCGGGGCGCAGCCCGCGCCGCAGCGCCCCGGTCCTACGCCGCAGCGGCCCGCCCTACCTCCGCCGCTTCGCCCACGCGTGGGCGAACTCCGTCACGAACGCGTCCTCGAAGAGCGGCAGGTCGCCCGGCTTGCGGCTGGTGACGAGCGGGCCGGGGCCCTCGTGGCAGACGTGAACCGGCTCGTCGACCCAGTGGGCGCCGGCGTTGACCAGGTCGGTGCGCAGGCTGGGCCAGGAGGTGAGGGTGCGGCCGCGGACGGCGTCGGCCTCGATGAGGGTCCAGGCGGCGTGGCAGATCGCCGCGACCGGCCGGCCCGCCAGGCAGCAGGCGTGCACGAAGGCGACCGCCGACCGGTCCAGCCGCAGGTGGTCCGGGTTGGCGACGCCGCCGGGCAGGACCAGGCCGTCGTAGTCCGCCGGGTCCGCTCCGGCGACCGGGGCGTCCACGGCGAAGGTGTCGCCAGGGGTGTGGTGCCGGACGGCCTGGATCCGCCCCTCGGCGGTGGACAGCAGGCGCGGCGTGCCGCCGGACTCGGCGACCGCCTGCCAGGGGGAGGTCAGTTCGGACTGCTCGACACCGTACGGCGCGACCAGGAAGGCGATCGTCCGGCCGGTGAGCGTGGTGGACGGCCAGGGCACGGGTCGGCCGCTCAGCGCGGACGGGGCGCGGTCAGGTCGACCGCGGCGGGCGGGGCGGAGCTGAGCCTGGCCCGCGGGCAGTCGAGGTGGGCGGCGCGTTCGAGGTGGTCGACCCGGGCGACCAGGCCCACCGGGACGAGGACCCGGGTGCCCGGTACCCAGGGCTCGGCGTCGACCAGCAGGTGGTCCCCGCCGTCCTGCTCGACCCGGCCGACCGGGCCGTCGGTGGCCTGCACCTCGTACCCGACCAGGCCGAGGTCGGCGGCGGGGTGGGAGCCCGGTCGGTGCTCCCACAGGTCGGTGCTCATCGCCTCACGTCCGTTCGCCTCACGTCCGTCCTCATCGCGTCACGCCTCCGGCCGGTCCCAGGGCCGCCGTTCACGGCGTTCACGGGGCTCCTGCAGCTCCGCGGCCTCCGCCCGGCCGGACCGGGAGGCGCTGCGGCGGCGCAACAGCTCCGAGGTCGCGACCGCGGCCGCCACGGTGGCCGCCCAGACCATCCCCAACGCGGCCAGCACGGCCGGGGTCGGGGTCCGCGCGCCCACGCCGAGGCAGATCGCCGTCATCACCAGGATCGTCAGCACCACCCCCGCCGTGACCCGGCGCCCGACGGCACCGAGCCCGCGCCGGACCCGGCTGGGCCGCTTCGCACCCATGGTGCTCAGCCTCCGGTCGAGCTTGGTGTCCTGACGCAGATCGGACTCGATCTCCTCGAGGAGCCGCCGCTCCCATCCGCTCAATGCGGGACCGTCCATCTCGGTCACCTCCGACACTTCCGGTGACGTGCTCGCACCCGGCGGGTTGCCCGGCGCGGGCCGGCGCTAACCGTTCCGGGGACCACCTGTTCCGGCGCCCACGGGTCCGAAGGCCCGGGGACGGGCGAGCAGGCTGTCGTCCAGGACGCGCAGCAGCGCGGCCGCGTCGCGGTGGACCTCGACCGCACCCGCTGCCCGCAGCTCCGGGCCGACGTCCCCGCCGGCCTCCAGGGCGACGCAGGGCACCCCGGCCCGGCGCGCCGCCCGTACCTCGCGCACGCTCCCGGCGACGGCCACCGCGTGCGAGGACCCGCCGTCGACCAGTTCGAGCGCGGCGCGCACCGGATCGCCCCCGGGATCGGCCACGGTCAGGGCCGGGGCCCCGGCGGGACCGGGCCCGGTCAGCACGACCGTCCAGCCCCGGGCCGCGCACTCGCGCAGCAGCTCGGCCCCACCCGGCAGCGCGGGCCGCCAGTCGGTTCCGAAGAGAGCCGCCGAGATCACCGTCATGGCCACCGCTTCCGTTGGAAGGCCACGCACGTACGTGCCCTTCCAGGTTAGGCCGCTCCCCCGCGAGGCGCGCTGCCTGCCGGACCGGGAGGCCCGGCCCCGTGCTGCCCGGGCCGACGGCGGTACCGGGCTCACTCCGTCCCGGGCGCACCCGCCAGGAAGTCGGTGACGAGCCGGGCGAGCTCGGCGGGGCGCTCCTCGGGGACGAGGTGACCGCAGCCCGGCAGGACGACCCCCTGAGCGTCCGGGGCGAGGCGGCGAACGAAGTCGATCATGTGCTGCCCCAGGGAGTGCTCCCCGGCGACGGCCAGGACGGGGATGTCGAGCGGCCGCCGGGCCGCTTCGCGGACCTGTCCGGCGCTGACCCAGGTGTTGACGTAGTACTCGCAGCTGGAACGCACCGCGTCGTCGTCCCCGTACGCCTTCAGGTAGACCGCGATGTCGTCCTCGGAGAGCGAGCCCGGGGTGGCCCGGGCCATCCGGGTCAGGATCCAGGTGAAGAACGTCGTCTGCGCGCCGCCCCCGATGAGCTGTTGCGGGAGCCCGGGCGTCGCGAGGAACGGGAAGAACCACAGCGGGTTCCAGGACCGGGAGAAGTCCAGCAGGTCCTCGCCGCCGGCCCCGGGAATGCTCGCCTCCAACGCCGTGAACGAACGCACCCGGTCTCGCGCGGTGGCCGCCAGGTGGTAGCCGACCGGAGTGCCCCAGTCGTGTCCGACGACGTGCACTCCGTCCAGGCCGAGGCGGTCGAGCAGGCAGCGGACGTCGGTGGCCGCGGTGGCCACGTCGTAGCCGCCGGCGGGGCGCTCGGTCTCCCCCCAACCGCGCAGGTCGGGGGCGATCACCAGGTACTCCCGCGCCAGCACCGGGATCAGGTGGCGCCACTCGTACCAGGTCTGCGGCCAGCCGTGGAGCAGGACCACCGGGTCCCCGGCCCCCGCGGAGACCCAGTGCATCCGTATCCCGTTGACCTCGCCGTGGTGGTGCTGGATCGCCATCGCCCGTTCCTCACGTTCCGTCAGACGCCGTTGGAGCGCTGGCGATCATAGGGCCCCGCCGGCCCTTCGGGTCAGCCGAGGTCCGGATCCGGGTCCGAGGCCAGTCGGGCGTGCAGGTGTTCGTCCTGGTAGTCGCGGCCGTCGAAGCGCCAGGAGGCGCGCAGGGTGCCCTCGTACGGGAATCCGGCGCGTTCGGCGACCCGGCAGGAGCGGTCGTTGCCGACGGCATGGAAGAGCTCGATGCGGCGGGCGTCGGCGGTCTCGACGGCCCAACGGGTGACGGCGGTGGCGGCGCGGGTGGCCAGGCCGCGGCCGCGGGCGGCGGCGAGCAGCCAGTAGCCGACCATGGCGATGCCGTCGGCCTGGTTGTTCCAGCGCAGGAAGGCGTTGCCGAGGAGGATGCCGCAGGCGGCGTCGGTGACGGCGAAGGCGGCCATGGTGCCGTCGGCCCAGTGGGCGTCGCAGCGGTCGAGGTAGGCCTCGGCGGCGGCCGGGTCGGCGCTGTCGAGCGGGTTCCAGCGGGCGATGTCCGGGTCCGTCGACGCGGCGACGAGTGCGGGGACGACGCCGCCGGGCACGTCGAGGCCGCGTCCCCAGGGGCGCAGCAGGGCGTCGCCGAGGTCGAGGACGGCGGGGCGGAAGACGCGCCCGTCGGTGGGGGAGTCGCTGGTGGTGGTCACCCGGTCTTCCTATCCCCCGCGCCCCCGCTCCCGCCAGCGGTTTATCCGGGTTTCGAACGGGCCGTCCGGGTGCGAGGATCGGCCCGTGATCGAGCTGCTGACGGCCCACACGGCCGAGTTGGAGCACGCCGTGCTGACGGAGGCGCGGGAGCTGCTGATCGGGGTCTTCGAGGGCGACATGACCGTCGGGGACTGGGAGCACGCGCTGGGCGGGGTGCACGCGCTGCTGATCGAGGACGGGGTACTGATCGGGCACGCGTCGGTCGTCCAGCGGCGGATGCTGCACGGCGGCCGGGCGCTGCGGACCGGGTACGTGGAGGGCGTCGGGGTGCGGGCGGACCGCCGGGGGCGGGGGCACGGCGGTGCGTTGATGGACACGGTGGAGCGGGTGGTCCGGGGCGCCTACGAGGTGGGGGTGCTGGGCTCGTCGGACGAGGCGGTCCCCTTCTACCGGCGGCGCGGCTGGCAGCCGTGGCGCGGGCCGCTCTGCGCGATCACCCCGGGCGGCCTGCGGCCGACGCCGGACGAGGAGGGCGCGGTGTTCGTCCTGCCGGGTTCGGCGCCGCTGGACCTCGACGGCCGGCTGGCCTGCGACTGGCGCGACGGCGACGTCTGGTGACCGGAGGGGCGGTTCGCGTGCCCTTCGTGGCCGGTTCTGCACCAGGCGGTCGGATCGTCGGTTCGTCCGTCATCCTGCTCCGGGGCGGCCCGGCGGACCCGGGGTGCGGCGCTCACCTCCCCGGCGCTCACCTCCCCGGCGCGACCCGCCCGAGCAGGTGGAGCAGCCGGTCGAGGGCGTCGTTGGAGTTGGGCTCGGTCAGGTTGACCATGAGCCGGAACGCCACCTTCAGCAGGGCCGGGTGGCCGAGTCCGGCGGCCCCCGCGGTGCCGAGCAGCCTGGGGCGGCCGAGCAGGTCGGCGGCCAGCCGGCCGAGGGCGAAGTAGCCGGCGTAGGCGGACCGCAGGGCCTGCGGGTAAGCGCGCAGGGCGAGTTCGCGGCCGCGGTCGGTGCGGCGGGCGAGCGCCTGGACGACGGTCTCGGCGGCGAAGCGGCCGGATTCCATCGCGTAGGCGATGCCCTCGCCGGTGCCGGGGCTGACCGTGCCGCCCGCGTCGCCGACGAGCAGCAGGCCGTCCGCGTAGTGGGGCCTGCGGTTGAGGCCCATCGGGAGGGCGGCGCCGCGGATCGGCTCGGTGACGCCGTCGGGGGTGTAGCCGTACGCGGGCGGCAGGTCCTCGCACCAGCGGCGCAGCAGTTCCCGCCAGTCCACGTCGGTCTTGGCGGTGTCGAGGACGCCGAGGCCGACGTTGGCGGTGCCGTCGCCCATCCCGAACACCCAGGCGTAGCCGGGCAGCAGGCGCCGGGCCGGGTCGTCGGGGTCGCGCAGGTCGAGCCAGGCCTCCAGGTAGCGGTCCTCGTGGCGCGGGGTGTGGAAGTAGGTCCGGTAGGCGACGCCCATCGCGCGGTCGGTGCGGCGGTAGCGCTTCATGGCGACGGACAGCCGGGTGGAGTTGCCGTCGGCGGCGACCACGACCGGGGCCCGGTAGGTGACGGGCAGGCGTTCCTCACCCAGCTTGGCGGTGACGCCGGTGATCCGGCCGGTCCGTTCGTCCACCACGGGCCCGGCCACGTTGGCGCGTTCGACCACCCGGGCGCCGGACGCGGCGGCCTTGCGCGCGAGCAGTTCGTCGAAATCGGCGCGGCGGCGGACCAGTCCGTAGCCGGGGAAGGCGGAGAGCTCGGGCCAGTCGAACTCCAGCGAGCGCCGCCCGGAGACCAGTCGCAGGCCCCGGTTGTGCAGCCAGCCGGCCTCTTCGGAAACGTCGATGCCGAGGTCGGTCAGCTGCTTGACGGCGCGCGGGGTGAGGCCGTCGCCGCAGACCTTCTCGCGCGGGAAGGCGGACTTCTCCAGCAGCAGGACGTCCAGGCCGGTCCGGGCGAGGTGGGCGGCGGCGGTGGAACCGGCCGGGCCGGCACCGACCACGATGACGTCGGCGCTCTCCTCGGCGGTCTGCTCTGGGCCGGGCATCGCACTCTCCCACGGGTCGGGTCGGCTGCGCAGGCAGCGGAATCGGCGGACTGGGCGGTTCCAGACGGACGATAGAGAAACCTGGCCCCCGCCCGCCGCCCGACACGCAGGCCGTGCCCGGAGACCGGTCAATACCGGCCACCTCGGCGTGGTGGTTTCACCCGCGGGGGCGGGGCCCGGAGTTGACCGTCGCCGGAGGTCGTAACGGCTGGAGTGCACACGAAACCATGACAACCAGGTGATCGGATCGTTGTAACGAACTACATGGATCAACCGTGCACAGCAGGGCATTTCAGCCAAACCTCCCTTGCGTCACGTTTCTCTCTGCGGGAACTTTTGTGCCTCTCCCGTCGTACGGCACCGGCTCCCGCCGAAACGGCCGACCAGAGGCTCCCTCCCACTGCGCAGGCTCGTCCCGGCCTGCCGTACCCGATGGAACGCCCATGCACATCCGCTCCACCGCCGCGCGCTCCCTGGTGGCCGTCCCGACCGCCGCCGCCCTGATCCTCCTCGCCCCCGCGGCCGCGCACGCCGTCGCCGGTGGCGGCGGCAAGGGCGGCGCTCCCGGCAACAACGGCACCGTCAAGATCCACGACGCCGCCACCGGCCAGGAAGACGTCCGCAACGAGCCCAAGGTCTGCACCTTCTACCTGGACTCCTTCGGCTTCGACGCCGACCAGGACGTGATCTGGGCGATCACCACCGTCGGTGGCGGCCCCCAGGAGAAGCTCGTCGCGTACGGCGACCTCCCGGTCGACGGCCACGGCCACGTCCGCACCGAGGACATCCACCTGCCCGACGGCCACTACAAGCTGTACTGGCAGTCCGTCGAGCTGGTCGACGGCGAGCTGCCGAAGGACACCAAGCTCAACAACCCCAAGCAGAAGGTCTTCAAGGTCGACTGCGGTGGCGAGACCCCGGCTCCGACCGGCAAGCCCTCGCCGACCGTGACGCCGACCCCGACCAAGACCCCGTCGAGCAGCCCGACCTCCGTGCCGACCACCCCGTCGCACGGCCCGTCGACCCCGGTCGTCACGCCTCCGGTCACTCCGCCGGTGACGCCCCCGGTCACGCCCCCGGTCACGCCGCCGACCACCCCGTCGGCCCCGGCCACGCCGAGCGCCACCGCGAAGCCGTCCGGGACCCCGTCCGCGACGCCGACCACCCCGGCGGCCACCGCCCCGGCGACCGGTGCGCCGACCGGCGCCCCCACCGAGGTCCCGAGCGAGGGCCCGTCGACCCCGCCGACCGCCACCGTGCCGGTGCACAAGCCCACCACCGACACCCCGGTCAACCCGGCCGAGCCGATCCCCGTGCCCACCAAGGTCAGCGTCCCCACCCCGATCCCGGGCGCCCCGGACGGCAAGAAGCTGGCCAGCACCGGTAGCGACGGCACCCTGCTGTACGCGGGCGCCGGCACGGTCCTGCTGGCCGCCGGCGCGGGCGCGGTGGTCTACTCCCGCCGCCGCCGCACCTCCTCCTGAGGCCCTGGGCCTCCGGGGCACCCTCCCGGTGCTCAGCAAGCTCAAGGGGGCAGGCAAAGCCGTCGGCACCAAGCTCAAGGGGATCGCCCAGAAGATCCTCAAGGGCCTGGCCAAGGCTGGTCGC